>CAZYHP010000011.1:0-43482 GCA_964647135.1 uncultured Rhodanobacteraceae bacterium
GCCACTTCGGCACCAGCCTGTCCTTCGGAGGCCGCCGCCTGGCGGTGGGCTACCCACACACCGGCGGCCTGATCACCGGCCGCCGCGGCCAGGTGTGGATTTACAGCGAGGACCTCATCTTCGCCGACGACTTCGAACCATGACCCGGTGATTGGCGGATCAAGGCGGGATGCGCTCTGTCCGCGACAGCGGCAGAGCGTCGCTGCCGGCTCAGGCCAGCAGGCTGACCAGCGCCACCAGGGCCAGGATGGCCATCCAGACGATCAGTACGCGCCAGACGACATTGAGCGCGTCGCGCAGCACCAGGTCGGCGTCGGCGTAGCCGAGTTCGTCTTCGGCAAGCCCCTCTTCCTCGAGGTCGGCCTTGACCCCCGCCGCGACGACGACCGGCACCAGCAGCGAGTCGAAGACGAAGGGTCCACCCGTCTGCGCCAGACGCCGGCGCCAGGCATGGAACACCGTGTCGAAGTCGGTGGAGATGGCGGTTCCCAGACCGATCAGCGCCGCGACCGGCCAGTCCAGGATCGCCTGCAGGCGGGCCGCCACCGCCTGGTGCGCCGGCGCCAGGATGTCGCCGCCTTCATGGGCGACGAGATCGGCCAACCGGTACAGCAACGCGCCAAACGGGCCAAGGATGACGAACCACAGCATCGGGCCGAACCAGCGCCGCTGCGCCGCCCGGCCGACCAGGCCGGCGGCGGCTGACGCGGAGGCCGGTGCACCCAGGCCGAACGTCGCACGCATCACCTGCGGGCGGTCAAGGACGTCGGCCGATGCGGCGGCCTCGACGTCGCGATCCAGGTCGCGCGGCCCCCAGGAATAGAACAGCACCAGAACCGCAAACAGGAACCCGGCGAGACCATACATGGGTTCGGCAAGCAGCGCCTGCAGCACGCCGACCACGAGCAGAGGCAGAGCGATCAACGCCAGCACCGTATAGCCGTTGTGCCAGGCCTCGGCATCGATCCGGCGCGACAGCCAGGCGGCCCAGGCCGCGAACCAGTCGAAGCGCCGCAGCTGCGCCAGGTCGGGCGCGAAATGACTCAGGACCTGCACAAGCAGGATGGTGACAAGAACGTACGTCATGGCGACATCCGCGGCCGTCGTAGACGCGCGATTCTATCGCGAACACCTGCGGCGGCGTGCCGGCACTGCCGCATCGGCGGAAAAGGCCAACGCCGACGCCGGTGCCGACGCGACAGCCGGTCCGGTCAAGCCTGCGGGTCGATCTGCGCCACGTCGCCGTCGGCCAGCCAGCGCTCGATCAGCCACCGCGAAATCGACAGGCGTGGCGGCAGGCGCACGTCCCCGGCGTCCACGGCCGAAAGAAGCTGCCCGCGGTCGAACCAGCGCGCGTCCTCGAGTTCATCGCCGAGACGGATGCTGGTCTCGATCGCCTGCGCCTCGAAGCCGAGCATCAGCGAAGCCGGGAAGGGCCAGGGCTGCGATCCGACGTAACGGCAGTCGTCGACCACCACGCCCGCTTCCTCGTGGGCTTCCCGTACCACCGCGGCCTCCAGCGTTTCACCCGGTTCGACGAAACCGGCGAGCGTGGAGTAGCGTCCGGACGGCCAGCCGGTCTGGCGACCCAGCAGGCAGCGATCGCGATACCGGACGAGGAAGATCACCGCCGGGTCGGTGCGCGGGAAGGAGGTGTTGCCGCAGGCCGGGCAACGCAGGCGATGTCCGCCGGCCTCGGCGCGATGGGGCGTTCCGCAGCGGCCGCAGTGCCTGTGCAGGCTGCGCCAGACGCACAGCGCGCGCGCATAGGCCAGCAGTCCCGCCTCGCCGGCCTCGAGCGCTGCAGCGGCGCTGCGCAGGTCCAGCCAACCGGCCAATGCGCCGTCAACAGGATCGTCCGCCAGGGCGGCGAACAGGGATTGACCGTTCTGCTGGCCCAGAAACACCCAGTCACGGCGGCTGTGCGCTTCGCAGCCGGCTTGCCAGTCCAGCGTGCGGCCTTCCAGGATCGGCGCGGCACCATCATCGCGCAACAACAGCCAGCGGCTGCCGGACTCGGCCGCAAGCGCCTGCAGTCGCTCATGCTGCTCGCGCAGATCGACGCCGCGATCGAAGGATGCCGCCGCAAAGGCGTAACCGGGCGCGGGCGTACCGGCTCGCACGGGGCCCATTTCAGGCCGTGAACGAGGAGCCGCAGCCGCAGGTGGTCTTGGCGTTCGGGTTGCGGATCACGAACTGGGCGCCGCCCAGGTTCTCGCTGTAGTCGATTTCCGCGCCGTGCAGGTACTGCAGGCTGAGCGGGTCGACCAACACGGTGATGCCGCCACTCTGGACGGCCAGGTCGTCGTCGGCACGATCCTCTTCGAAGGCGAAACCGTACTGGAAGCCGGAACAGCCGCCGCCGGTGATATAGACGCGCAGCTTGAGGCCGGGATTGCCTTCCTCGCGGATCAGTTCACCGACCTTGCTCGCCGCCGCTGCGCTGACCGCCAGGGCGGCGCCGTCGTGATAGCTGGGTGTGGCCTGGGTATCCATGACCGCCACTATATCGGGGCGGGGCGACGTCGGATCAAGCCTCGTCCGCCGCGTGGCCCGGACCATTCAGGCGCGCCGGCTCATCGCGCTCCTGCACCAGCTTCCCGGTCACCGCCGCGCCCGCAGCCATCTGCAGCACCTTGTAATGGATATTGCCCTGCACGCGCGCGCTGGGCAGCAGTTCGACCTTCTGGGCATCGAGGATGTCGCCGATCAGGCGACCATTGACCACGACATGCGGAACGCGCACTTCACCCTCGATCTCGCCGTGCTCACTGATCGACAGCATGGCGTCGCCGCCGGCATCGGCCGTCACCGAGCCGTTCACGCGTCCATCGATATAGAGGCCGCCGATGAAATGCAGTCCCCCTTCGACACTGGTGTTGCGGCCGATCAACGTGTCCACTGCGCCGTTGGCCGGTCGCTCGCCTTTCTTGCTGCCACTGAACATGCTCAATGCGTCCCCTGGGTCATCGCCTGCTGCCACGGCAGGCTGCGCTGTACCGATTCACCGTTCCTGCCGCGCAGATGCACGTGCAGGGTGTGCGGCAGGAATCCATCCGGCAGGATAATGCGTCCTTCGACACGCTGGAAATAGCGGAAGTCGTAGGCCAGCCCCTCGGCGATGGCGCTCGGCACCAGGCTGCTCCACGGCAGCCGTTCCGGTCGGCCTTCGCGCTGGCCTTCCACCGACACGGTCAATCGGCCTTCACTGCCACGGCGCACGTCCTGCGTCTGGGTGAGCAGGGCGCTGAAGGCGAAACCCGCATCGTCTTCACGCAGCCCGAGTTCCTGGACCGACAGCGGATGACGCTCGGCCTGCGGCCCTATCAGCCGTTTGTAGAGCGTGATCTCGCGCCTGACCTCGGCCAGCTCCGCATCCTTGGCGGCCAGCGTCTGCTGGACGTTCTCGTTGCCGAGCCGCGCGATCTGCTCGGCACGCTCGACATTCGCCAGCCGCTGCTCGACCTCGGCCAGTCGTTGACGGTGTTCCGACAACGCGGCTTGGCTTTCGGCAAGACGCGCATTCAAGGTGTCGGCACCGGGCAGCAGCACGTAGCGGCCGATCACGAAAGCAAGGGCAACGCTCCCGAGCCAGACGGCGACCAGGATCTGCCGACCGCGGCGCGCCCGACGCGGATCGATGACGCGCAACGTCGGCATTTCCGGCGAGCCGGGCTGGGCCATGACGTGAGTCCCGATGGGGAAACGTCCGAGTTTAGCGGTCGTGGCGACGGAAGCGTCAAGTGCGGGACTCCCGTCCCCATCCAGCAAACCCGGCCGTCGTGGTCGGACGGGACCGGCGACGAGCCACGATCCCGACCCGTCGTGACGTGCCGAAGCCAGTGGGACGGCGTGGTCGCGGGAGCGCCGGGTCGACCGCGCGATCCACGGTGATCGCGCCCGGTGGGATCCAGGCACCGCCCCGGTCACCAAGCGCGACGGCCTCGCCCCTGATCCGGGACTGGACGTTCCACCTCAGCGTCATGCCTGGGACATGCCCGAGGGGATGCGTGCATCGTTGCCAAGGCGCGCAACCCGGAAACCGGCGCGACAGACCCTGCGCGGCAGGAACCCCGGCCACGCAGGCGTCCGGGGCCGCCGTCAGCGCGGCGATCTGCGCGCGCGCGGCAATGCATTGCACCCGGCAGCGCCCGCCGTGACGCGGGCGCCGCCTGTGCGTCGGATTACTTCGCGTTGACCAGCGCCAGCGTGGTGTCGAGCATGCGGTTGGAGAAACCCCACTCGTTGTCGTACCAGCTCAGCACCTTGACCAGGGTGCCGTCGGTGATCTTCGTCAGCGTCGCATCGTAGATCGAGCTGCGCGGATCGTGGTTGAAATCGACGGAGACCAGCGGACCATTGTTGAAGCCGAGAATGCCCTTGAGACGCCCCTCGGCGGCCTCACGGACGGCGGCATCGATCTCGTCCTTGCTGGTCGCGCGCGCCGCGACGAAGGTCAGGTCCACGACCGACACGTTGATGGTCGGCACGCGCATCGCGAAACCATCCAGCTTGCCGTTGAGTTCCGGCAGCACCAGGCCGACCGCCGCGGCAGCGCCGGTCTTGGTCGGAATCTGCGACTGCGTGGCGCTGCGCGCGCGGCGCAGGTCGCTGTGGTAGACGTCGGTCAGCACCTGGTCGTTGGTATAGGCATGGATCGTCGTCATCAGGCCATGGACGATGCCGATCTTCTCGTGCAGCACCTGCGCCAGCGGCGCCAGGCAGTTGGTCGTGCACGACGCGTTGGAGATCACCTCGTGCGACGCCTTCAGCGTGCCGTGGTTGACGCCATAGACGACCGTCGCATCGACGTCCGATCCACCCGGCGCCGAGATGATCACCTTCTTCGCACCGGCAGCGATGTGCGCGGAAGCCTTGGCCTTGCTGGTGAACAGGCCGGTGCACTCCAGCACCACGTCGACGCCGAGCTCGCCCCAGGGCAGCTTCGACGGATCGCGCTCGGCACAGACCTTGATGCGGTCGCCGTTGACGACCAGATCGCCGCCGTCGACCGACACTTCGCCGGGAAACTTCCCGTGCGCGGTGTCGTAGCGCGTCAGGTGCGCATTGGTTTCGGCATCGCCCAGATCGTTGATCGCAACGATCCGGATTTCACCGGTGCGACCGGACTCGTACAGCGCGCGAAGAATGTTGCGGCCAATGCGGCCATAGCCGTTGATGGCGACCTTGACGGTCATGTCGGAACTCCTGCAAGCGGACGGGGAGAAACGGGGCCGTCATTTTAGCCCGTATTGCCGGGCAGGGCCGGTTCGCCCGCCCGCGACGCTTCCGCCTGTGCGGTGCATGCCGTGGATCGTCCCTGCGAGGCCGGCTTGCGGACGGCGGCCGCGGACCTCGGCCCCGGACCCCGGGCCGTCAGGGTGCGACCCCTCCTGCCTTCTCCGGCGCGGCCGGAGCAGGCACGGCAAGTGTCCGTCGCCAGAACTGGCTGGTGAAGTCGTTGATGTGGCGGCTTTCACCATTGAGCAGCACGACCAGACCGGTGCGATGCCGCGGCGAATAACTGATGTCGGCGACGAAGCCACTGACCCAGCCGCTGTGCATGACGATCACTTCGCCGCCCACTTCGTAGATGCGCCAGCCCAGCCCGTAGTGGGCATCGCTGAGCAGTCCGTTCCAGCCGCGCCGGCGCAGCTCCCGCGGCGTGGCGACGCGCGGCCGTACCAACTCGGCGACCTGTTCCGCCGTGACCACCTCCGGATGCGAACCCATCTGCGCCATCAGCCAGCGCGCCATGTCGGTGACGCTGGCGTTGATGCCGGCGGCCGGCGGCACCTGGTAATAGCCGGGCGCGACTTCGGTCGCCCGCCAGACCCCACCCTTGCGGATATGCGGCCAGGCGCGATCGTCCTCGGCGAGATACGCGTCGCGACCCAGCGACGAACGCGTCATGCCCAGCGGCTTCAACAGACGGTCGTCAATCAGCGCCTCGTAGGACAGGCCCGTCGCCTTTTCGTAGGCGGGCTGGACCAGCGAGAAAAGGATGTTCTGGTAGGTGTAGCAGCGCCCGGTCGGGCACACCGGCTCCAGGACCGCGAACTGCGGCAGGATGCGCGCCAGCGGCACATTGGCCTCAAGCAGGTTGTCATAGGCATTGGGCACGACGCCGGTGGATTGCCCGAGCAGGTGCTGCAGCTGCAAGGCGGCGGTCTGCCCGCCGCGCTTGAGGCGGAAGTCCGGTGCGAAGTCGCTGACCGGCAAAGTCCAGTGCAGTTTCCCCTCGCTGACCAGCATGGCGCCCAGCTGCGCCGCGAACGTCTTCGACAGGGAGGCGATCCGGAACACGGTGTCGGGCGAGATGACCGCCGGCTCGCCGAGGCGCCGGACCCCGTAGGTGACCGTTTCGCTGATCCGGCCGTCACCCACGACCGCATAGGCACCACCGGGCACGCCGGCCTCCTGCAGCGTCGCAGCGAAAGCATCGCGCAGTGCGGCTTCGCCTGCTGCCGCCGCACCCCCGGACGCGGCCAGTTGCAGGATGAGGAGCAGGCCAAGGAAACGGGTGGCGACCGATGGCGGCATCAAAGACATCCTTGCGGAAAGACGGGAAGTGACGGATCTGAGGCTGAATACGTGACGCCCCGGCTGCTCCTCGTCGCTCGCGGGCCGGGCAATAATGTCACGACGCGGCTTGCGCGGATTGCCCCAGGCGCCCATCGATGCTCACCTGCTATCTCGAAGAACACGGTCGCCTGAGTCCTTCGTCGGACACCGCCGCGCTGGATGCACCCAACATGATGTGGATCGACCTGAACTCGCCGGACGAGGAAGAGCGCCAGCGGGTCGAGGCGCATACGGGACTGGCGATTCCGACGCTGGCGGAAATGCAGGAGATCGAGGCATCGAGCCGGCTGTATTCGGAGGATGGCGCCCTGTTCATGACCGCGCCGCTGGTCGCGCAGGTCGAGGCCGGCGATCCGGTCAGCGCACCGGTCACCTTCATCGTCGCGCCTGGCGTCTTCGTCACCCTGCGCCACACCGATCCCAAGGCCTTCCGACTGTTTGCCCAGCAGGCGCATCGGTCGAACCTGCCCGACACGCATCCGCACGGCATTTTCCTCAGCCTGCTGGAAACCATCGTCGACCGCTTCGCCGACGTACTGGAACTCATCAGCGGCGATGCCGATCGCATCTCCAACGAAGTGTTCCACGCCGACGAACTTGCAGACGAACGACCGCTGGAAGTGCTGTTGAAAGCCACCGGCCGCTGCGGCGAGCTGACCTCGAAACTGCGCGAATCGATCGGCGCCTGCCTGCGCCTGCTGACCTGGTTCGGACATCCGCAGAACGGCTACATCCGCGACGAGGGCGTGCGCGAACGCATCCGCACCCTGGGTCGCGACCTGGCCTCGCTGGGCGACCACACGGACTTCCAGACCAGCAAGATCCAGTTCCTGCTCGACGCCACGCTGGGTCGCATCAACATCGAGCAGACCAAGACCATCAAGATCTTTTCCGTCGCCGCCGCAGCGTTCCTGCCGCCAACGCTGATCGCCAGCATCTACGGCATGAATTTCCGGCACATGCCGGAACTGGAATGGACCCTGGGCTATCCGCTGGCAATCGGCGCGATGCTGTTGTCGGCGGTGCTGCCGCTCTGGTATTTCAAGCGCAAGGGTTGGCTGTAGGCGAAGGCGGCGTCATCTGCACCGGTTCGAATCGACACTCACGGCGCCGTCGAAGATCGACGATCAGGCGCGACACCCCTGCGCTGGATTCGCGTTTGCCTTTCTGCGCGGCAAGCCGCACGGCGCAGCGTATCCGGCGTATTGCCTGCGGCGTTCGCCCTGACCGAACCTCGCCGCCCGCTGCCCGCAGTCCACCGGCAATGCCCGTGTTCGCAGGGCGACTGCGATCCGACGCGGAATGGTTCGGGCTTGGGCGACAATGAAGGCACCTGCCCCACCCACACGCCGCAGCCGATGACAGTCCGATCTCGCCGCCTCGTCTTCGCCTCGATCTTCGCCCTGTCCGCATTGCTCGGCAGTGCCGGCGCACAGGCCTTCGGGCCGGATGGTCATCGCATCGTCGCCGCGCTGGCCGAGCGGCAACTGACGCCGCCGACGCGCGCCGCGGTGCATCAACTGCTGGGCGCCGAGGCAGCGGAAGGCCTCGCCGGCCTCGCCAACTGGGCGGACGACATCCGGGACGAGCAGGCGTGGCGGCACACCAGCCGCTGGCACTACGTGAATTTCCCGCGTGCAAGCTGCCGCTACGATGCCGCCCGCGATTGCCCCGACGGTCGCTGCATCGTCGCAGCGCTGCGCGTCCAGGCGCAGCGCCTGGGCGACCGCACACTGACCCGCCACGAACGTGTGTTGGCCCTGCGTTTTTTCGTGCATTTCGCCGGCGACATCCATCAGCCGCTGCATGCAGGCCATGGCGACGACCGCGGTGGCAATACTTTCCAGGTGTTCTATATCGGCCGCGGCAGCAACCTGCACGCGCTGTGGGACGGCGGCATCCTGCGTTCCGCCCAGCGGGACTGGCGGCAACAGGTGGAGCACCTGTCCGATCGCGCTCCCGTCAACGGCGATATCGGCGTGTGGTCCGAACACGCACCGGTGCGCTGGGCCGAGGAATCCTGCCGCCTGATCGGCCATTCCGGCATCTATCCGCCACGACCCGGCAAGCTGCCTGCCGGTTACGTCGAGCGGCACTATCCACTCGTCGAACAACGACTAGTCGTCGCCGCGGCACGTCTTGCCACTGCGCTGGAAAGCATTCTGGCGAACGGGGGCGACCGTCGCTGAAGGCGGGCCGTCCTTCCTGCCGTGGCGCGCAGAACCGGTGCCGGCTGCGCGTCCCGCCATCGCTGACGGCACCGCGCCGTTGGCGATCGCTTTTCCTCGTTGCCCATCGTATGGCGCTGGTGCACGTGGCTGCCCGGCACTGGCTTAGCGCACGCCTGTGGCGATCCGGTCCTGGCGACGTCGAGGGCGCGCCGGTGCCGGCGTCCGGGCCGGTGCGGCGTGTCTGTGCATCGTGATGCCCCGGCCGGTACACGACGGCAACCGTCCCACCGGGCGGGTATACGCCGAACAAGTAAAGGTCGCTTGACATACCCGCCGCAGTATGGAAAGCTCGCTTTACATTTTGACAAGGAGCATTTCCATGGCAACACGCATGAGCCCGGCCAAGCGCCGATACACCCTCCGCCTCGCCGCCGGCATGGCCGGCTACCTGGTCACCCTGTCGCTGGCCGTGACCTTCCTGCGCCATGGCAACATCACCGGCCCGCTCGCCTGGCTGCTCGCCCTGTTGCCCGGCCTCTGCGTCGCCAGCGTGTTCTGGGCTTTCGGTCGTCTGCTGGTCGAGGAAGCCGATGAGTACCAGCGCATGCTGCTGGTCCGGCAATCACTGATCGCCACCGGATTCACGCTCACGATCGCGACCCTCTGGGGCTTCCTCGAGATGTTCGACCTGGTGCCCAGGGTGGACGCGTTCTACCTCGTGGTGCTCTGGTATCTCGGGCTGGGCATCGGCAGTTGCTTCAGCGGCGCGATGGGTGCCTGCAGGCAGGCCCGCGAGGACGCATGAACAATCGCCTGAAAGTCCTGCGCGCCGAACGCGGATGGAGCCAGTCCGACCTGGCCGAGCGGCTGGCGATCTCGCGCCAGAGCATCAATGCCATCGAGACCGGCCGATACGATCCCAGCCTGCCACTGGCCTTCCGCATTGCCGATGTCTTCGGCCAGTCCATTGAGGAGATCTTCCTGCGCGACGACGCCAGCCACTGAGCGGAAGGGCATCGCAGTTGCGGCGGGCAGACGCCTGCGCGCACAGCGGACGGCGGCTTCAGTGTTCGGCGCCGGCGCTGACGGCGAGGTCGGCCTGCGTACGCAAGGCCGTGGCGATGGCGATGCGCAGCCCTTTGCTCATGGCGTCGACAGGCAGTGAAGGCACGCCCGGGCGACCGGCCACCTGTTCCGTCGCGTAGGGCACATGGATGAAACCGGCGCGGATGCGCCGGCTGCGCCGCAGCGCGTGCATGAGGCCGTAGAAGACGTGGTTGCAGACAAAGGTGCCGGCCGTCTGCGACACCTCGACGGGAATGCCGGCAGCACTGACGGCAGCCCGCATCGCCTTGAGGGGCAGCGTGCTGAAGTAGGCCGCTGGTCCATCGGCGATGACCGGGACATCGACCGGCTGACGTCCGGCATTGTCGGGAATCCGGGCATCGTCGACATTGATGGCGACGCGTTCCAGTGACAGCGCCGGGCGGCCTCCCGCCTGGCCGACGGCGATCACCAGTGCCGGCTTGTGCTCACGCAGCAGCACGCGCAGCCGCTTCAGCGACACCCCGAATTCCACGGGCAACTCGCGCGCGACAACGCGATGCCCGGCGATGCGTCGGCCGTGCAGCGCCTTGACTGCCAGCCAGCCGGGATTGACCGTCTCGCCACCAAAGGGCGAGAAGGCGACGAGCAGGACCGTCGGCGCAGGCGTGGTCATCGGAAAATGATCACGTACATCAGCAGGACATTGCAGGCGAACAAGGGCAACGCCGTCCCCACCTGCTGCCGGATCACGCCATTGGCATCCTTCAGTTCAAGCAGCGCCGCGGGAACGAGGTTGAAATTCGCGGCCATCGGCGTCAGCAAGGTGCCGCAGTAGCCGGAAAGCATGCCGATCGCCGCCATCGAAGCCGGATCGGCACCATGCACGTTGACCAGCAGCGGCAGCCCGATGCCGGCCGTCATCACCGGAAACGCGGCAAAGGCATTGCCCATGATCATGGTGAACACCAGCATGCCCAGGCAGTAGGCCAACACCACCACGAAGCGGTTGTCGACCGGAATCGCCTGGGTGGCAAGCCCGGCGACCGCCTCGCCCACGCCGGCGGCGGCGAAAACGCTGCCGAGCGTGGCCAGCAGCAGCGGCAGCAGCGCGGCCCAGCCGATGGCGTCGATCAGCCGGCGCGACTGCTCGATGGCCGAGGCGACCGACTGGCGTGTCAGCAGGCAGGCGACGACCGTCGCAATCAGGCAGGCCAGGCCGAGGCCGACCAGCGTCGTGTGTTCGCGGCCGAACACGCGCACACCGGCGATTTCCAGGTTCGCCAGCGGCACCGCGACCAGCACGGCGATGGCGGGGATCAGCAATGCAGGCCAGAACAATCGATTGCCGAGACGTGCGGCTTCCGCGGATTTCTCCTCGGCGCTGCTCTCGCCATAACGACCGTGCCCGAGACCGCCGAAGCCCGCCAGACACGCCAGCACCACCACGACGCCGCCGACCACCACTGGCGGAAGACGGTCGGCGGCGAGCAGCATCAGCGCCAGCAAACCCCAGAACAGCGCACTCGCCCAGCGGCGCGGATTGCCGCGATCCCGCGAGCCGAGCAGCGCCACCCAGGCGACATAACCGCCGGTCAGCCAATAGATCCACTGCAGGCTGATCATGGCGTCGTTCTCATGTCGAGGGTCGCGGTTTCGCGTGCCGCCAGCGCCGCCGCCTCGCGGGCGAGCCGGCGATCCAGGCGCAACAGACGGGTGGCATGGATGGCAAAGGCACAGATCGCCGTCGGCAAGGCCCACAACGCGATGTGCAACGGCTCCAGCTCGATGCCGCTTTCGGCGAGGAAGCCCTGCATCAGCAGCACCGCGCCGAAGGCGATGAAGACGTCCTCGCCGAAGAACAGTCCGACATTGTCGGTGGCTGCGGACATCGCCCGCAGACGCTCGCGGGACGTTTCCGGCAATTCGCCCAGTCGTGCTTCGGCGGCGCCTTCGACCATCGGCGCCAGCAGCGGCCGCACCGTCTGCGGATGTCCCCCCAGGCTGGTCAGTCCGAGCATCGACGTCAATTGTCGCGCCCCCAGGTACACCACCAGCAGACGACCGGCGGTGGCGCCGCGCAGGCGCCGGATCCAGGCCTGCGCGTGTTCCTTCAGACCATGACGCTCGAGCAGGCCGATGACGGGAAGCGTCAGCAGGAAGATGGCGAGGTAGCGCTGCTTGGTGAAGGCCTCGCCGATCAGTTCGAGCACCTCGACGGGACCAAAGCCGGCGACCAGGCCCGTCACAAGCCCCGCCACCACGACCACCAGGGCCGGATTCAGGCGCAGTGCGAAGCCGGCGACGACGACGGCAATGCCGAGCAACGGCCAGTAGCTCATGCGCGGACTCCCGGTGCGACGATGCTGCAGCCCTCGGCCTGCAGCGCCCTCTGCAATGCACGGGCGAACGCGGCGGCGTCTTCACGATCCCCATGCAGGCACAGCGTCTCGGCGCGGATGGGCACGCGACCACCGTCGACGGTATCGACCTGTCCGTCGCGCAGCATGCTGCGGACCTGCGCGACAGCGGCATCGACGGATTCGATCACGTCGCCCGGCTGTCCGCGCGGCACCAGCCGCCCGGCTGCCGTGTAGCCGCGCTCGGCGAACACTTCCTCGGCCACGGGCTGGCCCTTCGCGCGCGCCGCCGCGACCAGTTCCGATCCCGCCAGCGCATAAACGAACAGGTGTGGATCGATGGCCTGGACGGCGGCGACAATCGCGTCGGCAACCTCCCGATCGCGTGCCGCCAGGTTGTAGAGCGCGCCATGCGGCTTGACATGATGCAGACGCACCGACGCCTGCGCGCACACCGCGAGCAGGCGCCGCGTCTGCGCCGTCACCAGGACATGGATGGCCGCGGAACTCATCGCCAGTTCGCGGCGACCGAAATGCGCACGGTCGACAAACGAAGGATGCGCGCCGATGGCGACGCCCTGCAGGCGACACAGATCGACGGCCTCGCGCATGGATTGCTCATTGCCGGCGTGGCCGCCACAGGCGATGCTGGCGGAACTGATGCAGGCGACGATGGCGGCATCGTCGCCACAGCCCTCGCCGAGATCACAGTTGAGATCGATGCGTTGGGTCATGCCTGTCCTGTCTGCTGCGGATGGCGAGCCGGATGCGCGCAAGTTGATGCCGTTGCGACGACAGCGCGGCGGAGGCTTCCTGGCGCGAGCAAAGACGGAAACGCAGCCGGTCACCGGGACGACGCTGCGCGAGCAGCGGCCAGTCGGCGCGGATCACGTGGCCCACCCTGGGATAACCGCCATGCGTCTGCGCATCGGCGAGAAGAATGATCGGCTGCCCGTCGCCGGGCAACTGGATCGTGCCCGGTGCAACGGGCTTGGAGATGCGTTCGCGGCCGTCCTGCAGCGTGATGGCTTCACCGGAAAGGCGCAGGCCCTGGCGGTTGCTGGCAGCCGCAACCGTCCATTCGCGCGAGAACAGCGCATCGGACGGCCGGGTTGCATCGCCGCCCGGCAGCACGCGGACGATCGCGCTGTCGGGATGATCGTCGGACACGCCATGGATCCACCAGCCCGGCACCTGCAAGGCGTGCACCTCGGGGCCGCTGTCGGGCCGCAGCGGCAGGCGATCGCCCGTGCGCAACAGGCGTCCCTGGAATCCCCCGAAACCGCCGCGCAGGTCGGTGCTGGTGCTGCCGAGACAAGGCTCGACGCCGATGCCGCCGCGCACAGCGATATAGGCCCGCGCGCCAGCGCCGGCGCGTCCGACACGCAGGATGCTGCCACGCGGCAGGAACAGCGGCCGCGCGTCGCCCACGGATACATCACCGACCCGGAGGTCGAAACCACCGCCGCAGACGGCGACGCAGGCACTGCGTTCGAAGCGCAGCGCAGGCCCCGTCAGGGTCGCTTCCAGCGTGGCCGAATCAGGCGGATTGCCGACCAGCAGGTTGGCAATGGCCTGCGACCACGCATCGAGTGCTCCCGCTGCCGCTACACCGAGGTGACGGTAACCGGTGCGCGGTGCACCCTGCACGGACGTGGCCAGCCCCGGCGAAAGCACCTCGATGCTCATCCCGACGCCGCCTCGGACGACAACGACCACGAGTCGGACAGCGACAGCGACTCGAAGGCGTCCCGGTCGATGGGAACGAAGCGCAGCCACTGACCCGGTGAAAGCAGCGCCGGCGGATCGCGGCGGGCATCGAAGAGCCGCAGCGGCGTGCGCCCGATCAGCCGCCAGCCGCCAGGGCTTTCGTGCGGATAGATGCCGGACTGGGCGCCGCCGATGGCGACACTGCCGGCTGGCACGGTGGTACGTGGGGTACCCAGGCGGGGCATCGCCAGCCGAGGATCCAACCCGAGCAGGTAGGGAAATCCCGGTGCGAAACCCGTCATCGCCACGCGATAGGTCGGCGCATGATGACGACGGATCACATCGTCCGGTGAAAGACCGGCATGATCGGCCAGCGCCGCCAGGTCCGGTGCGAACTCACCGCCGTAGCAGACGGGAATGCCGATCACGGCCGGATCGGCCGTGACGACTTGGGAGGGCGCCGAATCGATGGCCCGCAACCAGTGGGCAACCGCCTGGACGGGATCTTCCGTCAGTTCGTCCAGGTCGACGAACAGCGCCAGCGTCGCATACGCCGGCACACAGTCTCTCAGCCACCTGGGCGCGTGGACGCGCAGGCGAGCGACCAGTGCATGCACGGCGTCATTGCAGGCGGCATCGATGCCGGTGCCGAGGCGCAGCAGCACGACATCCTCGCCCATCGCTTCCAGTACAGGACTGCCCATCGCATCAGCCTAGCGCGGCGCGGCGGCGCGGCACAGCCGGTCTGGCATCGGGCCGGCTGGGCAGACGCCCGACCGCGGCCGCTGTCGCCGCGGCCGATGGGATCCTCGACCTGATGAATGCGGTAGCAGAGCGCCGCGGCTCATCCCTGCGGCCATCGGTTGCCGGATGTACGCGCAGCGGCGGGGAATTCGCACGCCTACGCGTTTCACCCGGGCAGACCCGGAGCGCCTCTCCCCACCAACGGGGTCAGGCGCCCGCTTCGAACGACTTGTCGCCCTTGAGGACCCGGCCATCGCAGTCGACGACACTGACCTCAACCTCGATACCCTGGCGCACGCTTTGCGTGACGATGCAGAAGTCTTCGAACTGCTGCAGTACGCGGTCGAGGTGGGCGTAGTCGGCGTTCTGGCCGGGCAGATGCAGCACGACTTCGGCACGCGGGATGCGCCAGCGCCCGGCGTCATTGCGCATCAGCGTGGCGGATGCTTCGGCGACCAGTCCTTCGGTGCTGTTGCGCTGTTTGCGCAGCGCGAACAGCAGGCTGGCGACCAGGCAGTTGGCGACGGCGGCCAGCAGCATGCGCGCAGGATTGGGGCCGCGGTCCTCGCCCAGCGGCGCGGACTCGTCGGCGAGCAGCGTGTCCAGACTGGTACCCGGGAAGCTGATGCGGAAGGCGAAATCGGCTTCCTGTTCGAGACGGACGTGAATCGGATGCGGTTCGTTGCTCATCGACGGCTCTCCTGCGATCAGTTGACGGTCCATTCCTCGCAGCCGCGTTGCCGATGCGGGCTGGTGAAGCACGGAATGGACGGAAACTCAGGTTACACCCTGGGACCGCGTGACCCGCCTCACGAATTCCCCTTCGAGTCACCGCGCCGACCCGGCCTGTACAGTCGGCAAGCGTCGCAGCGAACTGAATCGCACTCGAACGTTCCATCGCAATCACGCAGCGAATCGCCATGTCAAGCGGCCAGGTCAACAGCCGCATCCGCACGCTCACCGACAATGACGATCCACAACAAGGAGCGATGGTCAGTGAGTCCCGCCACCTATGCCGATCTGCAGCAGAGCTACGGACGTTGCCTGCGCGAAGACGGCTTCATCGAGAAATTCTACGAACGCTTCCTGGCCAGCGACCCGCGTATCGACGCGATGTTCGGAAAGACCGACTTCGCCAGGCAGCGCATGGCCCTTCGCCGCGGCATCAGCATGGCGATACTGCACGCCGATGGCAGCCAGATCGTCGAGCGGCCGATGGGAGAGATGGCCGACGTGCACGCCCGCCAGGGCCGCGCACCGGTCGCGCCGGAGCTCTATCCTTTGTGGGTCGACGCCTTGCTCGAGACCATCAAGGCGACCGATCCGAAGGCCGACGCCGTGCTGATGCGCCGCTGGCGCGAAGCGATGGAAAAAGTCGTCGCGATGTTCGTGCGCCACTATTGAGCGCGAGCGACAGGCCTTCAGCCGGCGGCGGCGCGACCCGGCGCCAGCGTCGGCAGCTGTGGCCAGCGGCGCAGGATGGCCGACTTCACGCCGGCGGCATCCAGGCCGCATTCGGCCAGCAGTTGCTCGCGGCTGGCGTGCTCGAGAAATGCATCCGGCAGGCCCAGCGACAGCAGGCCCGTACCGATGCCCTCGCGGGCCAGCACTTCGGCCACTGCCGTTCCGGCACCGCCTTGCAGCGCGTTGTCTTCCAGCGTGACGAAGGCACCGTGCGTACGCGACAGTTCAATGACCAGTGCCTCGTCCAGTGGCTTGACGAAGCGCATGTTCACGACGGTGGCATCCAGGTCGGCAGCCACCTGTTCGGCAACCGGCACCATCGCACCAAACGCGAGCAGCGCGAGGCCGTGCCCCTGACGCCGCACTTCCGCCTTGCCGATCGGCAAGGGCGCCAGTGAAGGGTCGATGGCGACACCCGGACCGGTACCACGCGGATAGCGCACGGCCGCCGCACCGCGGTGCAGGAAACCGGTACTCAGCATGCGCCGGCATTCGTTCTCGTCGGCCGGCGCCATCACCACCATGTTGGGGATGCAGCGCAGGAAACTGATGTCGAAGCTGCCGGCATGGGTGGCCCCGTCGGGGCCGACGATGCCGGCACGATCGATCGCGAACAACACATCCAGATCCTGCAGCGCGACATCGTGGATCAGCTGGTCGTAGGCGCGTTGCAGGAAGGTGGAATAGATCGCCACGACCGGCTTCATGCCTTCGATGGCCATGCCGGCCGCCAGCGTGACGCTGTGCTGTTCGGCGATGCCGACATCGAAATAGCGGTCGGGGAACGCCTTCGAGAAACGCACCAGGCCGGAACCTTCACGCATCGCCGGCGTGATGCCGAGCAGGCGCGAATCGGCGGCGGCCATGTCGCAGAGCCAGTCGCCGAATACCTGCGTGTACGTCGGTGCGCCGCCGCCCGCCTTCTTGACGATGCCGTTGTTGCGATCGAATGGCGACACCGCGTGATATTCGATCTGGTCGGCCTCGGCCTGCTCGTAGCCCTTGCCTTTCCTGGTGATGACGTGGAGCAGTTGCGGGCCGCGCAATCCCTTCACGGTGCGAAGCGCATGCAGCAGCGCCGGCAGGTCATGTCCGTCGATCGGCCCGGTGTAATGGAAACCGAATTCCTCGAACAGCGTGGACGGCATGAACATGCCCTTCCAGTGTTCCTCCCATCTGCGCAGGAAGCGCCACAGCCAGGAACCCCGGCGCAACGAACGCTTGGTGCGCTCGCGCATGCGCACGAGCGTTGGATTGGTCAGCAGGCGCGCCAGGATCTTGGTCAGCGCGCCGACGTTCTCCGAGATCGACATCTGGTTGTCGTTGAGGATGACCAGAAGATCCGGCTCGGGACTGAGGTCGCCGCCGTGGTTCAGTGCCTCGAAGGCCATGCCGGCGGTCATCGCGCCATCACCGATCACCGCCACCGTGCGCCGCGACTCACCCTTGCGCTGGCTGGCGATCGCCATACCGAGCGCGGCGGAAATGGAGGTCGATGAATGGCCGACGCCGAGGGTGTCGTATTCGCTCTCTTCCCGCTTCGGAAAAGGTGCGAGGCCATCCTTTTTCTTGATCGTGCCGATGCGGTCACGTCGGCCGGTCAGGATCTTGTGCGGATAGCACTGGTGGCCGACATCCCAGACGATCCGATCGTCAGGCGTCTCATAAAGGTAATGCAGCGCCAGCGTCAGTTCGACGACACCCAGCCCGGCGCCGAAATGGCCGCCGGAACCCGACACCGCGTCGATCAGGTAGTCGCGCAACTCATCGGCACAGGCCCGCAGCTGCGCTTCGGGCAGCGCGCGCAGGTCGGAAGGACTGTCGATCTTCGACAGCAGCGGATAGCGGGTGGAGTCGATCATGTGACCGCGCATTGTCGGGCAGCGAACCCGGCACGGCAAGCGCTGCCCGGTGCGTCCGGTTCAGGCTGTACGTCGGTCTTTCGGCAGGTGTGACACCAGGAACTGCATCTGGTCGGCGAGGATGTTCCGGTTCGACAGGATCAGGTGCTCCACCCAGCTCGGCCGGTAAGGAATGGCGAGCAGCGGCATGCTGGCCTGGGCCGGCGTGCGCGCGCCCTTGCGGACATTGCAGCCGATGCAGGACGCGACCACGTTTTCCCAGGTGTCGCGGCCGCCGCGCGACAGCGGGACGACATGGTCGCGAGTCAGTTCGCCGCGACTGAAGTGCGCGCCGCAATACAGGCAAAGGTAGCGGTCGCGCGCGAACAGCGCGACGTTGGTCAGGGCCGGCGAAGGGTTGTGCTGGCCGTTCCGGGCGTGGCCGCGAGCGGCGATGATGGAATGCAGATGCAGGATGCTCTGCTGGCCGCTGCGGCGATTGTGTCCGCCACGCACCACCAGGCAGGGCTCGCCGAGGGTCCAGGCGACGGCCTTGCGCGCGTAAAGGCAAGCCGCGTCCTGCCAGCTGATCCAGTCGAGGATGCGTCCACCGGCGTCCAGCGAGAGAACCCGGGTGGCATGCAGGTCGTACACCGGCATTCGGCCTCCGATCCTTCAGTTGCCGCCGAGCATACCTGCTTTTCGGCATGGCCATCCACCACGCGTACCGGGCGCGGCGATCGCCTGCATTTGAAAACAGAAAAGCCCGGCTTGCGCCGGGCTTTTCCTTCACCGAAGTGACGAGGGAGGTGCTTACTGCACGACCAGCTCGGTACGACGGTTGCGCTGACGGCCTTCACGGGTGGCGTTGTCGGCGATCGGGCTCGATTCACCGTAGCCACGGGCGTTCAGGCGGCCCGAGTCGATGCCGTTACCGACCAGGTAGTCGAACACGGCCTTGGCGCGACGCTCGGACAGGCCCTGGTTGTACTGGTCGCTACCGACGCTGTCGGTGTGGCCAGCCACTTCCACGCGGATGTCCGGATACTGGCGCAGGACTTCCGTCGCCTCGTCCAGGGTCTGGCGCGATTCCGGACGCAGGGTCGACTTGTCGAAGTCGAACTCGACGCCGCGCAGGTCGATGGCGACCTGCAGTTCGCATCCATCCGGACCCACGACGGTGCCAGCCGGGGTGTTCGGGCAGCGGTCGTCGCAGTTGTTGACGCCATCACCGTCGCTGTCCAGCTCGGAGCAGTGCGGCTCGGCCGGCGGCTGCGGAGCGGGCGGCGGCGGAGCGGCCGGCGGCGGCGGCGGGGCGATTTCGCCAAGGGCGATCTGCACGCCCAGGGCGACAACCCAGTCACCGAAGTTGTCGGCGCCCGGCACCGACTCATCGTCCATGTCGTAGCGATAGAAGGCTTCAGCACGACCGCGGACGCGCTCGCTGAAGTCGTAGGCGATACCACCACCGGCCTGGGCGACGAAGTCCCAGCCGCGGTCGCTGCCATCGCGCTCATGGTTGCTGGCGCCACCGCCGACCAGGACGTAGGGCTTGAACGCGCCTTCGCCGAAGAACTGACGGTAGGTCAGGGTTGCAGCCATGTTCTGGAAGCTGCCCGTCGCCGGCCAATCGTTGCTGCGATTGGTGCGGTCAATGGCGAATTCCAGAGCGGCATTGTTGTTGAAATACTTGCCGATACCGAGGGCGCCGAACACCGAGCCTTCCTCGGTCAGGCGATCCTCGTCACTGTGGTAGTAACCCACGCTGGGAGCCACGTACCAACCATCGGCGGCCTGCGCCACACCCGCGGCCGCGAACAGGCCCAGGGTGACGGCAGCCATCAAGCGGTTCTGTTTCATCGGAGTCTCCTTTTTGTTGTGCCGGCGCCCAAAAGGGCAAAAACAGCGGTGGCAGTGTAGCGGAATACACGCGCCTGTACAGCACAATCAAGCATTGATTTAACCCGCGCTTAACTATCCGGGATCGGTCGACTGCAATGTAAGCCATTGAGCACGTGGAATATTTACAGGAGCCTGCCCAGCCAGGCATCGACGTGCCGACGTCGCGCCACACCGGCCCACCAGCGCATTGCCACCGCGGCGACCGACAGCCGAATCGCGGCTGACCGCCCGCGCGCGGGCGCAGCGGCAAGCGGATACACTACCGCGCAGTTCAGAAAAGCCCCGACCATGCCCCGATTGCGCCGCTTCCCATTCCTGCTGATGCTTGCCCTTCTGCCGGGCCTCGCCGTCGCACAGGTCGGCTTCATCCGCAGCGCTGATGAGTTCGACCCTCTGGAACGGATGAACCGGCGGATCTTCGCCTTCAACCAGACCGTCGACAAGGTGGTGATCCGGCCGGTGGCACGCGGCTACGAGAAGATCACGCCGCGTGGCGTGCGCACCTCGGTCACCAACTTCTTCGCCAACCTCAGGCTGCCACTGTCGGCGGCGCATGCGCTCCTGCAGGGCAAGCCGCGCGTCGCCGGACGGAACCTGACGCGCTTCAGCATCAATACGACGATGGGCGTGCTCGGCCTGTTCGATCCGGCAGGCAAGCGTTTCGACATCCAGGGCCAGCAGGAGGACCTGGGCCAGACCTTTGCGGTGTGGGGAATTCCGGAAGGTCCGTTCCTGGTGCTGCCGCTGATCGGTCCCAGTACGGGCCGTGACGCCACCGGCGGCGCACTGGACGGCGCGGCCGATCCCGTCAGCTTCTACGCGCGCCAGGAACGCGAGTTCCGCCCCCTGGCGCTCGACCTGATCAATCTGCGCGCGTCGCTGTTCCCGACCGAGCGCTATGTCGAGGAAGCCTACGATCCCTACAGCTTCGTACGCGATGCCTATCGGCAACGGCGCTGGTATGCGATCTACGATGGCGAGCCGCCGCCGGAAGTGCTCGACCGCATCCTGATGCCGGAAGACGATCCGGCCGACCTGCTCGAAGACTGACGCGGGCCCTGCAAGGGACCTCGATCCAGGCAACGACGCTGGCGGACTTCGGCTGCCTGCGTCACTCTCCTGTTTCCCTACTGCCCTCGACCAAGGAACCTTTCGTGTCCATTTCCATCGACCCCCTCCTGCAGTCGTTCGACGCCCGCACCATCACCGCCATTGCCCACGAACTCGGTGTTTCGCCACGCCAGGCCAGCGCTTCGATCGAAGATGCGCTGCCGCTGCTTCTCGGGCAGATGGCGCGCAACGCGTCGGAGCCGGAAGGTGCGCAGGCGCTGCTCGGCGCGGTGAAGCGTGACCACACCGGCATCGATCTCGGGGGTCTGCTGGGCGGTCTGTTCGGTGGTGGCGCGCAGGCCCCGCAGCAGCCGCAGCAGCAGCCCGCCGCATCCGGGTCCGACATGCTCTCGCAGGGCATGGCGATTCTTGGCCACGTGTTCGGTGGTGCACGCCAGGCACCGAAGACACCGACCGTCGGCGGTCTCGACGGGGCCGCGTCCGGCAAGCTCCTGGCCATGCTGGCGCCGCTGGTGATGGCATGGCTCGGACGCGCCCAGCAGGGCGGCGGCCTGGACCCGGGTTCACTGGGCCAGGTCCTCGGCGGTGCCGGGCGCAGTCTTGGCGGCGCCGGCCAGGCGACCGGCGCTGGTGGCAGCGGCATCCTTGGCGCCGTTCTCGATCGCGACGGCGACGGCCATGTCGGCATCGATGAAATGCTTGGCGCCGCGCAATCCCTCGGGCTGTTCGGCGGCAAGGCCTGAGCCGGCGACGACTTCGATGCGTCGGCGCGCGCCGACGCCGTCAGCCTCTGGCGAACAACTCGGCGTCGAGGTCAGCCAGTCGCGCCAGGGCGTGAAGATCATCGCCAGCGCCATTGAAGCGCAGATGCACGCCGCGGCGGACGGCGGCGGCATGCCATTCGATCAAGGCAGCCAGGCCGGCGCTGTCGCCACGGTGCACGCCCGACAGATCGACCGCGAGACTCTCGCAGGCGGAGGGCAGGCAGGCCAGCATGCGCTCGTACGCATCGCGAGCAGTGGCGAACACCAACTCACCTGCAAGACGCACGTCCTTGCCTTCAACCCGCAGGGAAAAGGCCGGCGTCACGGCTGTCTCAGGCATCGGGCGGCTCGATGGCGGAAATGCCCTGCTGCTCCAGCCGCGTGATCACCGCGTCGATGTTCGACTTGCCGATCTCCGCGACCACTTGGTTGCGGTAGTTGGTGACGTAGGAGATGCCTTCGATCACGACATCGAACGCCTTCCAGTCGCCACTCGTGGTCTTGCGGAACGCATAGTCAACCGGAATCCGCGTGCCTTCATTGACGAGGACTTCGGTTCGCACGGTGGTACGACGGTCGTTCAGTTCACCGCGGAACGGCAGCACCTTCACCTGACCACGCGTGTACTGCAGCAGCGCCTCGCCATAGCGCGCGACCAGCGAGTCATAGAAAGCCCGCGTGAACCGGCGCCGCTGCTCCGGTGTCGCCGCGCGCGCGTAACGGCCCAGCACCAGCAGGGCGGCGTAGTCGGTATCGAAGTGGCGAAGCACGACGTCGTCGATGACGGCGTTGAGCGCATCGCGGTCGGCCATCAGTTCGGCGCGCCGGGTTTCCATGGTTTCGCCGAGCTGGTCGGCGATGCCCTGGACGATGGCGGGCGGTTCGTCAGCCGCGTTCACCGCGAATACCGGCGCTGCCAGGAGCAGGCAGGCGGCAAGGACTCTGATCAGGCTCATGGGAATGTCTCCGTATCGATTGTCGCGGTGCTCACTCGGCAGCGGCCTTGCCGCCATCGTTGCCACCGACCAGGTACTTGCCGATCAACTCTTCGAGTTGAACTGAAGACTCGGTGAGAATGAACTCGTCGCCGTTGGCGAGGAAATCCGGACTCCCGCCCGGCTTCACCGCCACATACTGGTCGCCCAGCAGGCCACTGGTGTAGATGCTCAGACTGGAATCTTCGGGAATCTCCGCGAAGCGCCTGTCGACATCGAGCAGCACGACGGCATCGAGCACCACCGGATCCAATGTAATGGCGCGCACTGAACCGATGGTGACCCCGGCCAGCTTCACCGGCGCCCGTTCCTTGAGCTGGCCGATATTGGTGAAGCGGGCCTTGAGCTCGTAGGTCTCGCCGGCACGGAAGCCGGCCAGGCGCGTGGTCTGCGTCGCCAGGAATGCCAGCGCCGCGAAACCAAGCAGGATGAAAAGACCGGTGCCGATCTCGACGGAACGATTGGAGGCCATTGGCATAGCTCCTGCCTACATAAGGAAGGCGGTGAGGACGAAATCGAAGGCGAGGATCGCGATCGCCGAATGGATGACCGTGCGTGTGGTTGCATAGGCCACCCCTTCGCCGGTGGGTCGTGCGGTGTAACCCTGGTGCACGGAAATCAGGCCGATCAGGATGCCGAACACCGCCGCCTTGAACACACCGCCAAGGAGGTCATGGGCGAAATCGACACTACCGACCATGCTCGACCAGTAGATGCCGTTGTCGAGGCCCAGCCACAGCACCGCCGAAGCATGCGCACCGAGCACGGCCATGACGCTGAAGACCACGCACAACAGCGGCAGGGCGATGGCCGCCGCCAGGAATCGCGGCGCCAACACGTAGCGGACCGGATCGACGGCCATCATTTCCATGGCCGCCAGTTGTTCGGTGGAACGCATCAGGCCGATCTCGGCGGTGATGGCCGTGCCGGCGCGACCGGAGAACAGCAGCGCGGCGATGACCGGGCTCAGTTCGCGATACAGCGACAACGCCGTCAGCGTGCCGAGCGCGCCGGTGGCACCGAACTGGCTGAGCGCCTGGTAGTACTGAAGGCCGAGCACCAGCCCGACGAACAGGCCGGAAATCATGATGATGGTGAGGCTCATCGCACCGATGAACCACAGCTGCCGCACGTGAAGGCCGAGGCGACGCAGGCTCGACGGCAAGGCCGCGAGGATACGCACGAGAAAACGGCCCATTGCGCCGATATCGGCCAGGAAGCCCGTCAATGATTGCGACAGATCGCGCACCATGCGACTCACCGCCCGCGCTCCAGTCCGAAATCGCCGGCCAGAGGCGGTGCCGGATAATGGAAAGGCACGGGCCCATCACTCAGTCCCTGAAGGAACTGGCGCACCATCGGCGAAGGATCGGCGAGCACGTCGTCAACGTTGCCTTCCGCGATCACCTTGCCGCCGGACAGCACGACCAGGCGGTCGGCAACCCTTCGCAGGTGCTCGACTTCGTGGGCCACCACGATGCTGGTCAGGCCCAGCGTGCGATTGAGGGTACGGATCAGTTCGACGACCGCGGCGACGGCGATCGGATCGAGGCCGACAAAGGGTTCGTCGTAGAGGATCAGCGCCGGATCCAGGGCGATCGCCCGCGCCAGTGCGACACGGCGCGCCATGCCGCCGGACAACTCGGAAGGCATCAGGCCCGCAGCACCGCGCAGTCCGACTGCCTGCAGCTTCATCAGCACGAGGGTGCGGATCAGCCGTTCCGGCAGGTCGGTGTTCTCGCGCAGCGGGAAGGCGACGTTGTCGAACACGCTCAGGTCGGTGAGCAATGCGCCGTGCTGGAACAGCATGCCCATCCGTCGCCGCAGCACATACAGGTCGCGGTGCGCGAGCGTTCCCACTTCCTGGCCGAACACCTGCACGCTGCCACTGTCATGGGGCAGCTGGCCGGTGAGGTGGCGCAGCAGCGTGGTCTTGCCGGTACCACTCGGACCCATGAGCGCCAGCACCGAACCGGCCGGCACGTCGAAAGCCACGCCGTCGAAGATCCGCTTGCCCCCCAGTCGGGTGCACAGATCGCGCACGCGCACGACGGGCGCGGCGGCGGAATCCCCACTGGCGTTGGCGATGACGTCGTTCAGGACCTGGACCTGGCTGGGCGGAAGGCGCGTAAGTGTGCCATAGCGACTGCCGGGGCCTGCGAGGTCGTTCAGCACCGGTTGGCTCCGCTCGCGGCGACGGCACGGCTGGTTATGATGAACGGCCGCATCGCTGGAGAGAGTTCATGCAGTACCGCCGCCTCGGTCGTTCCGGACTGCGGTTGTCCGCCCTGTCGTATGGCGCCTGGATCAATTTCGGGCGCTCGGTGGGCCGCAGCCAGGCGCGCGAACTGTTGGCCGCCGCCTGGGATCACGGCGTCAACTTCTTCGACAACGCCGAAGGCTACGGCCATGGCGAAGCCGAACGCATCATGGGCGACGCGCTCGCCGACCTGCGCCTGCCCCGTGACGGCTGGTGCGTGTCCAGCAAGGTCTTCTTCGGCAGCGCGGCGCAGCCGCGACCGACGCAACGCGGCCTGTCGCGCAAGCACGTGATCGAGGCCTGTCACCACGCCTTGCAGCGCCTGCGTGTCGACCACCTCGACCTCTACTTCTGCCACCGCCCCGACCCTGACACGCCGGTCGAGGAAACGGTGATGGCGATGGACACGCTTGTGCGACAGGGCAAGGTGCTCTACTGGGGCACCTCGGAATGGCCGGCGGCGCTGATCCGCGAAGCCGCCGACTTCGCGCGGGCACACCAGATGGTGGCGCCGAGCATGGAGCAGCCACAGTACAACCTGTTCGTGCGCGAACGCGTCGAGGTGGAGTACGCCCCGCTCTATCGCGATTACGGCCTGGGTACGACGACGTGGTCGCCACTGGCGTCCGGATTGCTGAGTGGCCGCTACAACCGCGACACAGGTGATGCCGGACGCCTGCGCGCCGAAGAATTCCGCTGGCTGGATTCGCACATCGACCAGCAGACCGGTCAGGCGCGACTGGCGATGGTCGGACAGTTCATGGCATTGGCCCAAGAGTTCGCCTGCACGCCGGCGCAGCTTGCCATTGCCTGGTGCCTGGGCAATCCGCAGGTCAGCTCGGTGATCCTTGGCGCGAGCACGGTCGCCCAGCTGCAGGAGAACCTCGCCGCCATGACCGTGATGGCGCAACTCGACGATCAGGCGCGGCAGCGGATTGCCGCGCTCTTCGCGTAACCGGGTGGCCTCACGCTGATCGGATCGTTGATCGGACCGTACTGATCGCTGTCACGGCAACGGATCGCCCTGATCCCATCACGCTGATCCATCACGCTGATCGGATCACTGGCAAGGACGCGCTGGGTGCATCGCGCCGATCACCCCCCCCGCTGAGCGGAGAACCCTGGGCGGGTGACCGTGACCTGGATCCCTGCAACGGATGCTGGATGCTGCCCAGCATCAGGCCGCACGGTCTTGACACGTTAATGCGAATAGTTATCATTACCTACGCCAGCCACGGATGCCGATGCCCATGAACCCGACGCAGATGTTCCCGTACCTACCGCGCACGCTGTCCCCGACTCCCCGCTCCAGCGCCGGCGCCGTCGCCACACCAAGACGGGTCGACAGCCTTGCCCTGCTATCAGGCCAACGCGAGCTGATCATCGAGCACGCCGGCTGCGAATACCGGCTTCGCCGCACCCAGAACGACAAGCTGATCCTGACCAAGTAGCGGCACGAACGCATCGCTCGACCGGCGCCCCTAAGACAGCGCCACGGCCGCAGCGAAGGCGGGATCCGGGACTGCAGGCGGCCGTCCTCCCTGAAGGTCCCGCATGGGCCGTCGTCAACCGCAGCGTCCGCGCGGACGGACACCGCAGCGATCACTGCAACGACGCGCGGCCCACAACCCGCTGCGCAATGACCAGACCGCCGCGGAGGACGGCGGTCGTGGTGACCTGAGCGGACGGAAAAGCTGTTCGCCGCCTTAGACCAGCGTACCGATGCGCGTGCCGGGCGGTGGCGCAGGCGGTGCGGGCGGAGCAGGCGGAGCAGGCGGCGGCGAAGCGGGCGGCGACGGTGGCGCCGGTGGCGCGGCCGGGACTGGCGGCACCAGCAGACGCGACAGGTCCGGCTTTTCCGGGGCTGTCAGGCTCAGTTCGCTGCGTCGGCGCTCGCGCAACAGCGACAGCACCACCTGCTCTCCGGGCTCCGCCTCCGACAGTCGCGCCATCGCCTCGCGCGGAGAGCGCACCGCTTCACCATTGACCCGTTCGATCACGTCGCCGCCCTTGAGGCCAGCCAGGCCTTCAGCGTCGGCCTTGAGTACCAGCACGCCTTCGGCGGCCCCGAAGTAACGCCCCAGATCGGCATCCAGCGCCGCCAGTCTCAGGCCTTGCCAGCGCCAGGCGTCGAAGCGCACGGACTCGGCAATCATCGGTCCGATCACGCGCAGGCGTTTCTGGACATCACCCAACCCGTCGGTGACTTCGCTGCGGATGCGCTCGATATCGATGTCGATCTCCGTCCCGGCCAGCGCCCCCAGCGCCCCCAGCTCGCCCAGCTCGCCCAGGCCTTCGAGGACCTGCAGTCCCCGCAAGGCGCCCAGATCGCCCATGACGGCGAACGGTGACAGCAGGTCTGCGGTGACCAGCACTTCGGCTGGCGCACCATCGCGCTCGTAGGCGACCCGCACCTGCTGTCCGGGCTCCAGCCCCGCCAGCGCCTTCTGGGCATCGGCGATGCGCGTCTCGGCGCTCGCCGCCTCCAGCGCCGTCGCATCGATCCGGGTGATGACATCACCGCTGCGAAGGCCGGCCTTCGCAGCCGGACCTTCCGGCGTCACCGCCTGGATGGCCACGCCCTTTGCCGCTGCGCTGCCCAGTACGACGCCCACCATGGGCCGCTTGCGATTGACGCGGCGGAGTTCGACGACGTGCTGGCCGTGTTCGCGCGAAAGTTCCGCGAAGCGTGCGGCAGCGGCGGCCAGTTCCTGACGCGCATGCTCCAGTTCCTGCCGCTGCCCGCTGTCGTCAGCGGACTCGCCGGCGACAGCGGCGATGGGTATCGCGAACAGGGCCGACACAAAAAGGCGTCCCAGTGTCTTGGGGTATTTCATGGTCCTTTTCCTCGCGGTGGGAAGGAGACGGCGCCTCGATGCACGCCGCACAAAACGGTTTCATTCCTTTGCGGGTCGTCTTGGCATCAGTTCGACCAGAGCATGGCCTGCTGCAGGCCCGCGCCATCAGCGACACCGGTATCCAGGGCGTCGCGGCGGCTGGCCCAGCGCAACTGGACGAGTTGCGACAACGCGTCGACGCGCGCCTGCCACAGCGCCTGGCGCGTGCCGCCGTCACCACTTCCGTCCGCCTGCAAGGCACTGTCGATGTCGCCGATGCGCTGGCGCAGGCCAAGGTCGAGCAGCACCTGGTCGCTGTCCTGGACATCCGGCAACAGCGCCGGCGCCGCGACCAGCTGTTCCAGCCACTGCGATTGCGCAACCAGCATGTCGGTAACCGGGTCCGTCGCATCGATCCCGCCAGGTTGCTCCGGGACGGTCCGCGGCAGCAACAGCGCCAACATCAGCATCGCCGCCATCGCCAGTACCGCTGGCCAGCGCATGCGCGCTCCGCGGCGCGACGCAGGCGCGGGGTGTTCGACGGCGAGCGCCGCGGCCAGTCGCGGCCAGCCGTCATCGGGCGGTGGCCGCTGCGGCAACGAACGCAGCCGCTGCATGACGGCGGCGTCAGCGCGCCTGCCTGGGTCGTAGTGCTGCATGTCAGGCATGGCTGCCGACCTCCACACCCAGGTCACGACGCAGGCGGCCGAGCCCGCGTGCAAGCTGGGATTTCGAGAAACTGACGGATTGCCCCATCGCGCTGGCAATTTCGGGATGGCTGTAACCTTCGACGCAATAGAGCCAGACGACGCTGCGTGTGGTGTCCGGCAGCTGGCCCAGCGCGCGCTCGACCTGTGCCGTCTCGGCATGACGCAGCGGGTCCGGCCCGACATCCGGCAGCGCACCGACCCTGTCGACAGCGTCCGGATCGGCGTCGTCACGGCTGCGCCGCGCGCGCAGCCGCATCAATGCGGTGTTCACCAGGATCCGGCGCAGCCAGGCCCAGAACGGACAGTCGCCACGGAACTGCTGCAGGCGACGGAACGCCGACAGCATCGCGTCATGCAGGACTTCGCGGGCGTCTTCAGGATCCGTCAGCAGGCGCAGGGCGAGGTTGTGGCCGGGACGCTCGAACAGCCGGTAGATCTGCTCCATCGCCGGCAGCGCGCCCGAGCGCGCAGCGGCGATCAGCTCGGGATGGACGTCGATGGCGAAGTGGCTGCTCACCCTTCATTGGATGCGGCGAGTGCGGAAACGGTCGCAGCCTGTCGCCGCGAACGTACGGCTGGCCCCGGCCCCGGCAACTCACTGTGTCGCGCCGACGCGCACACGCTGGTCATCGAGCACCGTCACGGCGACCGGCACCAGCGACGACCCGCGGCAGGGACCCTCGACACACAGGCCGCTGTCGACCTCGAACGTCGCGCCGTGTGCGGCGCAAACCAGACGGCCCCCGTCGAAAAGGAAGCGTCCCGGCGCCCAGTTGAGAAACCGGCCGGCGTGCGGGCAGAGATTCCGGTAGGCATGAAGCTGTCCATCGCGGCGGACCACCACGACGCTGCTGCCGCGATCCTCCGGATCCAGCAACACCTCCACGGCCCCGCCTTCGGGAACGCTCGCCGCCTGCAGTTCGACCCCCTCGCCCCTTTCCGTGCCCATGCGCAATCCCTGCCTCGTTCAACGCCGTCCGAGCGCCGATGATAGGACCACGCCGGCGCGGCGCTGAACCATTGGGCTATCCTGCGCGCCATGCAGGTCATCTACAGCACTCCCCGCCTCGACAACGCCGAGCGCGTCGCCGCGCTGCTCGACGAGGCGACCATTCCCAATCGCGTGCTCTACGGCCCGCATCACAAGAAAATGCCGTCCTGGCGTGCGACGAACTATCGCCAGGCATCCGACCCCGGCTCCTGGCCGCGGGTCATGGTGCTCAACAACGGCGACCTGCCGCAGGCGCGACAGGTCCTGCGTGATGCCGGGCTGCTGCCGCCGGCGGCTTTCGAGCGCGGCGGAGAGGCGGCGTCCAACCGCGCCTATGTGCCCAAGCCTGTTGATCCGCCGGCAGGTCGCAGCTGGATCACGCCGGGTCGCATACGTACCGTGCTGGTCCTCACGATTCTCGTGCTGGCCCTGCTGCAGTTCGCCCGCACTTCCGGCTGAATACCTGCTGGAAGCTGTCGTTCTGCGGCGGAACCCTTGGAGCGAATCAAGGTCCTGGCCTATACTTTTCATCCAACCAGGGCCAGACTGTCGAGGAATTTTCGGACTGTGGGGGTTCGGAGTTCCACCAAGGGTCATGAACGCATTCTTCCGTCCGATTCTGCTCGCGCTCGCACTGCTGCCAGCCACCTTCGCGGTGGCGCAGACCGTTGACGAGCCGGTGCGCCTGCGCCTGAGCCTGGATCCGGATGGTCGCGTCCACCTGAGCACCGACGCCGAACCGGCCCTGCCGCCCTCCCTTCGCGCCGCACCGCTGCCTTATCTCGGCGCTTCCCCGCGCGAACGCAATCCGGGTTGGGGGCGCATCACCCTGCAGGTGAATGCCGCCGCTCCGGATGGCGGCGCCGGCCTGTCGCCCTGCATGGTCAACGATTCACTGCACCTGCGCCGGCTGCGCGGTTGCGATTCGATGAAATGGATCGGCCTGCCGGGCGCAGTGGCCGGCTCTGAACTGGTGCTCGGCATCGAGCACGACAGTGGCTTCGGTGTCGACCTCAGCTACGGACTGGGTTGGCTGGAGGGGAGCCACCCTCTGGCCGATGCCGGCAACTGGCTGGGACTGCGGCAGATTTCCGAAGCCGCCGCTTCCTTGCTGTTGCCGGGCTGGATCGGTCCGACCCTCGGCGAAATCGACCGTCGCAGCGAGAACCTCGGCGTCGCCACCTATTTCTGGCTGGGCCCGCAGCTGCGCCTGGATCTGGCCTACGGGCACAGCAACGCGCCGGGCGACTGGCTGCGCACCGGTGGCGACGTGGCGGCGCTGCCCTGGCTGCCCGGCAGCGAGGACAGCCTCAGCGTCGGCATCGGCTATGGCCGCTTCCAGGGCGCCCTCACTGGCCGGCAGTGGCGGCCTGACCACATCAACGGCATCGCCGGCCAGGGCCAGGACAGCCTCGACCTGGGATTTTCCTGGCGCATGCCCTGGAATGCCGAGCTCGAATTCGGCGCCCGCAACCTCATCGTCCGGCCGCAGCGGTCGGATCCGGCCAAGCCGGGCCCTGACCAGGGCGACCTGCGCACCCCGTACATCCGCTACCACCAGGAACTCTGATTCCTGCGGCATCTGCCGTACGACTGCTGTCGTAGTGAGACCCCGGGCAATGGCCGGCCCTCGGCCCCCGCTTCAACGCTCCCATCCTGAACGAAAACGGAAGGGATTGCCGGGGTTGTAAAAATGTTGTTAGACTCCGACCGCCATGGTTTCGGTGGCCCTTTGGCTCGCCCATGGACGGGTCCCATGTCCCGAAGTCAACTCACGACGTTGGAGAGTGTCTAATGAGTAGTAATAACGAGCTGTACAAGGCGATCCGCGCCGGCCTTACGGTCGGTGTGGTGGGTCTGGTCGGCGTGACCGGTACTGCGTTTGCCCAGCAGGACCAGGACGACGCACGTACCCTGGATCGCGTTGAAGTGGTCGGTTCGCGCATCAAGCGCGTCGAGGCTGAAACCTCGCAGCCGATCTTCCAGGTGACTCAAGAGGACATCCAGGCTTCGGGCCTGACCTCGATCGGTGACGTGATCCAGAACCTGACCGCGAACGGTTCGGCCCTGGGCACGACCTTCAACAACGGTGGTGACGGCTCGACCCGCGTCGCCCTGCGCAACCTCGGCACCGCCCGCACCCTGGTGCTGGTCAACGGTCGCCGCTGGATCAACACCGGCACCGGCAGCGCGGTCGACCTCAACTCGATCCCGACCGCCGCTGTCGAGAGCATCCAGGTCCTGAAGGACGGTGCTTCCGCGATCTACGGTTCCGACGCCATCGCCGGCGTGGTCGACATCCGCCTGAAGTCCAACTACACCGGTGCCGAAGCCTCCATGCAGTGGGGCGAGTACGACGAAGGCGACGGCCGTCGCCAGAAGTACGACTTCGTCATCGGCTTCGACGGTGACCGCGGCAACGTCCTGATGGGCGCTGGCTACGTCAAGGAAGATGCGGTTTGGGCGGGCGACCGTCCGATCTCGGCCGTTCCGACCTATGGCCTGCCGGCCACCAACCCGACCTTCGCGGGCGCCTCCGGCGTCGGCGTGCGCGGCCGCGTCATCGGCGGTCCGTGGACCGGCAACGGCGGCATCCTGATCGACGGCCGGCCGGGCACGTCGCCGGATGACTTCGCTGCCTTCAACGCGCTGGCCGACGGCTTCAACTTCGCCCCGCTGAACTACCTGCAGACCCCGCAGGAGCGCACCTCGTTCTTCATGGACGGTCGCTATCAGATCATCGACGGCGTCGAGTTCTACACCCAGGCTTCGTTCAACGAGCGCAAGTCCGAGCAGGTCCTGGCCGCGTTCCCGCTGAGCGTCGGCGCCTTCGCCGGCGGCGCGTTCAACCCGCTGCGCCTGTCCGCAGACAGCATCTACAACCCGTTCGGCGTTGACGTCGCCTGGGCCCGTCGTGTCGTCGAAACCGGCGGCCGCGCGTTCAACCAGGACGTCGACACCTACAACTTCGTCGGCGGCTTCCAGGGCGACTTCATGCTCGGCGACCGCTTCTTCGGTTGGGACGTCGGCTACCAGTACGGCAAGAGCGAGCGCTACGACCAGACCTACGGCCTGCAGTTCTCGACCACCCTGGGTCGCGCCATCGGTCCGAGCTTCATCGACAACGCTGGCGTCGCACGTTGCGGTACCCCGACGGCGGTGATCGCCGGCTGCGTGCCGTTCAACCCGTTCGCGCCGGAAGGCCAGATCACCCAGGAAATGCTCAACTACATCGGTTACGTCGAGCAGGCCATTCGTGGCAACGACATGACCAACTACTGGGCGAACATCTCCGGTGACCTGTTCGAGCTGGTGGAAACCCGTCCGGTCGCCTTCGCCGCCGGTTACGAGTACCGCCGCGAAAGCGCCTTCGACTCTCCGGACGCGCTGACCAACGCCGGCCTGGGTTCCGGCAATGCCCGCACCGCCACGTCGGGTGGCTACAGCATCGACGAGTTCTACCTCGAGTTGAACGCGCCGCTGCTCGCCGACCTGCCGTTCGCCAACCTGCTCGAGATCCGTCTGGCTGGCCGTTACTCGGATTACTCCAACTTCGGTGACACCACGAACCTGTCCGCAGGCTTCAAGTGGCAGCCGATCGAAGACCTGGCGATCCGCGGCAACTGGTCCGAGGGCTTCCGCGCGCCGACCATCAACAACCTGTTCCTGGGTGCCGCCGACTCGTTCGCAACGATCTCCGATCCCTGCTCCTCGCAGAACTTCGGTGGTCTGACCGACGAAGGTCGTGCCCGCTGTATCGCTGCCGGCGTGCCGGCCGATGGCAGCTACACGCAGCTGAATCCGCAGATCCGCATCACCCTGGGTGGCAACCCGAACCTGATGCCGGAAACCGCCGAGACCAAGACCCTGGGCTTCATCTACAGCCCGAGCTGGCTCGAAGGCTTCGACATCAGCCTCGACTGGTACAACATCGAGATCGAGGGCGGCATCACCACCCGCAGCGGCCAGAACATCATCAACTCCTGCTACACCGGTGCGCCGGCCGCAGCGTCGTTCTTCTGCCCGCTGATCACGCGTGAAGCCGGTACCGGTATCGTCCTCGACCTGGCGGCCGTGCCGCAGAACGAGGCCGGTTTCGAAGTCGAGGGTTGGGACCTGACCCTGAACTACCGCTTCGACACCGATTTCGGTCGCTTCGGCTTCGTGTGGGATACGACGTACACGACCACCTGGACGTCCTTCCTGCTGAACTCGACGACCGGCAACATCGACGGTTTCGATCGCACCGGTTGGGAACTGGGCGACGACCAGTACCCGCTGATCCGCTCGAACCTCAATGCCACCTGGCAGCTGGGTGACTTCGGCGTGAACTGGGGTATGCGTTACTACCACCACACCAAGGAAGACTGCGTGTTCAACGATCTGGTGATCGCTGGCCACCCGGCTTCGGTGGGTTACAACCCCTGCTCCAACTACCTGGACGTCAGCGCCAGCCATCCGGACGGCTACCACCGCCAGGGCAGCGTCGCCATCCACGACGTCCGCTTCACGTGGAATACGCCGTGGAACGGCCAGGTTGGCCTGGGTATCAACAACGTGTTCGAGAAGGATCCGCCGACGTCGTTCACCGCGTTCGCGAACACCTTCAACGCCGCGGTGTGGGATGTCCCGGGTCGCTTCTGGTTCGTGCAGTACAACCAGAAGTTCTGATCCAGGCGCCAGCCTGACGTTGTAATCGCTACGGCCCCTCACGGGGCCGTAGCTTTTTGTGGCGTCCGAAGTGCCACAAACGCCCTCGGACTGGCTATCGCCCAGGCGGCAGGATCCCCGACGTCGGCGCGGCCTCCGCTTGACAGCGCGTGGAAATCGGGAACCCGGATTCGACAAGCTGGATTGGAAGATCGGAAATCGGGAATCGAAAGCCCGTTACCGGATGACCGGCGCCGCGCCGGCACTGGCCACCAGAACCCTCAGCGGTTGGTCGCAGGCAAAGGGCCGACGAGCGCTTTGGCGCGCAGGGTCGAACGCCAGAGCCATTTCTCGCCCTGCACGACCGCTCGACCGGCGTGCAGTGACTGTGGATCCGGCTCGCCATCCGGCGTGACGTTGTAGTGCAGCACCGCCATCCCCGGCTCGCCCTTCACCTTCAGTCCGGCGTGCACGTATTCGGTTTCTCCACCCGCCTTCGGTGCTCGCAGGTAGACCAGGAACGTGGCGACACGCTGGCCGCCAAAGTCCATGCGCTGCACGGGATTGGCGGCGATCTGCTCGCTGTTGAAGTAGTCCACGTGCGGCTGGTAGGCCTGACCCGGCCGATATCGGATGATCGAGCAGGGTTCCAGAGCCTGGCGTTGCCAACCGGCGAGGTCGAGTACCCGCCGCTCCAGCATCCGCACCACCGAATCGCAGGCCAGTGGACCGATCGGCACCCCTTCGCCGCTGAACAGCTGCAATTCCGCCAGATCGTTGGCACTTCCGGTGCCCACGTATTGTCGCGCCTGCGACAGCTGCGGCGCGAACCGGGTGAGCAGGCAGTCGCACTCCTCGCGACTGGCGAAGGTATCGGCCACGGCGACGCGCGGACGTTCGCTCAACCAGCGCAAGGCCGGCGCGTCATCCACCGACGCACCCTGGGCCGTCGAGGGGGCGCCAACGACAAGACGACCCGCCGCATCCAGCGCGAGAGCCGGATGCCCCACACCCGCCAGGTGCGCTTCCAGACGCGGCAGCAGCGGATCCAGGGCAACGTCGACTGGCCCTTCGGAAGGTCGCAGGCGCTCAAGACCGGGTTGCGCGGCATCGAGATTCGCCTTGAGGCGGCGATGCCACTGCGCAGCCAACGCCGGATCAGCCTCCGGCGGCCATGCGGAGGCCGCCTCGCTGGCACCGACGATCCGACCATCGGCGGCCCGCTGCAGCAAAGCCTTCGCGAACACCGGATCGCAAGGCGCGCCGTGGCGGCCTTCGGCGAAACATAGCCCCAGCGAGTAGTAGGCCTGCGGATTGCCCAAGGCGCAGGCACGGGCGTAGAGCGTGGCGGCACTGACAGGGTGTCGCGCGAAAGTGCGTGCTTCGGCGCGTCCCAGTCTGGAAGCCAGATACGCGGCTTCCCAGGCGGCGCGGTAATAACCGCGCTCGGCCAGCTGCAGCTGCAGCGCCAGCGCCCGGTCAGGCGCAAAATCCATGCCCTGTGCACGAAGGTGCAGATCCGCCAGGCGGTCCATGGCGGGAGCGAGCCCGGCCTCTGCCGCGCGGCGAAGCCAAACGGCAGCCTCTTCCACCGCACCGGGCCGCGCTTCGGCACTGAGCAGATAGGCACCCAACTGCCACTGCGCCCACATGGCCCCCGCCGGATCGGCGAGCACGCGCAGTCGGTCGACCGCGGCTTCGTGCGCCACCTCGCCTGGACGCGTGCGCACCAGCGTCGCCCGCAGCGACTCCAGGTCGGTGTCGGCGCTGGCGCCGCCTCGCAATACTGCAGCGGAATTCATGAGCGAGACCTCCCATTCCCGTCACTTCACCGCCGAATACTATCGCCTCAACGCGCCACTGTGCACGCCCGTCCTTCCAGCGCTGCCGTCAGGCTGGGGTTCCGCCACATCGGGTACTGGCCGATCAGGTCGCCAGCCTATAATCCCCGCCATCTTACGATTCGCGGTCGCCATGTCAGCCGAGCAGGTCTACGCCCTTTTCTATCGTTGCCCCCGCCTTGCCGCGGAAGAACTGAGCGATGGTGGAGGCCCATTCGGATTCGACATCACCACCGCGCTGGAATTCGACCTGCTGGTCGAGCACTACCGCTGCGATGCGATCTTCGAGACCGGCTGCAATCTCGGCGACACGACGTTCTACCTGGCGCGACGCTATCCGCACATTCCGCTGTTCTCCTGCGATATCTCGCAGCGCCACGCGGAGTTCACCCGGCAGCGATTGGCCTTTGCCGGCAACGCCACGGTCGAGCACCTGGATTCGCCCCTGCTGATCGAAAAGCATGCGGCCCGCTTCGAGCGACCGCTCTTCTACCTCGACGCCCACTGGTACGAGGACTGGCCCCTGCAGCGCGAACTGGACCTGATCCAGCGTGGCCTCGTCATCGTCGACGATTTCGACATCGGCCACCCGCGCTTCGGCTTTGACAGTTACGGCGGCGAGCACTGCGGGCCGCGCCTGCTCTCGAAGGCGCTGCAAGGCCGCGGCATCGAGCGTTTCTACACCAACAATCCCGACGCCCAGTTCCCGCTGCCCTGCCTGCAGACCGGGCGCCGCGCCGGTCGCGCCTACGTCGTGCTGCCGCCCCTGGAAGACAAGCTGCATCTCAGCCGCTGGTTCCTGCCCCGCCCCATCGAGCCCGCCACATGAGCCAGTCACCTGCTGCCCTGCCGGCGCGCCACGGGCGCATCGGCGATCGCAATATCTGGGTCTTCGACGGGCTGCTGCCTGCGCCCAGCATCGCCACCATGGTCAACGCGCTCGACCGCGCGCCGTTCACGCGCACCGAAGTGGCGACGCCGGATACCCCGCAGTATCGCCATTGGGCCTGCGAAATGGACCTGCGCGTGCTGGCCGGGCTGCCGTTGTACCAGGCGACGCTCAAGGCGCTCGCGCAGGCAATGCCGGACCGTCGCTACCGGGCCTATCGCGCCTACACCAACTTCGCCAGCCACGGCGACGTGCTGATGATCCACACCGATGCCCAACCGGGCAGCGACGAGTTCACCGCACTGTGGTATCTCGCCAACGACTGGGACGCCGACTGGGGCGGCGAGACCGTGTTCTATGACGATGACCGCGACGCGCAGTTCATCGTTTCGCCGCGACCCGGCCGCCTGGTCGTTTTCGATGGTTCCATCCCGCATGCGGGACGGCCACCGGCGCGGCACTGTACGGCCGCCCGATACAGTTTCGCCATCAAGCTGGAACGCGAGCCGGCAGGTCCGTAAGGCGCGCCGGCGCAGCCGCGCACGCCGGGGTTCGCGAGCGGACTACCTGCTGCCCGCCGCGCCCGCCGGCAGATACCGGTAGCGGCGCATCATGGCGCCGTGACCATCGACCACGCGCGCGACCTGTTCGCGCGTCAGCTGTTGGCGCCACTGGTTCGAACGGCCGACGCGGAAGAAGCGCGCATCCGTCTTTTCCGACGCCTCGATGAATCCGTCGCGACGCTCTATCTTCGACAGCGTGGCGAAACTGGCATGTGCGACTGCGCGCTCGATGCGGGCGCGGTCCTCGACACCGACCACGCGCGCCACGCGGGCGAAGGTCTTCGCCGGTTTCTCCAGCAGATCCTCATAGCGCACGACCACGAAACGCGGGTGATCGATGTCCGACCAGCTCTGCACATGTGTGGACCACGAGCCGAGGATCTGGCTGACCCAGCGGCTGTCGGTATCCGTCGCCGTGTCCTCGTTGCCGAGAAAGTCGATGGCGCCGTCGATGTCGAGGCCGAAGTGGTGGCTCATGCTCACCACCACGTCCAGCGGATTGCGCACGACATAGATGCCGCCAACGGTCACCTGCGGGTTGTGCAGCAGCGACTCGCCGAAACCGCCCCAGAAGTTGTGCGTCTTGACCAGCAGGGTGCCTTCCGCGCGCGCGGCCAGCGTCGCCTGCACTTGCGGACGCAGCGCGCAGATCGTATCGATGTCCAGCTCTTCGGCGGGACGCCCGGACAGCTCACGGTAGAGCTGCGCGCGCGACTCGTCCTCGCAATAGCGCGGCAATTCGGCCAACGGCAGCGGCGCCAGCCGGTTGGCGATCAGGTTGGCGAGGAAGGCGCGGATCCAGGTATTGCCCGACTTCGGATAGGACGCCAGCCACAACAGGTTGCCCATGCTCGGTTCCGTACAGGTCGATGGCGCAATTCTACAGGCCGCCAAGCGACCCTCACCCGGGCCGCTGCCTGCACCGGTCGCCTGAATCGGACTGTCATTGCTGATAGATTGACGACCCTGTCCCGGTAATCAGAGCCATGTTCCAGATCGTTCCGATGTTTGCCGTGCCGATGGTCGAGGTGCAGCACCCCGACAGCGGCGAATTGAACCAGCAGCTGCGGGCGTTGATCCTCGACCTCGAGGCACGCGGCGAGGACTACGCCAACCCCAATCCGTCGATGCGGGGTGCACGCAAGGAGGTGTTCGAAAGCGAATTCACCTTCTTCGCCCGCAACGAAGCACCCGTGCTGGCCCTGCGCGAGTTCTGCTGGTCGGCACTGTCGCGTGCCGTCGCGCAGATCAACGGCTATGGCCCCGAACACATGGCGCGCATGAGCCTGCGCTCGCACACCTGGTTCCATGTCACCCGGAATGGCGGCCAGTTCGGCCTTCACAACCATCCGATGGCGTCCTGGTCCGGCGTCTACTGCGTCGATCCGGGTGATCGCAGCGCCGAGGACCCGGACTCCGGGGCGCTGACGTTCATCAATCCGAATTCGCTGGCGCACATGTTCAACGACCCCGCCAACGTGCGCCTGCGTCGACCCTACAGCCCCGGCAATCTCGTCTACCACCACCAGCCCGGGCGCCTGGTCCTGTTCCCGTCGTGGGTGTTCCACGAGGTGGGCATTTACCGGGGCAACCGTGAGCGCATCACGGTCGCCTTCAACACCTGGTTCGACATGGCGGAGTGATCAGCGTGCCGCAGCGCCGCCGACGCGGATGCGACCACTGAACGATTCCAGGCGGACATCGGCCGATCCACTGCCGGCAACGCCTTCCAGGCGATAGCCGCCACCGATGCCGCTGCGCTCGGGCGTCCCGATGCTGCTCTCGACGCGCCCCGAGAAGGTGTTTGCGCGGATGCGCGCATCGACCTGACCGGCCAGCTCCAGGGTGATCTCGCCGCTGACCGACTGAATCGCCAGCGATGCCGAAGGGGCCAGGACGCCGGCTGCCGACAGCGCTCCCGACACGCTCTCGACGCGAACGCGGTCGACCCCTTCCATCTGCACACCGATCCGGCCTGACACCGTCTCCGCGCGGACCGAACCCGTCGCATGCGGCAGGTCGATATCGCCACTGACGGTTCCCAGCGTCCAGTCCCGGCTGCCGCCCTCGCCCCTGACGTTGCCGCTGACGGACTTCAGATGCACCGCCGTTGCGTCGCCGACATAGACGATGTCGCCGCTGACCGACTCGAGTTCGACGCCGCTGCCATGGATGCCGCCGACATCGATGTCGGCGCTGACTGTCAGCACTTCCAGTCGCCCGCCCGCCGGCATGGTGATGTCGAGCGCCGATCCAGCCATGCGCCGCGTACCGCGACCCTCCTCGGGCTCCACCCGTATCGTCAGCCGGCGGCCATCACCATCGATCTGCAGGGGCCGGGAGCCTTCGCCCAGCGAGCCGCCCACCACGACGACATCGCTGCCGCCGCTGCGGACCTTGACGGTGCCGCCAATGTTTTCGATACGCAACTGCACGTCGGCGTTGACAGGTCGCCGCTCGTTGATCGGCGTCTCGGCCTGCGCGCACAGCGCGGCCGTCAGGGCCAGGGCGCAGAAAAGGGTCTTCAGGGCATTCATCGTTCGACTCCAGGGATTCGGGGTGTCAGGCATTGAGCGGGCGCATCAGGGCAATACGCTGTTGCAGGGTCTGATGCAGCAGGCGGCGCAGGAGTTGGGATTCGGGTTCCAGTCGCAGCGCGGCGGCGAGTCCGGCCATCGACGTATCCAGTTCGCGGGCGGCGGCCATGCGTTCGCGGCCACCGGGTTGGCCCACCAGCCAGGTGTCCAGTTCGTTGTGGCGCGCCAGGTCCAGCACGTCGGCGTAGGCATTGATCAGGACCAGGCTGCTGTCGGCGCTCGTCGCCACTGGCGGGTTCAAGGGTGTCGGCGCGGGCGGGTGGCTCCATGGCGCCGCCATCACGACGATCAGCGCGGCAGCGACGCAGGCAGCGAGGCCGGCCCCGAACCACCGCATCGGGGTACGACGTGGCCGTGCAGGCGGGATACGCGCCGCGGCGGGAAGCGTGGCACGCGCTTCGAGGCCCGCTGCGATCGATGGCCACAGGTCGCGCGCCGGCTGCCGTTCGCGCGCCAGCGATGCCAGCCGCGCACGCCAGGCCATGTCGTCCCTCTCGTTCATGCCTCATCCTCCAATGCCCGCCGCAACAGGCTGCGGGCGCGGTGCAACTGGGCCTTGGACGTGCCGCTGGCAATGCCGAGCTGCTCGCCGATCTCCTCGTGCTGCCAGCCCTCGATGTCATAAAGCACCAGTACCGCGCGGGCGCGGGGCGGCAGCGCCTGGATCGCCCGCTCGAGGTCCAGGTGCGGCGTCGCCGCTGCGGCCGGCAACGTCAGCGCTTCGGCATCCAGGCTGACCGAACTGCCTTCCGGGCGCGCCCGCGCGCTGCGCAGGTCCATGAGCGCCGTGTTCACCGCCAGGCGATGCAGCCAGGTCGAGAACCGGCTCTCGTGCCGGAACCCGTCCAGACGCTGCCAGGCGCGCAGGAACGTCTCCTGAACCAGTTCCTCGGCCTGCGCGGTGACGCCACCGACCAGTCGCCAGATGACGCCGTGGACGCGACCGACGTGGCGACGGTACAGGGTCTCGAACGCGGCAACGCTGCCGGCGGCGGCGGCGCGCACCAGGCTGCTGTCCTCGTCCACCGCTGCTGTCGCCTGCATGCAGGTCCCGCTGCCATCCATGCCCGCTTGGATGCTAGCAGCGACGGAAGGGTTTGCCCGTCGGCGACACCGGCCGCGATGGAATCCGGTGCCCATGCGGCAGGCGGCAGCGCGCAGGCGCGGACCGGCCCGGGGCGCGGTCGTATACTCGCGCCTTCTCCCCATCACGCAGCAATGATGTCAAGCACCTATTACAGCCAGGGCGCCACGCTCCTGCCCGGACTGTTCGCACGCGAAGTGGTCGATGCCCTCACCTACCAGATCAGTCGCCAGGTCAGCGTCGCCGGCCCGCGCCTGCTGCGCAGCGGTCCGCTGGTCGAGCGACCCTGTCCGGAGCTCTCCGCGCTGCAGTGGCCGGTGCTGCTGACCTTCCTCTGGGGCCTGACACCGCGGATCGAAGCCGAGGTGGGCGCAGCGCTGCTGCCGACGTACAGCTATTTCCGGCTCTATCGGCAGGGCGACCGCTGTCGCGTCCACGCCGACCGTCGCGCCTGCGAACACTCGCTGTCACTCACCCTGGCCTGTTCCGACTCGTTGCCGTGGGCCCTGGCCGTTGCCACCGAGCCGACCGACCCGACATCGGCGGCAGCCACCGTCGTCGCCGATGATTTCGGCTCGCAGTCCTGGACGGCCCTGCCGATGGCGGCCGGCGATGCCGTCCTCTACCGCGGCATCGAGCACCGTCACGGCCGGATCGAACCGAATCCGAACCAGTGGTCGGCCCATCTGTTCATGCACTGGGTCGACCGCGACGGTCCGAATCGCGACTGCGCCTTCGACAACCGCAACATGTCCGGCCCCATCGATTTCGGCTGATCCGGCGCCATCGACGGCGCTTGCGACGACAGGGGCCGGACTGTCGACGACACCCGGGCAGCCCTGAAACGACACCACCGCGCAGCGCGCGGTGGTGGGAAGGTCATGGAACCGCTGGCGGGCAGTGCTTCGCCGCCCGGCCGCGTCACTCGAGCAGTTCGATGTCGCCCAGGCCGGACGACAGCGAGTGGGCGTCGCCGCCCTTCGCCAGCTTGATCGCCAGGCGGACCTCGTTGCTGGAGTCGGCGTGGCGCAGCGCGTTCTCGTAGGAGATCTCGCCGTTGTGGAACAGCTCCACCAGGCTCTGGTCGAAGGTGCGCATGCCCAGGTTGGTGGATTCCTTCATCAGCTCCTTGAGCTTGTGCACGTCGCCGACACGGATGTAGTCCTGTGCCAGCGGCGTGCCGAGCAGCACTTCCATGGCGACGCGACGGCTCTTGCCATCGACGTGCGGAATGAGCTGCTGGGCGACCACGCCCTTGAGGTTCAGCGACAGGTCCATCAGCACCTGCGGCCGGCGGTCCTCGCTGAAGAAGTGCAGGATGCGGTCGATGGCCTGGTTGGCGTTGTTGGCGTGCAGGGTCGCCAGGCACAGATGGCCGGTTTCGGCGAAGGTGATCGCCTGCTCCATGGTCTCGCGCGTGCGCACCTCGCCGATCAGGATGACGTCGGGCGCCTGGCGCAGCGTGTTCTTGAGCGCCGCCTCGAAGGTCTCGGTATCGATGCCCACTTCGCGCTGCGTGACGATGCAGCCGTCATGCCGGTGCACGTATTCGATCGGGTCTTCGATGGTGATGATGTGGCCGGACGAGTTGCGGTTGCGATAACCGAGCATCGCCGCCAGCGAGGTGCTCTTGCCGGTGCCGGTGGCACCGACGAACAGCACCAGGCCGCGCTTGACCATCGCCAGTTCCTTCACCACCGCCGGCAGCTTCAGCTCCTCGATGGTCGGGATGCGCATCTCGATGCGACGGATGACCATGCCGACGGCGTTGCGCTGGTAGAAGCAGCTGACGCGGAAGCGGCCCAGGCCGGTGACGCTGATGGCGTAGTTGCACTCGTAATGCTTTTCGAACTGCTCGCGCTGGTTCGGGCTCATCGAGTTGAGCACCATCTCCTTGCTCTGCTGCGGCGTCAGCGGCTGCTCGGTGAGCGACATCAGCTTGCCGTGCACCTTCAGGCTGGGCTGGCGGCCGGCGGTAACGAAGAGGTCGGAAGCCTTCAGCTCGACCATCTTCTTGAGAAAATTGATCAGCTCAAGGCCGTCACTCATCTGAAGATTTCCTTCTGCTTCGCGTAACTGATCGCGGTGGCCTTGGTGATCACGCCGCGACGGACCATGTCCTGCAGGCACTGGTCAAGGGTCTGCATGCCATGCTGCTGGCCGGTCTGGATCGCCGAATACATCTGCGCGACCTTGTCCTCGCGGATCAGGTTGCGGATGGCGGGGATGCCGACCATGATTTCGTGCGCGGCGATGCGGCCACCACCGACCTTCTTCAGCAGCGCCTGGGCGATGACGGCGCGCAGCGATTCGGACAGCATCGAACGCACCATCGGCTTCTCGCCGGCCGGGAACACGTCGATCACGCGGTCGATGGTCTTCGCGGCGCTGGAGGTGTGCAGCGTGCCG
>CAZYHP010000012.1:0-42627 GCA_964647135.1 uncultured Rhodanobacteraceae bacterium
CGACTTCGCGCTGCGGCGTGGCGGGCGGCTGTTGCTGTCCGACGTGAACCTGACCCTGCACCCCGGCTGGCGCGTGGGTGTGATCGGCCGCAACGGCTGCGGCAAGTCCAGCCTGTTCGCGGCGCTGCTGGGGCATCTCGACGGCGACCACGGCAGCATCGACCGGCCGCGCGGCCAGCGCGTGGCGACCGTGGCGCAGGAAACCCCGGCGCTCCCGGATGCCGCCATCGACTACGTCATCGGTGGCGATGCCGAACTGTCCTCGGCACTGGTGGCCGAGGCCGCCGCGCAGGCGGCCGGCGACCACGAAGCGGCGGCGCGTGCGCACCATCGCATCGAGGAACTCAACGGTTACGACGCCCGCGCCCGCGCCGGTCGCCTGCTGCATGGCCTGGGTTTCGCCGCCGAGACGCATGCGACGGCCGTGCGCGAATTCTCCGGCGGCTGGCGCGTCCGCCTGAACCTGGCGCGCGCGCTGATGGCGCCATCGGACCTGCTGCTGCTCGACGAGCCCACCAACCATCTCGACCTCGACGCCGTCGTCTGGCTGGAAGACTGGCTGCGCCGTTACGAGGGCACGCTGCTGGTGATCTCGCATGACCGCGAGTTCCTCGATGGCGTCGCCACCCACATCGTGCATCTGAACGACGGGCGTGGGCGCCTCTACACCGGCGACTACACCAGCTTCGAGCGCCAGCGCGCCGAACAGTTGCGCCAGCAGCAGATCGCCCACGAGAAGGAGCAGGTCGAGCGCGCACACCTGCAGTCATTCATTGACCGCTTCAAGGCCAAGGCCAGCAAGGCGAAGCAGGCGCAGTCACGCATGAAGCGCCTGGAAAAGCTCGCCGGCACGGAAGCCGTCCGCGCCGAAAGCCCGTTCCGTTTCAGCTTCGCACCGCCGCAGCGGCTGCCTTCGCCCCTGTTGCGGCTGGATGATCTTTCCGCCGGCTACAGTGCCGACAGCTCGCTTCGCCAGCATGATCCGGATGTGCCGGCGGCGCAGGCCGGCCAGGCGAAGACCGTCCTGACCGGGGTGAAGTTTTCGCTGGAACCGGGTGAGCGCGTCGCGCTGCTGGGCCCGAACGGCGCCGGCAAGTCGACGCTGGTGAAGACGCTGGTCGGCGAGCTGGCGCCGCTGGGGGGCGAGCGCCTGGCGCACAAGGACCTGCGTATCGGTTATTTCGCCCAGCACACGGTGGAGTCGTTGCGCGAGGGCGCGACGCCGATGGATCACCTGCGCGATATCGCACCGGGCGTCGCCGAGCAGGTGTTGCGCAATTACCTGGGCAGCTGGAATTTCGCCGGCGAGCGTGCGTTCGAAAACGTCGACACCTTCTCCGGCGGCGAGCGCGCGCGCGTCGCGCTGGCGCTGATCGCCTGGCACAAACCGAACGTGCTGCTGCTCGACGAACCCACCAACCACCTCGACCTGGACATGCGCGAGGCGCTCGCCGAGGCGCTGGCCGACTTCGGCGGCGCGCTGGTGCTGGTTGCGCATGATCGCCACCTGATCGGCCTGGTCTGCGACACCTTCTGGCGGGTGGCCGAGGGTTCGGTCAGCGAATTCAACGGCGACCTTGACGACTATGCGCGCTGGCTGCGTGGCCGCGACAGCGATACGGGTGGCGCCGGCAAGGGCGCGGGTGCGGAAGACGACGACGCGCGTGAATCAGCCAAGGAGCGCCGTCGCGCCGCCGCCGAACAGCGTGCGCGCGAAAAACCCGTTCGCGACCGCCTGAAGAAGATCGAGACCCGGCTGGCGACGATCGAAAGCGACCGCGCCACGCTGGAAACGCAGCTCGCCGATCCCGAGCTGTACAGCAGTCGCAGCGACGATTTCGCGGCGCTGCTGCAACGACAGCGTGCGCTGGTGACCGAGCAGGAAACGCTCGAGGAAGAATGGCTGAACCTGCAGTCATGACGCGGGCCGTCGTGAAAGCGGCGAACGGATCCGGAGCCGCTATCCTGGCCGGCATGGCGCAGCCGTGGACATCGTTGCGATGAGCCGCAACACCCGGGCATCGTCAGTGCCGGCCGCAAGGCAAGCCGCCAGCGTGTTGCGCGTTGTCCTTGCAGCGCTGTTGATCGGCGCGGCGGAGGCGCACGCTGCAAGCACCGTGCGCCTGCCGGACTGGGTCTGCGCGCATGCCGATGCCCTGTTCGTCGATGGATTTTCCGGTGCTGCGGCCGTCGTCCGGCAATCCTCCGGAGGTGCCGGCGGTGCCGCCCCTGGCGCGCAGTCGCGCACGGTGAACGTGCCCGGCTACGGCGCGCATACCTACTACCTGTATGTCCCGACGCGGCATGCGTCGATCCGGCCGATGCCGGTGCTGCTGGCGCTGCATGGCGCTGCCGGGTCCGCGTCGATGGCACAGCTGGCGGCGCAATGGCTGCGCGACGACTGGATCACCGCGGCGGAGGCAGGCGGTTTCCTCGTTGTCGCACCGGCCGCGACCGGCGGCAGCGGCGGCTGGGTCGTACCACCACCATCACCCAGCGACTACAGCATTTTCGAGGCGGCGCTGGCCGACGTCGAAGCCGCCTACGACATCGACCGCTCGCGGCGCATCGGCTGGGGTTTTTCCGCGGGCGCGCATGTCATGCATGACCTCGGCTTCAACCACTACAGTGCGACCCTTCATATCGACACGCTGGCGGCGTTCGCCGTCGGCGCCGGCACCATGTCGGCACTGGCCTGTGGCCCGGAACCGGATTGCACGGCCATGGTGTCGTCGGCGTCCCGGAAGATTCCCGTGAGCATCCACATCGGCGACAGTGATCCGGTGCAGCCGTATGCGGCAGCGGACCGGACACGTCTGCTGGCGCAGGGTTGGGTGGAAGGCGACACGCTGTTCTACACGCCGTTTGCAGGCGGCCACGAATACCACTACTCGCATCTTGCGCAGGTGTGGTCGGACCTCTGCCGGTTCCAGGTCCTGCCCTGAGCGCCTGGCCGGCGTGAGCCGGATTGCACGATTCCTGCGCCTACTGGATCGAGATGACAGACGGATGCCCCGCTGTCCCGAACCGGTCCAGGAGATCCTGATGAACATGCTTTGCTCTATTGCCCGCGCGAGTGCCACATCCGCACTTGTCGCGATGGTGCTGGCCGTCGGCCTGGTGATGCCGACGCAGGCCTCGGCGCCTGTATCGCCGGGGGGGACGTCGGCAGCACCGGGCCACCCGCCGAAGCCGGAAGGATTGTCATGGTCGGGCGTGGCCGATCAGGGCGGTACGAGGAGTGGCGCACAGGGGAGGATCACCGTATCGACGGACGGCGAACAGGAGCCGGCGTCCAGTCCGGAGACCGCCCGCTACGACCGCGATGATGAAGAATCCCGCGAGATCGACGGGCTGCCTCGCCTTGAGATCCGCCTGCAGCAGGCGCGCTTCGATCCGCTGGTCGACGGCGTGACGGTGCTGCCGGCGCTGGCGCAGCCGAGCCGAGGCGGCGACGGGACGACGTATCGCATCGTCCAGTTCAAGGGGCCGTTGCGCGCGGCGTGGCGCGATGCGCTCGTCCGCCAGGGCGCGACCATCCTCGAGTACGTCCCCGACTTCGCGCTGCTGGTGCGCGTCGATGCGACGCGTTCGGCGCAGCTGGACGATGTCGAAGGCGTGCGCTGGACCGGCCCATTCGTGCCGGCTTTCCGGCTTGCCAGCGAGCTGGTCAACGATGCGCTGGCGCCGCGGTCGGGTCATCGCATCGATCTGGTCGTGCGCGGATTCGCCGGCGAGGACGATGCATCGCTGCGGGTAGCGCTGCGCGCTGCGGGTGCCGAGGTGGGCGATCATGCACTCGATGGGGGCGGAGGCGCCATCGTCCGCGCCACGGCACTGGCATCGTCGCTGATCGAGCTGGCATCGCTGCACGCGGTCGCCTGGATCGAACCTGTCCAGGTATTCACCTACAGCAACGCTGTCGCGCGCAGCAACCAGCTGACGGCCAAGGAGCATGTCGAACAGAGCTACGGCCTGTTCGGCGCGGGGCAGGCCGTGGCGGTGGTCGACAGTGGCCTGAGCAGCGGCAATCCGGCGACGGTGCATGCCGATTTCAGCGGTCGCGTGCTGGGCGGTACCTCGGGACCCGGCAGTTGCGGACATTGGGCCGACACCAACGGCCACGGCACCCATGTCGCCGGTTCGGTCCTGGGCAGCGGCGCACGCAGCGGCAGCAATCCGGCCGCCAACCAGTACGCCGGCTCGCAGGCCGGCATCGCGCCGAAGGCAGGACTGCTGGTCTGGGCGACCTGCGATGACTTCAGCGGCCTGCCCGTCAATCCCTACGAGGCGCTGTGGTCGCCGATCTACGCGTTCAATACGGCGGTGCGCACCAGCAACAACTCCTGGGGAACCGCGAACTCGGCCGGCGCCTACACGACCTTCACCCGTGAAACCGACCGCTTCGTCAGCGACTACTTCGACATGGCCATCGTCTTTGCGGCCGGCAACGATGGCAACGACCAGGATGTCGATGGCGTGTCCGACATGGGCACGGTCATGGCGCCTTCGACCGCGAAGAACGTCATCACCGTCGGCGCATCGGAGAACCTGCGCGCCAGCGGCGGCTACAACCCGGGCGGACCATGCGCGAGCTACGGCGAGTGCTGGCCGAACAAGTTCATGCTGCCGCCGCTCGCCGGCGACCGTCTGTCCAACCACCCGGATGGCATGGTGGCGTTCTCCGGCCGTGGTCCGACGCGCAGTGGCCGCCTCAAGCCCGATATCGTCGCGCCGGGGACCAACATCGTATCGGCACAGTCGGAAATGACGGCCAATACCGGTTGGGGCGTCTTCAATCCCTACTACCAGTTCCAGGGCGGCACCAGCATGGCCTCGCCGCTGGTCGCCGGCGGCGTGGCCGTGGTGCGCGAATTCTTCCAGGTCGGCTACAACCACAGTGCCACCGCGGCGCTGGTCAAGGCCACGCTGCTCAACGGTGCCTGGGACATGTCGCCGGGCCAGTATGGTGCCGGCGCGCAGCAGGATGTCTGGCGCCGGCCGGACATCCACCAGGGCTGGGGCACGATGGATCTGTCGCGCACGCTGGTCGGAAGCCCGACGCGCGCCCACACCTTCTGGGAGGTCTACCCCGGCCTGCAGACCGGCCAGCAGTGGCAGTCCGAGGTCTTTGTGGCGGCTGCCGGCAGCGAGCTGCGCGTGCAGCTGGTGTGGATCGACAAACCCGGCATGGAAGCCACGCACGGCGCCCTGGTGAACGACCTGGATCTGGAAGTCGTCGCGCCGGACGGCAGCCTCCACTACGGTTTCGCCGGCCTGGTCGGCCAGCAGCGGGACCGCTATAACAATGCCGAGGGCGTGCGCCTGGCCGCCGCGGCGGCGGGGCGCCATGTGGTCCGCGTGCGCGGCTTCAACGTGCCGATGGGGCCGCAGCCGTTCTCGATGGCAGTGAACGGCCATCTTGCCAATGACGTGATTTTCCGCAACGGCTTCGATCCGGGCTGAGCATCACGCCGGGGCCGACGCCGGCTGCACGCCGCGGCCGGCTCGTTCTCCAGGGCTGAACGCGTCCTCGGCGACGGTGGACGCCGCGTCTCGCAGGTTGAGACGCGGCGTTACCATGATCGCTTCGAACATGAACGCACTTCCCGACTTCGACGACCTCGCCGGTTTCCATCCGGCGGTGGCGCGCTGGTTCCGCCGCGCCTTTCCGCAGGGCGCGACGACAACGCAGGCGCAGGCCTGGGCGCAGGCGCGCACCGGTGCCGACGTGCTGGTGTCAGCGCCGACCGGTTCGGGCAAGACCCTGTCCGCCTTCCTGGTCGCGCTGGACGAACTGGTCACGCGCGGTGAACGCGCGCCATTGCCCGACACGGTGCAGGTGCTCTACGTGTCGCCGCTGAAGGCGTTGTCCAACGACATCGAGAAGAACCTGCAGGCACCGCTGAACGGCATTCGCGACGCGCTGTTCGAACTGGGTTGCGCGGATGTCGGCATCCGCACCGCGGTGCGCACCGGTGATACCAGCGCGAGCGAGCGCGCCCTGATGCGCCGGCTGCCACCGCATGTGCTGGTCACCACGCCGGAGTCGCTGTTCATCCTGCTCACCAGCACGTCCGGCCGCGCCATGCTTGGCGACGTGCGTACCGTGATCGTCGATGAACTGCACGCGCTGGCCGGCAGCAAGCGCGGTGCGCACCTGATGCTGTCGCTCGAGCGCCTGGCCGCGCTCGGGACGAAGCGGCCGGCTCGCATCGGCCTGTCGGCGACCGTCACGCCCATCGCCGAAGTCGCCAACTACCTGCGAGGCGCACCGGCTGACGATGTCGACTGCCATATCGTCGATGCCGGCCACAGGCGCGCCCGTGATCTCGCCCTGGAAATGCCGGGCTCGGCGCTGGATGCGGTGATGAGCGCGGAGGTGTGGACGGAAATCTACGATCGTCTTGCCGCCCTCGCACAGGCGCACCGCACCACGCTGATCTTCGTCAACCAGCGCCGCATCGCCGAGCGCGTCGCGCGGCACCTGGGCGAGCGCCTGGGCGACGAACAGGTGACCGCGCACCACGGATCGCTGGCCAGGGAACACCGCCTGCAGGCCGAGCAGCGCCTGAAGGCCGGGCAGTTGAAGGCGCTGGTCGCGACCTCGTCGCTGGAACTGGGCATCGACATCGGTGATGTCGACCTGGTCTGCCAGCTTGGCTCGCCGCGCTGGATTTCCGCGTTCCTGCAGCGTGTCGGTCGCGCTGGACATGCCGTCGGTGCGGTATCGAAGGGCCGGCTGTTCCCGCTGACCATGGACGATCTGGTCGAGTCGGTGGCGCTGCTCGATGCCGTTCAACGTGGCGAGCTCGACCGCAATCGCGATATTGGCGCGCCGCTGGACGTGCTCAGCCAGCAGATCCTCGCCGAGGTCGGCTGTGGTGAATGGGACGAAGACGCATTGTTTGCGATGATCCGCAAGGCCTGGCCCTTCCACGACCTGTCGCGGGAGCGCTTCGACGCCGTCGTCGCGATGCTCGCCGAGGGCTACACCACGCGCCGGGGCCGACGCGGCGCCTACCTGCACCACGATGCCGTGAACCGGCGTCTGCGCCCGCGTCGCGGTGCCGCGCTCACCGCGGTCACCAACGCCGGCGTCATTCCCGACCAGTTTGACAGCGATGTCATCCTGTTGCCGGAAGGCCAACGCATCGGTTCGCTGAACGAGGATTTCGCCTTCGAGAGCCTGCCCGGCGACATCTTCCAGCTCGGCAACACCGCCTATCGCATCTCCAAGGTCGAGACCGGCAAGGTGCTGGTCGAGGACGCCCACGGACAGCCGCCGACGCTGCCGTTCTGGCTCGGTGAGGCGCTGGGCCGCAGCGACGAACTCTCGCAGGCGGTGTCGCGACTGTTCCTCGACTTCGAGTCGCGCCTGCGCCAGGGCGACGGGCGCGATCCCGAAGTGGCCGGCGTGCCGGCGAGTGCATGGCAACAGCTGCGCGCCTTCCTCGGCGCGGCGCTGGGTGCGCTGGGCGTGCTGCCGACGCGCGAGAGGGTGGTGTTCGAGCGCTTCTTCGACGAGGTCGGCGATGCCCACCTGGTCATCCACTCGCCTTACGGCTCGCGCATCAACAAGGCCTGGGGACTGGCCTTGCGCAAGCGCTTCTGCCGCACGTTCAATTTCGAGCTGCAGGCCTCGGCGCTCGAGGACAGCATCATCCTGTCACTGGGACCGACGCACAGCTTCCCGCTCGACGAGGTGTCGCGTTACCTGCATCCGTCCAGTGCGCGCGACGTGCTGGTGCAGGCACTGCTGGACGTGCCGATGTTCCCGACGCGCTTCCGCTGGGTGGCGTCAGTGGCGCTGGCGATCCGGCGCATGAACGGTGGTCGTCGCGTGCCGCCGCAGTTCCAGCGCAGCGACGCCGAGGACCTGCTGACGGTGGTGTTTCCCGACCAGGTTGCCTGCCTGGAAAACCTCAGCGGCCCGCGCGAGGTGCCCGATCATCCGCTGGTCGCACAGTCGCTGCACGACTGTCTGCACGACACCATGGATGTCGGCGGCTTCCTTAGACTGGTCGAAGGCCTGTCCAGCGGCGCGATCAAGGTCGTGTGCGCGGATCTCACCGCGCCCTCGCCACTGGCTGGCGCCATCCTCAACGCGCGGCCCTACGCCTTCCTCGACGATGGCGAAGCGGAGGAACGGCGGACGCGCGCGGTCAGCCAGCCGCGCCTGCATGAAATCGGCAACGGCGAGGTGCTGGCGCGCCTGGATCCGGCGGCGATCGCGCAGGTGCGCGACGAGGCCTGGCCACTGGTCCGCGACGCCGACGAACTCCACGATGCCCTGATGGTGCACGGCTTCCTCACCGCCGACGAAGTCCGCCGCTTGGGCGAGCGCTGGCGCGACGCGTTGCTGGCGGCCGGACGCGCGGTGCTTGCGGCGGGCAGCAGTGATGACGGATGCCTGGTCGCCACCGAGCGCAGCGCCGCCTTCGCGGCCGCGGTGCCGACGATGGCGCTGGTCTTGCCGCCGTTTGCCTCTGCGCAGGTCGTCGACGCGCCGGATGGTGCGCTGCTGGAACTGGTCCGCGGTCGTCTCGAACTGCTCGGCCCGACCACCGCCGCGGCACTGGCGCGGCCGCTGGGCCTGCCCGTGTCGGCCATCGATGCCGCGCTGGCGCGACTGGAAGGCGAGGGCGGTGCCATGCGGGGCCGTTTCGACCCCGCGCTCGATGGCGAGCAGTGGTGTGATCGCCGGCTGCTGGCGCGCATCCATCGCCTCTGCCGGCAGCAGCGCCGCGCCCGCGTGCAGGCGGTGCCGCCGGCGCAGTTCATGCGCTTCCTGCTGCATTGGCATGGCCTCGACCACGCCGGTGGCGTCGACCAGCGCCGCCAAGGCGAAGGCGGGCTGGTGGCAGTGATCGGGCAACTCGAAGGCTGGGTCGCCCCGGCCGTTGCCTGGGAGCGCGATCTGCTGCCGGCTCGGCTGCGCGACTACCAGCCGGCACTGCTGGACCGCCTGTGCAGCAGCGGACAGGTCGCCTGGTGGCGACCTGTTGCGGGCGAAACGGCGCGCGCCGGGCGCGGCGCGTCGCCCATCCGCAGCACGCCGATCATGCTCGCCTCGCGCACTGGGCTGCCGCACTGGCGCGCGCAGTCCGGTGTTGACAACGCACCGATGCCGGAGATGTCCGGCAAGGCCCGGCGCGTGGCCGATGCGCTGCGCAGCCACGGCGCGCTGTTCCTCGACGACCTGCAGCAGGCAAGTGGACTGATCGAGGCGGAACTGGAAACCGCGCTGGCCGAACTGGTGGCCAGCGGTTGCGTGGCCTGCGACAGCTTCGCCGGCCTGCGCACGCTGGTGGCGCCCGCTGCCGTCCGGCAGCGCCTGCACCGGCGCGGTCGCGCACTGGATGTCGGCCAGGCCGGACGCTGGGCGCTGGTCCCGCCGCCACGATCCACGGGCGCCGCGCCGGCCGCGGCCCTGGCCGATCCCGCCGTCGAGCACATCGCCCGCGTGCTGTTGCGCCGCTACGGCGTCGTGTTCCGCGCCCTGCTGGCGCGCGAGTCGCATCTGCCCGCCTGGCGCGAGTTGCACTACGTCTATCGACGCATGGAGGCACGCGAGGAAGTGCAGGGCGGCCGCTTCGTCGACGGCTACGCCGGCGAGCAGTTCGCGTTGCCCGAGGCCGCGGCGGCCCTGCGCCAGGTCAGTGGTGAAGCCGGTCAGCTGGCGCTCAGCGCCGCCGATCCGCTGAACCTGCTCGGCATCCTCATCGGCGATGCCAGGCTGCCGGCCACGGCCCGCAACCGCATCCTGCTCGCCGATGGCCTTCCCGTCGCCGCACTGGCCGGCAGCCAGGTCCGACCCCTGCAACCGGCCGATCCGGCCACCACCTGGGCCTGGCACAACTCCTTGCTGCGGCGGACCGCCTGAGAAAGAGGGGCCGACTGGCGCAGGCCGGGCGCCACATCGATGCGCCCGGGCCCGTCCCGTCGGGAGCAGGTCCGGCTTGCTGCAAGACGCCTCGGCTTGTACTAGAATGCCGCGTTCCGTTGCGCCTCGGGCGCTTCAATCCACCCCAGAGTCCCGATCATGGTCAAGATCCGTCTTTCCCGCGGTGGCGCCAAGGCGCGTCCGTTCTATCACATCGTTGTTTCCGACGAGCGCAGCGCCCGTGATGGCCGCAACATCGAGCGCGTCGGTTTCTACAACCCGATCGCCGCCGGTCAGGAGCGTCCGCTGGAAGTGAACCTGCAGCGCGTGGACCACTGGGTCGGCGTCGGTGCGCAGATGACCGACAAGGTGCGCAATCTGGTCAAGCAGGCGCGCAAGCAGACTGCCGCCGCGGCCTGAGCCGCGCGGTACGCTCAACGCCATGGATCGCCGCGACCGCCGCATACTGCTCGGTCGCGTGGCCGGTGTCCACGGCGTCCGTGGTGGCTTGAAGATCGAGTCCTTTACCGAGCCACGCGGGCAGATTCTCGAATACCAGCCCTGGACCCTGCGCCACGCCGGCGCGGAATCGGTCCGGCGCGCGCATGCACTCGTGCGCGAGCCGCGCCTGGCCGTGCGGCTTGACGGCATAGACGACCGCGATGCGGCCGCGGCGCTGATCGGCGCCGAGATCTGGGTCGGTCGCGAACAGTTGCCGACGCCGCCGGCCGGCGAGTACTACTGGGCCGACCTTGAAGGTCTGGCGGTGGTCAATCTGGAAGGCATTGAACTCGGTGTCGTCGAACGCGTGTTCGCCACCGGCGCGAACGACGTGCTGGTGGTGCGAAGCAACGACGCCGAACGCCTGATTCCCTTCGTCCAGGGCAGCCACGTCCGTGAAATCGATCTTGCCGCCGGGCGCATGCTCGTCGACTGGGATGCGGATTTCTGATGCGCATCGACGTTGTCAGCCTGTTCCCCGACTTCATCGATGCCGCCAGCGGTTTTGGCGTGGTCGGGCGCGCCCGCGCCCGCGGCCTGCTTCAGGTGGCGGGCTGGAATCCGCGCGATTACGCCAGCGACCGCCACCGCACCGTCGATGACCGCCCCTATGGCGGCGGGCCCGGCATGGTCATGCTGATCGAACCGTTGCGTGCGGCCTTGTCGGCCGCTCGCGATGCCGCAGCCGGTCCGGCGCGCGTCCTCCATCTCAGCCCGCAGGGCCGACGCCTGGACCAGGCGGGCGTGGAGCGGCTGGCGCGCGAGCCGCGGCTGATCCTGCTCTGCGGCCGCTATGAGGCCATCGACGAGCGCCTGCTTGAAGCCGAAGTCGATGAAGAGCTGTCGGTCGGCGATTACGTCCTTTCCGGCGGTGAATTGCCGGCCTGTATCCTTATCGATGCGATCGGCCGCCTGTTGGACGGCGCGCTCGGTGATGCCGAGTCCGCGCGCCAGGATTCCTTTGGCGACGGCCTGCTCGACTGTGGCCACTGGACCCGGCCGGAACGGCATGAACTGGGCGACGTGCCCGAGGCACTGCTCAGCGGCGACCACGCCGCCATTGCCCGCTGGCGCCGGCAGCAGTCGCTGGGTCGGACCTGGCAGCGGCGGCCGGACCTGCTCGCCCGTGTCCAGCTCAGCCGCGAGGACCGCGCGCTGCTGGCACAATACATCGACGCCAGTTCGCCCTGATCCGAAGTCCCGCGCTGTCGAGCGCGGCGGCGGCAGGCCTGGTTTCCCGTTCCTCGCCGCATAGGACAGGGTTCCATTCCGGATTGCCTGGAATCCGGCCTTGTGCGACCCCGGAGGGTCTGGCATAATTCCGCGTCTTTAGTCGTCCAAACGTTTCTGGTGAGCGCCATGAACCTGATCCAGCAATTTGAAGCCGAGCAGATGGCGCGCCAGCTGCCGGAGTTTTCCCCCGGCGACACCATCGTCGTCAACGTCAAGGTCAAGGAAGGCAACCGCGAGCGTGTCCAGGCCTATGAAGGCGTGGTCATTGCCAAGCGCAACCGTGGCCTGAATTCCGCTTTCACCGTGCGCAAGATGTCGCATGGCACCGGCGTGGAGCGCGTGTTCCAGAGCCACAGCCCGGCGATCGACTCGGTCGAGATCAAGCGTCGCGGCAAGGTGCGTGGCGCCAAGCTGTACTTCCTGCGTGGTCTGGAAGGCAAGGCCGCGCGCATCCAGGAAGACCTGGCCGCGTCCGCCAAGGACGCCGCCAAGCGCGACGCCGCCAAGAAGGAAGCGCGCAAGGCCAAGGCCGACTGAGACGGGTTTCCCGACTCGGAGGCATGAAGAAGGCCGCCCTTGGGCGGCCTTCCTGCTTTTGCGGAACCTGATTCGCGATCAGGCCAGCAGCGAACGCAGCATCCAGGCGGTCTTTTCGTGGGCCTGCATGCGCTGGGTAGCCAGGTCGGCCGAGGGCTGGTCGTCGGCTTCGTCGGCGGTGCGGAAGGCTTCGCGGGCGGTACGCGCAGCGGACTCGTGGCCATCCACCAGCTGACGGACCATTTCTTCCCAGCCCGGCACACCCGACTCCTCCTTGATCGACGACAGCTTCGCGAACTGTGCACCGGACCCGGGCGCGAACACGCCCAGGGCGCGCATGCGTTCGGCGATCTCGTCGTTGGCCAGCCACAGCTCGTTGTACTGCGTTTCGAACATCACGTGCAGCGAATTGAACATCGGCCCGGTGATGTTCCAGTGGAAGGCATGGGTCTTGAGGTACAGCGTGTAGTTGTCGGCCAGCAGGGCGGCCAGCCGGTTGGCGATTTCCTTGCGCTTGCGCTCGGAAATGCCGATATCGATCTTGGGTTCCTCGCTCGCGGTCGCCATCTTCTTCGTCTTCGACTTGCTCGATGCCATGATGCACTCCTTTCTGCGGGCGTCCAGGGACGCCTAGGCTAGCGCGGCCAATACCGGCCCGGGACCCGATCGTTTCGATGTCATTCATTGATCCTAATGGAAAAGCGCCGCCGCGCGGCGAGAGAAGCGAGCGCCAGCGGCGGCCGGGGCGCAAAGTCCCCGCGTTGCCGTCGGCGGACGCCGTGCGCTCGCAGGATCGTGGTCGGCTGATCCGGCTGCGCGCCCGCATGCGGCAGGCACCGGACGACCAGGTCGAGGCCCTGCGGACCCGGTTCGACCAGTTGGCGGCGCAATCGGCCGAGGCGGTACGCCAGCGTCGTGCGCGGTTGCCGGCGGTCCGCTTCGACGACACCTTGCCGATCCACGCCGAAGGCGAGCGCATCATCGAACTGCTGCGCACGCATCGGGTGGTGGTCGTCGCCGGTGAAACCGGCTCCGGCAAGACCACGCAGCTGCCGAAACTCGCCCTGGCGGCCGGCCGCGGCGCCAGCGGGCTGATCGGTTGCACGCAGCCGCGCCGGATCGCCGCGCGCAGCGTCGCCCGCCGTGTCGCCGAGGAACTGGACACGCCGCTGGGCGAGCTGGTCGGCTACCAGGTGCGTTTCGACGATCGCGTCGGCGAGCAGGCGGCGATCAAGTTCATGACCGACGGCATCCTGCTCGCGCAGGCGCAGGGTGATCCCTGGCTGTCGGCCTACGACACCCTCATCGTCGACGAGGCGCACGAACGCAGCCTCAACATCGATTTCCTGCTCGGCCTGCTCAAGCGCCTGCTGGCCAGGCGCGACGACCTCAAGGTCATCGTCACGTCGGCAACCATCGACACCGCCCGCTTCGCCGCCTTCTTCGATGGCGCGCCGGTGGTCGATGTGCCCGGTCGAACCTATCCGGTCGAGCGCCGCTACCGGCCGCTGTCCGAGCGCGCCCGCGACGACCGCCAGCTCAACCAGGCGCTGGTTGAAACGGTCGCCGAGATCAGCCGCGAGGATGGCCAGGGCGACATCCTGGTGTTCCTCCCCGGCGAGCGCGAGATCCGCGAGGCGCATCGCGTCCTCGGCGAGCAGCGACTGCGGCATACCGAGGTGCTGCCGCTGTACGCGCGACTGTCGGCGAAGGACCAGGACCGCGTCTTCCATCCCGGCACCGGGCGGCGCATCGTGCTGGCTACGAACGTTGCGGAAACTTCGCTGACGGTGCCGCGCATCCGCTATGTCATCGACGCCGGCACCGCGCGCATCAGTCGTTACAGCCCGCGCAGCAAGGTGCAGCGCCTGGAGATCGAGCCGGTCGCGCGCGCCAATGCGGAGCAGCGCGCCGGCCGCTGTGGTCGTGTCGGTCCGGGCGTGTGCTACCGGCTCTACGACGAGGCCGACTTCAATGCGCGGCCGGAATTCGCCGATCCGGAAATCCTGCGCAGCTCGCTGGCCAACGTCATCCTGCGCATGCTGGCGCTCGGGCTCGGCGACATCGAGGCGTTTCCCTTTGTCGATCCGCCGACCGACCGTGCCATCAGGGAAGGCCTGCAACAGCTGCTCGAACTCAAGGCCATCGATCCGGCGCGCCGGTTGACGCCGACCGGCCGGGCGATGGCACGGTTTCCCATCGACGTGCAGCTGTCACGCATGCTGGTCGAGGCGGAGCGCCTGGGTTCGCTGCGTGAACTGCTGGCCATCGTCGCTTTCCTTGGCATCCAGGATCCACGCGAGCGTCCCGCCGAACAGCGCCAGTACGCCGACAGCCGGCACGCCGAATTCGCCGACAACCGCTCGGATTTCCTCGGCGCCTGGAAACTCTGGCAGGCCTTCGACATCGCCCACGCCGACTTCGGTTCCAGCCGCCTGCGCGCCTGGTGCGAGGAGCGCTTCCTCAACTTCATGCGCATGCGCGAATGGCGCGAACTGCACCGGCAACTGCTGGGGCTTGTCGCCGAGGCCGGCTGGTCGATTCCCGACAAGGCCGCCGATTACGAGGCGATCCACCGTGCCGTGCTGGCCGGCCTGCCGACAAGCGTCGCGCGCAAGGGAGAGAAAGGTGCCTACGACGGTACGCGCACGCGCGGCTTCGCGATCTTTCCCGGCAGCGCGCTGGTGAAGGCGCAGCCGGCCTGGCTGCTCAGCCTGTCGGTGATCCAGACCGCGCGCGCCTATGCGCATTTCAATGCGCGCATCGAGCCGGACTGGCTGTATGACCAGGCCGGGCATCTGCTCAAGCGCAGCGTCTCGGATCCGTTCTGGGATCGCGATCGCGGCCGCGTGCTGGCGCACGAGCAGGCGAGCCTGCTCGGACTGGTGATCCATGCGCGGCGGCGGGTCGACTTCGCGCGCACCGATCCAACCGGCGCACGGGCGATTTTCCTGCGTGACGGCCTCGCCGAGTGCGAGATGAATTCGCGCAGCGATTTCGTGCACGCCAACGCCAAGGTGCTGGAACAGGCGCGCGAACAGGAGGCCATGCAGCGCCGCCAGGGTCTGGTCGCCGATGTCGACCAGCGCGCACAGTTCTTCGAAGGCCGCGTCCCGGAGGCGATCAACAGCGTCCGCGATCTCGACAGCTGGTACCGCTCACTGGACAAGGCAGCGCGACGGCCGCTGTTCTGGAACCTCGACGACGTGCTGGTCGCCGACGACCGCCGCGCCGACTTCCCCAAGCAGATCGAACTGGCCGGGCACCGCTTCGATCTCGACTACCTGTTCGAGCCCGGCCAGGAAGCCGATGGCGTAACGCTCACGCTGCCGCTTCCCTGGCTCAACGCCTTGTCGGCGGCGCGCCTGGAATGGCTGGTGCCCGGCCTGCTGCCGGTCAAGGCGGCGGAGCTGATCCGCGCGCTGCCGAAGTCATTGCGTCGCAATTTCGTGCCAGCGCCCGATTTCGGGCGCGCCTTCGCCGAGGCAGAGCCGCCCTGCGACGCGCCCCTGAAAGAGAGGCTCGCCGCCTACCTGAAGCGCGTATCCGGGATCGAGGTCGGCGCCTCCGATTTCGCCGCCGCCGAATTGCCGCGCCACCTCACGATGCGCATCCGCCTGCTCGACACGAACGGGCGCGAGCTGGCGGTCGGCCGCGACCTGGCGGCACTGCAACGCGCCCACGGCCAGCGTGCCCGTGAAGCCTTCGCCGAGGCGGCGGCCGGTGGGCTGTCGCGTACCGGGCTGACCCGATTCGAACCGGACGTCATTCCCGCCTTCATCGAGAACGGTGCCGGCCTGCGCGCCTTCCCGGCCTTTGTCGACCAGGGTGAGCACGTCGACCTGGCCGTACTGGAAACGGCGGACGCGGCGCAGCGTGCCCATGCCGGCGGCATCCGCCGCCTGCTGCGCCTGCGCCTCGCCGACACGGTCCGCCGCGTCGCCCGTCAGCTGTCGCTGGATGCCAAGGCGCAGTTCGCCTGGGCGACGATCGGATCGCTGGACGCCTTGCGCGGGGATATCGTCGAACACGCGCTGGCAACGCTGCTGACACCGGGCATGCTTGCCGTTCGCGACCGCCAGGCATTCGAGTCGATCGCCGCCGAACTGGGACAGCAGCTGGGTCGTGCGGCGCATGCGCGCGCGTTGCGCGCGCAGTCGGCCCTGCAGGGCCTGTCGGCAACGGCGCCGGCGCTGTCGCCACCGCTGCTCGGTTTCGCGGCGGCAAACTTCGACGACTTGCGCGCGCAACTGTCGCAGCTGTTCCCGCCCACGCTCGGTCGAGACGTGCCCGACTCGCGTCTCGAGGACTATCCGCGCTATCTCAAGGCGATGCTGCTGCGCGCGCAGCGCCTGCAGGCGGATCCGCGTCGCGACCAGGAGCGAATGCTCGTCGTGCAGAATTTCCAGCGGCGTCTGGCGTCGCTGCCCGACAGGCGCGACACCGCTGTCGAGCGCGACGCGCTGCGCTGGTTGCTTGAAGAACTGCGCGTGTCACTGTTCGCGCAGGAGCTGGGCACACGCGAGCCGGTTTCCGACAAGCGCGTGGAAAAGCGCTTGCACGCCCTGGAACGTGCTCAGTAAGGCAAGGTCTCTCCGCCGCCTGCAGCGGGTGCATCCGACGCCACTGCCGCTGCGGGCCCAGCGGAAACTTCGCTCGCCGCCGCGCCGGGCGGCTGGGCCGGATCGACCACGCAGGCGTTCTGGCCTTCGATGAAATCGCAGCGCATGGATACCGAAGCTTCCGACACGAAGGCGTCGAGGTCGTCGGCGTGGACCAGATACAGCGTGTCGTTGCGGCGTGCGCCGGTCGCGAGCAGCTCTCGCTGCAAGGTGCAGTAGCGGTGCCAGCGTGAGCCATGGAGGCGGGCCAGGTAGCCGCTGTTGACGGTCATGCCATGACGCAATGCCAGCTGAGTGGCCGGCAGCCACGGCGCCCCCTGTTTGCCGCAGCCATCGCCGCTGACCAGCTCGACATGTTCGCGTCCGGCAGCCAGTTCGGCCCAGCGTGGATCGGACCAGGTCGCGGCGACGATCTTCGGCGCCGCGACCCGGCGCTGTCCGAAACTGTCGTGGAGACGCAGGTCGTATATCTGCAGCAGGCAGACGACGGCCAACAGCGGCACAGCCAGGCGGCGACCGGCGCGCGCCAGCACCAGCAGGGATGCGAGCAGCAGCAGGTAATGCAGCGGCCAGACGAAGCGTCCGCAGGATCGGAACAGCGAATACAGCGGCAGCCGTCGCAGTCCCTCCAGTTCAAGCAGCGTGTTGCCCGCCGCCGTCACCACTGGGCTGAGTGCGAACAGGAACATCGCCGCCGCGGCCAGCCACAAGGCGGCGCTGCGTTGAAGCAGGCGGCGTGCATCGCGCTGGTAGAAGATGACCACGACAGCCAGCACGATCGCCAGAAGCACGCCAGCGCCCAGATAGGCCCAGCCTTCCCATTGTTCCGGGCGTGTCATCGACCAGCGCGGCAGCCACGGCGCCAGGTTGGACGCGCCGTGCGTGTCGACCAGCGAAGTGAGGTCGGCCGACCAGCGACCGGGATTGTCATGGTCCAGCGCCTGGTCGCCCGGCACGGTGAAGGCGCCGGCCAGCCAGAGCGCCGGAATAGCGGTGGTGAGCACGCACAGGCCATCGACGATCGCCGTGCGCCCTCGCAGCGAGCGGTCGAAGAGCACGCCCTGCAACCGGTCGGCGCAGAACACGGCCAGCACCATGGCCAGCAGATAGAGGTGCGTCAGGCTGGCGATGCCCGCCAGGATGCACCAGCCCAGGCGGGCACGCGGTTCGCCGTTGCGGCGATCCGGCGTCTGCTGCGCGCGCCAGATCGCCAGGCCGAGGGCGGCCAGAACCAGCCATTGCGCCGTCAGCGTGTCGTGGCCGATGCGCATGACCAGCACCGGCGACAGCACGGCCATCAGTGCCGCCAGTGCGGGGACGAGCAGGGCGCGTTGACTGTCCAGCGAGGTGCCCGCCGGCACCGCCAGGCGCAGCACGCCGGCTGCGGTCGCGCCCATCAGTGTCCAGCTCATCAGGTAGGTCAGCCCGATGTACTGGAAGGGCTGCGGCAGCAGGCTGGCGAAGGGCTTGAGCAGCAGCGCCAGCAGCGGATGCGCATCGGTGAAGAACACCGATGTCCCGACCGGATAGCGAAGCTTTTCGATGGCGCCCGGCGGCCATTGCCAGGGTTCCTGGCGGAAGAACGCCCAGCCCGTGTAGTGCTGGGCGAGGTCGCCCTGCATCAGCCAGTCGATGGCGGTCGGATCCAGCCACGCCCAGCCGAACGTGCGCATGTAGAGCAGGGCGCCGACGAGCGCGCCGGCGACGATGCTGGCCCATCGCGGCGCATCGCGGCGTGCCAGCGGCGCAAGCAGCGCGAGGGCGATGCCCAGCGTCAGGATGACCCAGGCGTCGACACGCAACGTGGCTGCCGATGCCGGGAAGCGCCCGGCGAGGCCCGCCACGAACGCCAGGCACCAGGTGGTCAGGGCCGCGACGAACGCCAGGAACAGCGCGGCGGGCATCCATCGTGCGAGGGCCGGCATGGCCACAGGGGCTGCTGTCATTCTCGGGTCCGGATCGGTGCGTCGGGCAGACCGCGCCGGCGGTCGCGGGTTCCGCGCCGACCGACCTGCGTCACATCAGGACATCAGCGGCAATGGGCGCACGCCTCGGCGACGCGACCGCACCGGAGTCGGCTCGCCTGCAACGACCTTCTGCAGCCCCGGCGGTTCGCGCAAGCACGTCGCGGGGTTGCAGGGTGAATGCGGCCGGAGGGCCGCACTCGGCGCCGGACGTGCTACTTCACGCGCTTGACGCGCAACGTGGCGTTGTATCCCTCCACACGGAGCAGCCACGCCCCGAGCAGGGCCGGCTCGATGATCACCGTCGGGTTCTGGAGGGTGCGCGTGCTCAGCGGCGTCACCGAGCCGCCGGCCGCTTCCCAGATCATGCCGTTTTCCAGTTCGAACACCGAACGGCTGCTCCAGCCATTGAAGTCGCCCTTCAGTCGGCTGACGATGGCGTCGCGGGATGCCTGCGGTTCCGACAGGCCGCGCGTGTCGGCCATGGCCGGGTAGGGTGTCGACGCGGCGTCGCTCGGCCAGTTGGCACGCAGCCACTCGTTCAGGCGTTCCAGCTCTTCGGGAGACAGTTTCTCCAGTCCAGCACCGGCGAACTGCTGCCCGTTCATGCGCTCCTCGAGCGAAGAGAATCCGGAAGCGCCGGCGACCGTTGCCCCCAGGGCAAGGATCAGGGTGGCGGCGGACTTGGTCAGGGACATGCGGTGGGCCTCGATCGGGACGTGATAGGGGGATTGTAGCCGCAGGGCTAGAATGCCGCGATGTCCAGTCGACCCGCTACCCGCATGCCTGCCGCCAGCGCAGGCGAAGCGCCAGGCCTTCCCACCTGGGCGTTGCCGGCCGCGGCCGGCGCGGCGGCCGAAGTGCGTGCCGGGCTGGAAGAAATGCTGGCGTTGCTGGACACCTTGCAGGTCGATGCCGCCACGCGCGCCGCCGCGGTCGCACACCGGCTGGGCTGCTGGCCCGAAGCGCTGCAGGCGCAGCCGGGCGCGGAACGTCTTCGCGAGGGACTTGCCGAGGCCGGGCGGATCTGGCGACTGCATGCCGACCGGCCGGCGACCGGCAATGCCGAGGGCCTGCGCCGGCTGCTGCTGGCGATCGTCCGGGACTTGCGCGTGGTCTTCATCCTGCTGGCCGAACAGCTGGTCGAACTTCGCCATTCACATCGCCTGCCGGAAGCGGATCAGCGCGAACTGGCGCGCCGCTCCGCCGACATCCTCGCACCGCTCGCGAACCGGCTGGGCATCTGGCAATTGAAGTGGGAACTCGAAGACCTCGCGTTCCGCTGCCTGAACCCCGACACCTACCGGCGCATCGCCCGCCTGGTCGACGAGCGTCGCAGTGATCGCGAGCGCTACATCCAGTCGGCGAAGCAGCGGCTCTCGCAGGCGCTGCTCGAACACCACATCGCCGCCGAAGTCAGCGGCCGGCCCAAGCACATCTTCAGCATCTGGAAGAAGATGTCGCGCAAGGGCCACGAATTCGAGGACCTGTACGACGTCCGCGCCGTGCGCGTACTGGTCGCCGATGTCGGCGCCTGTTACGCCGCGCTGGGCGTCGTGCACAGCCTGTGGACGCCGATCCCGCAGGAATTCGACGACTACATCGCCCGCCCGAAAGGCAACAACTACCAGTCGCTGCATACCGCGGTCATCGGTCCGGAAGGGAAGACGCTGGAAGTGCAGATCCGCAGCCATGACATGCATGCGCACGCGGAACTCGGCGTCGCCGCGCACTGGAAGTACAAGGAAGGCGGCGGCCAGGGCGATTCCGCCTTCGAACGCAAGGTCGCCTGGCTGCGCTCGCTGCTGGAAAACCGCGAGAGTGGCGAGGACGACGTCGGCCTGTACGAAGGTTTCCGCACCGATACCGCCGACGACCGCATCTATGTCCTGACCCCGCGCGGGGAGGTTGTCGATCTGGCGGCAGGCGCGACGGTGCTGGATTTCGCCTACCACGTGCACACCGAGGTCGGACATCGTTGCCGCGGTGCCAAGGTGAACGGTCGCATCGTGCCACTGGGTTTCCAGCCGCAGTCCGGCGACCGCATCGAGATCATGACGGCGAAGGAGGCGGCACCCCGTCGCGACTGGCTCAATGCGCAGGCCGGCTTCCTGAACACCGGTCGTGCCCGCGACAAGGTCCGGGCCTGGTTCCGCCGCCTCGACCACGACGTCAACCTGCGCGAGGGCGCGGCGGTGCTGGATCGCGAACTCAAGCGCCTCAACCTCCATGATCGTCCGCTGGAGCCGGTATTGCCGCGCTGGCACCTGCGCCGGCTCGATGAGCTGCATGTCGCGATCGCGCTCGGGGAGATTTCACCGGCGCAGGTGGCGCGCGCACTGCATGAGGCCGATGCCGCCGCCCGTGCCGCCGAGCAGGCGCCGGCGCTGCCCGCACCCGCGGCGCGTCGACGTGCGCCCAGCGGCGAGGCGGTGACCATCGAAGGCGTGGGCAACCTGCTGCTGACCTTCGGCCGCTGCTGCCAGCCGCTGCCGGGCGACGCCATCATCGGCTACGTCACGCTCGGGCGCGGCGTCAGCGTCCATCGCCACGACTGCCGGAGTTTCGCCCGCAGCGCCGCCCGCCATCCCGATCGCGTCATGCCGGTGTCGTGGGGCAGTCGCAGCAGCGGACAGTTCGAGGTCGACCTGCTGATCCGCGCCTATGACCGCTCCGGCCTGCTGAAGGATGTGACGGCGGTGTTCGCCGGCATGTCCATCAACGTGCTGTCGCTCAGCACCGTCGTCGACGACGACCGCGGCGAGGCCGACATGCGTTGCGTGGCGCGCGTCCGCGACGTCGAGCAGCTCGGTGCACTGCTTGCCCGCCTGGGCAGCGTGCCCAACGTCCGCGAGGCGCGACGCGTCGCCTGAGCCTGGCTCGCCTGCAAGGGCCCGGGCGTGCCGAGCGGGCCCGGCGGGCCAGCAGGTGCGGAGGAATTCATGTGCGACGACGCGGAACTCAATACTATGCTGCGGGTCACACAAGGCGCCCATGAACATGAATGGACGGCACCGACCCGAACCGGGCCTCGGACAGATCGACGATATCGATCCGGATGCGCCGCGCGTTGACGTCGACGCCGTTGACCGGCCGCGGCGTGCAGTGCGCGAGCCCCGCCGTGCGCCGTCGTGGCCGCTGCTGGCACTGCTGCTGGCGGCCATCGCCGCGGCGGGCGTGTACTGGTTCGGCGACGGGCTCCACGGTCACTTCTCCGGTTCGGAAACGCGCGATCTGCTCAACGCAGCGGCACGGGCCGAATCTGAGGGCCGCTGGCATGACGGACCCGGTTCGGCGCTGGCGCTCTACCGCCAGGTCCAGGGCGTCGATGCCGACAACGACGTTGCCCGCCTCGGCCTGCGTCGCGTGGCCGATACGCTGCGGCGTGAGGCCGATGCCGCCCTCGATGCCGGCGAAAACGACAAGGCCGAAGCACTGATCCAGACACTGGCCGGCCTGGGCGAGGCGGGCGATCATGTCGCCGGCCTGCGCAAGCGCCTGGATGCCATGAAGCTTGCCGGTCGCGAAATGTCGGAGCTGCTCGCCCGCGCCGAAGCGGCGCTTGGGCGTCGGCGCATCCGCGGCGACAACGGCGCGCTCGTTGCCTACAAGCGGATGCTGGCCCTGGATCCGGGCAACGCCGTCGCCCGCGCCGGCATCGAGCAGTCGCTGCAGGTGCTGGCGGACGAAGCTGGCAAGGAAATCGCCGGCGGTAACCTGACCGCTGCCGACGACATGCTCCAGTCACTGGCCGCCGAGCAGCCCCTGCACGCGGCCCTGCCCGCGCTTCGACAGGCGCGGGCCGAAGCGGCCAGTCGCGTTGGCGAAGCCAGCGCAAGGCAGGCGGACGCCGATGCCGCCGCCCGTGCCCGCGCCGACCTCGAGCTGGCGACGCAACTGGAAAAGGCCGACCAGGCGCTGCGCGAACGGCGTCTTGAAGCCGCCGTGAGCGGATATCGCCGGATCCTCGACGCGCGTCCCGATCACACCGATGCAATCGATGGTCTCGACCTGGCCTCGCGCGCCGCCCTTGAACGTGCGCGGGCGGCGCTCTCCGACAGCAACATCGACGCTGCCCGCCAGGCACTCGATCTTGCCGCGCGCGCCGATGCCGATCCGCATATGCTCGACCGCCTGCAGCGCCAGCTGGGCGTCACCGAGGAACGCTTGACGGCGGTGCTCGCGCGGCCGCAGCTGGATGCCGGGCAGCAGCGCCGCCTGGAAGAGATCATGACCCGCGCGCGCGCCGCCGAGGCGCGGGGAGAACTGGTCGAACCCGTGGGCGACAGCGCCTACGATCTGTACCGCCACGCACTTTCCATCGATCCGACGTTCGATGCCGCCCGGCAGGCTGCTGCCGCACTGCCGCGCCGCGCGCAGACGCTGGTGGTCCACCACGTCGAACTGGGGCAGCTGGATCAGGCCGGACAGGCGTTGGATGCGCTTCAGGCGATGGCGCCGCTGCAACCGGGACTGGCGGAGCTGCGCCGCATGGTCGCCGGTGCGTGGCTCGAACGCGGGGCCGAAGCCTTGCGCGCCGGGTCCGTGGCCGATGCCCGCGCTGCGCTCGAGCACGCGCGCGCCGTGATGCCGGACCATCCGGGCGTGCAGCAGCTCGCAGTGCGGATCCAGCCGTCCTCCTGATCGCCCGGAGGCCTGACGACGGTCGCCGCCGCAACGGGGGCGCAAGGGCGCTCTGCTAGAATGCGCGCCTCACTCCGTTGTTCTGTACATGCCCATCACCCTGAAATCCCGCGAAGAGATCGAAGGCATGCGCGAGGCCGGCCGCCTGGCCGCCGAGGTGCTGCGCCTGGTCGAGCCCCTGGTCAAGCCGGGCGTCACGACCGAGGAACTGGACCGTTTCTGCTACGAGCATATCGTCAACGTGCAGCAGGCGATCCCGGCCAATGTCGGTTACGGTGGTGGCGGTGGCCGCATTCCGTTCCCGAAGACGATCTGCACCTCCGTCAACAATGTCGTGTGCCACGGCATCCCCAGCGAGAGCAAGGTGCTGAAGGCCGGTGACATCGTCAATATCGATGTCACCGTGATCAAGGACGGCTGGCACGGCGACACCAGCCGGATGTATTTCGTCGGCGAGCCCTCGGTGCTGGCAAGACGCCTGGTCGAGCGGACCTACGAAGCGATGGTTCACGGCATCCGGCAGGTTCGCCCCGGTGCCCGGCTCGGCGATATCGGCCACGCGATCCAGACCTTCGCGGAAGCCGAGCGCTTCTCCGTGGTGCGCGAGTATTGCGGCCACGGCATCGGCCGGGTCTACCACGAAGAGCCGCAGGTCCTGCACTACGGGCAGCCCGGTACCGGCATGGAGCTGCAGCCCGGCATGACCTTCACCATCGAGCCGATGATCAACGCCGGCAAGCGACAGACGCGTCTGCTGCCGGACAACTGGACGGTGGTCACGCGCGACCGCTCGCTGTCGGCGCAGTGGGAGCACACCATTGCCGTGACGGATGACGGTTTCGACGTGCTGACGCTGCCGCCCGGCGAGCAGCTCTGATTCCACGGTGATGGATGCCTCAGCCGCCAGATCCCTGATCGAGCGGCTGCGCGCCGGCATTGCGGCACTGGCCGGACAGCAGGACGCCGCTTTCCGTGGTGGCGTGCCGGTGGCCGAATTGCTGGCCCTGCGCTCCCGCCACTTCGATGAAGCGCTGCGCGAGCTCTGGCAGTGCCTGGCGGGCGAGCAGCCTGCGCTCGCGCTGTTCGCCGTGGGTGGCTATGGCCGTGGCGAACTGTTTCCGCAGTCCGATCTGGATGTCCTCGTCCTGTGCACGAGCGAGCCCGGCGTGCGCGCGCAACAGGCCATCGCGTCATTCGTGTCGGCCATGTGGGATCTCGGCCTGCGCCCCGGCCATGCCGTGCGGACCGACGGGCAGTGCACGCAGGCGGCATCGGACATCACCGTCTGCACCGCCCTGATGGAAGCCCGCCAGCTGGCCGGCGACGGCGCTGCCAGTCGGCGCCTCGCCGACGCGATCAGCGTCGACAGGATCTGGCCACCACAGGATTACGCGCAGGCCAAGCTCGACGAGCTCGCGGCGCGCCACGCGCGCTATGGCGATACCAGTTACAACCTCGAACCCAATCTCAAGGAAGGTCCTGGCGGCCTGCGCGACATCCAGAGCATCGCCTGGATTGCGCGAAGGGCCACCGGCAGCGCCGAGCCGTCCGACTGGATCCAAGCCGGCCTGGTGCGCGGCCGGGAGTGGCAGCAACTCGAACAGGCGCGCGACACGCTGTGCCGCCTGCGGATGGGTTTGCACCTGGTGGCGGGGCGCGTCGAGGAACGCCTCCTGTTCGAGCACCAGCCCACCTTGGCGCAGATGCTCGGTTTCCGCGACCAGCATCGTGAGAACCGTGCCGTCGAGCAGATGATGCAGACCTATTTCCGCGCCGCCCTGGCGGTGCGCCGCGTACTGGCGCGTTTTTCCGCGCGCTGGCACGAAAGGCCGGGCACACCGGAAACCGGTCGCGATATCGAACCGGGAATCGTCGCCCATGGCGACCGTCTTTCCTTCGTCGACCCCGGCATCCTGGCCGGGGACGCTTCTGCCGCACTGCGTCTGTTCGCCTGCTGGCAACGGCACCCGGAGGTGCGCGAACTCGGCGCAGCCACCGCGGCGGCGCTGGACCAGGCCGTGGCAGGCCAGGCGGGTGCACTGGCAAACGATGAATCTGCGCGCCGCGTTTTCCTCGACATCCTGCGCGGGCCGCGCGTGGCGGACACGCTGTCCCGCATGCACCTGCATGGCGTGCTCGGCGCCTACCTGCCCGCCTTCGCCCGCGTTGCCGGCCGAATGCAATATGATCTTTTCCATGTCTATACGGTTGACCAGCATACGCTGAACGTCATCCGCAACATCGACCGCATGGCCGCCGGCGAAGCACCGGAGTTCCCACAGGCGTCCGACGTGTTCGACAGCCTGGACCGGCCGGACCTGCTCTATCTCGCGGCGCTGTTCCACGACATCGCCAAGGGCCGCGGCGGCGATCATTCCGAACTGGGTGCCGAAGATGCCGCCGCCTTCTGCCGCGAGCACGGACTCGGCGCGGTCGATGCCGATCTGGTCGCCTGGCTGGTGCAACAACACCTGCTGCTGTCGATCACTGCGCAGAAATCCGACATCACCGATCCCGCCGTCATCCATCGGTTCGCAACGGCGGTCGCAGACCGGCAGCGCCTGGACATGCTGTATCTGCTGACCATGGCGGACATCGCCGGCACGGCGCCGGGTTTGTGGAACACCTGGAAGGCGCGCCTGATCGCCGATCTCCATGCCGCCGCGCGACTGGCGCTGCGGCGAGGGCTGGAGCATCCGATCCACGCCAGCGAACGCATCGCCCAGTGCCGGAACGCCGCGCTGGAACTGCTCGCCGGGCAGGGCATCGATGCCGGGCAGGCCGAAGCGATCTGGGCCGATTTCCCGCCCGTGAGTTTCCTCCGCTACCGCGCCAGCCTGGTGGCATGGCTGACCGGCCAGGTCGCCAACGCGCGGCCCGACAGCCTGCCGGTCGTGGCCGCTCGAAGTGTCGGCGAGCGCGGCGCCCGCGAGATCTTCGTGCACAGTCCCGATGTCGATGGCCTGTTCGCGACCATCACCGCGGCGCTGGACCGGCTGGACCTCGATGTCGTCGAAGCGCGCGTCATGACGTCGGCGCGCGGCCTCAGCCTCGATACCTTCCGCGTGCTGGAGCGCAGCCGAAGGGAGGCCGGTCCGGACCGCGATGAGGAGATCGTGCGCAGCCTGCGTTATGCGCTGCGCCAGCGACCTCTTCGCCTGGGACCGGTGAAACGCAGTCTCAGCCGCGGTCAACGGCACTTCCAGATCATGCCTCAGGTCGAATTCGCCGCCGGGGCATCCGCTGACCGCACGAGCATGTCGCTGGTCTGCTCGGACCGCCCCGGCCTGCTTGCACTGGTCGCGCAGGTGCTGCGCGAGCAGCGCGTGCGCGTGCACGGCGCGCGCATCGCGACGTTCGGCGAGCGTGCCGAGGACTTCTTCGTGCTCAGCGACGAGCAGAACCAGGCGCTGGACGAAAAGTTGCTCAATGCGGTCGACGAGGCCTTGCGCGCACGCCTGACGGAACGATGAAGCGCGCGGCAGTGAGCGCGCGCGGAACCCGGTCCGGGCACGGCCACCTTGAAGCCCGCTGATGGCGCCGCAGGTCGCGGTGGCGAACAGTTCGCCGCGACGCTGAACACGCAGCAAGGTCCGGATAGGCGAGGCAGGCTAGACTTCAATGTCCACAGCATCCCCAGGCGACATGAGCACCCACGATCTTCCCGCCCTGCAGTCCCTCGTCGAGTCGGTCTTCGCCGACATCCCTTCGCTGTCGCCGGGCGACATCGGCCATCGTTGCGGCAGCGCCGTGGAAGAGGTGCTGACATGCCTCGAGTCCGGCACCTTGCGCGTGGCGGAGCCGGACGGGCAGGGTGGCTGGCGCGTCAATGACTGGGTGAAGAAGGCGGTCCTGCTCTATTTCCGCCTGCGTCCGATGGAAATGATGCCGAGCGACCGTTGCGGTGTGCTGGGTGGCTTCGACAAGGTGCCACTGCGCTTCACCGGCTTCAGTCCGGAAGCCGCCTATCGCGAAGCCGGTGCACGCGTGGTGCCCGGCGCCATCGTCCGCCGCGGCGCCCACGTCGGACGCGACGTCGTGCTGATGCCCAGCTTCGTCAACATCGGCGCGCATATCGGTCCAGGCACCATGGTCGACACCTGGGCGACCGTCGGGTCCTGCGCGCAGGTCGGCGCCAACGTGCATCTGTCCGGCGGTGCCGGCATCGGCGGCGTGCTTGAACCGCTGCAGGCGACGCCGACCATCATCGAGGACGACTGCTTCATCGGCGCGCGTTCCGAAGTCGTCGAAGGCGTGATCGTCGAACGTGGCAGCGTCATCGGCATGGGCGTGTTCCTCGGCCGCAGCACGCGCATCTACGATCGCGCCAGCGGTGAAGTGCATTACGGACGCGTACCGGCGGGCAGCGTGGTCGTGCCCGGCAGCCTGCCATCGGCCGATGGACGCTACAGCCTGAATTGCGCCGTGATCGTCAAGCGCGTCGATGCGCAGACGCGCGCCAAGACCAGTCTGAACGACCTGTTGCGGCAGGCCGCCGAGGAGGCATGAGCATGGTCACCGTGTATGGCCTTGCCCGCTGTGACACCTGCAGGAGGGCGCGCGCGTGGCTGGAGGCACAAGGCATCGCCCACCGCTTTGTCGATTATCGCGACGAACCGATCGCCGCCCGTGACCTGCTCGCGTATGCGCGCCAGCTCGGCTGGGAGAAACTGGTCAACCGGGCCAGCACCACATGGCGCGCGCTGACGGATTCCGAAAAGACGGCGGCGAGTGACGAACAATGGCTGCTGCTGGTCGCCGCGCATCCGACGCTTGTGCGCCGGCCCCTGCTGGTCATGGCCGACGGCAAGGCGACCGCGGGATTCAATGCCGACAACTGGGCAACGCTTTTCGCGGAGTCCGAATGATGTCCGATGTCATCGCGCTGACCTGCGAACTCATCCGTCGTGCCAGCGTGTCGCCGGAAGATGCCGGCTGCCAGGCGCTGCTGGCACAGCGCCTCGCTGCCGCCGGTTTCGCGATCGAGCACCTGCCCTTCGGCGATGTGAAGAACCTCTGGGCGACGCACGGAAGCGGTGGGCCGGTGCTGGCACTGCTCGGACACACCGATGTGGTGCCGACCGGACCACTGGATGCCTGGAGTTCGCCGCCGTTCCAGCCGACGCTCCGGGACGGTCTGCTCTTCGGCCGCGGCGCCGCCGACATGAAGGGCAGTGTTGCCGCCATGGTGATTGCACTGGAACGCTTCGTCGCTGCGCACCCGGATCACCCGGGCACGGTCGCGCTGCTGCTGACCAGCGACGAGGAGGCCGAGGCCATCGACGGTGTCCGCCAGGTGGCGGCGCATTTCCGCGACACCGGCCAGCGTATCGACTGGTGCCTGGTTGGCGAGCCGTCCTCGCGCGAACGGCTGGGCGACCGCAGTCGCGTCGGTCGTCGCGGCTCGCTGTCCGGCTACCTCACCGTGCACGGCGTGCAAGGTCATGTCGCCAATCCGCACCTGGCGCGCAATCCGATCCATGAGCTGGCACCGGCGCTTGCGGAACTGTGTGCGACGCGTTGGGACGAGGGCAGCGCGGATTTCCCGCCGACCGGATTCCAGGTCTCCAACCTCCATGCCGGCACCGGCGCCAACAATGTCATTCCCGGCGACTGTGCCGTGGTGTTCAACTTCCGCTACGGCACGGTGACGACGTCGGCGGAACTCAAGTCGCGCACCGAAGCGGTGCTGCAGCGCCATGGCCTCCAGTACGAATTGCGCTGGCACGCTTCCGGCGAGCCGTTCCTGTCGCCGCCCGACGGCCGTCTGCGCGCCGCGGTACGCGAAGCGGTGGCGGAGGCCTGCGGCATCGAGCCCGCCTTCGATACCGGTGGCGGAACCTCCGACGGCCGCTTCATCGCGCCGCTGGGCGCGGAAGTGGTTGAACTGGGTCCAGTCAACCATTCCATCCACAAGATCGACGAGCATGTCGGCGTCGACGAACTGCATGCGCTGGTCGACATCTATGCGAGCGTCGTCGCCCGTTGCCTTGTCACGGGAACGTGACCCGGGACCGTACGTTCGCGTATGCGATTGGCCTGCGGCGGCTGGACGGCTTCATCGGAAATCGTCCTGAAAATACGGCGCGTCGGCGCCCGTGACGGCCAGCGATGGTGATCGGACAGGCGTCGCACGCCGACGTTGCACCCTATTCGACGAATGGACGTATTCGTCAGGGCGAAATCGCCGCCACTCATGGTGCATGGCACATAAAAGGCGAGACGGATTGTGCTAGTGTCTGGGCATAACTTGCGTTCACCTTCCGTTCAAACCCATTTCCTACCCGCCGAGGTCATCCATGATCGTCCGCAAGACCGCGCCGACGCTGGCGCTGCTGTGTTTGTCCATTGGTGCGGCTTTGGCTGCGACGCCGGACCAGCTGACCGAACAGGAACAGCGACAGGCGCTTGTCGCCGCCGATGCCTGGTCGTTCAACGGTGGCGAGGCCACGCTGCGCTTCAACACCAGCCTGCTGGAGCTGTTCGGCGTGACCGTCGCTGCGCCCGGCGATGTGCTGACCTTCCGCGAGCACGATGCGGTCAGTTCGGCCATGCCGATCCGCCAGGAAGGTGGCATCCGCTTCGCAGCGCGTGACGGTGCGCTGACCCGGTTCGTCGATGGGGCGATCCACGTCGATGGCCGTTTCCACGTCAACCTGCCCGATGGCAGCCGCATCGACTATGACGGCTTCGAAGTCCGCGTCAGCCCGATCAACCCGATGCACCTCGACGTCATCGGCAACGATGGCGAGGTGTGGTTCTACGTCAACCACATGATGTGGGAAGTGGTCGACGACAACACGCGCTTCCACCTGCGCGCCGCCGACCTCAATGCGACCCACGCCTTTGCGGCTCGCGTCGGCGCGCCAGGCCTGGCCGGCGCATTCGTGGGTGAACTCAAGTTCCTCAGCCCGCTGCGCACGCAGGGCCCGGGCCAGATGGGCGCTTCGGCAGCGCCGGAAGGCGCCGAGGTCCGTGGCGCCCCGTGCGTGCGTGGCGCGACGCCGTGCTTCCACGGCGATGAGCACCCGGATGGCGGCATCTACGAAGCCGACGTGCTGATGCAGAACTATTCGATGACCTTCATGCGCTGCCGCTCCAGCGCCGGGACGGGCAGCTGCGACGGCAATGGTCCCGACGATGGCGAAGTGGTGTTCGCCCCCAGTTCGACGCTGCGCAACAGCAGCAACACGCACACGGCCGACGTGCCGTGGTACGAGAAGTTCACCGGCCACACCAACCCGTACGGCTATCCGTACCCGAATGCCGACCAGCACCCCTACCTGATCTGGAACCTGTATCGCATCGTCGATGGCCAGCTTGAACAGATCGGTGCCTCCGGCGTCAAGCACGCCTGGCTGACCACCAACGGCGGCTGCTCGGCCCCGTTCGGCGGGCACATCCTGAGCCCGAACTGCAGCGACACCTACGGCACCGGCAACAACGATGCGCCGGACGACCTCGGTCCGCGCACGGAGATCCTGCCTGCCAGCGGCTGGTTCGGACGCTGCGGTTCGATCTTCGACACCAATTGCGACGGCTCCTCGAATTCCGTTTCGAGCAACGGCTACCGTGATCGCATGATCGTCCGCGAATCGCAGATGTCGGTACCGGGCGCGACCTACTACAGCGACTCCTGGTACATCGTCCAGGACGACATCAACATCTACAACACGATGATGCACAAGACCATTGCTCCGGTTGCCGGTAGCAGCAGCTGGACGCCCGGGACGCAGGGTGCGAACGTCCTTGGGCCGCTGATCAATGCCTGGGTCAATCCGGCGACGGACCCGACGCGCAATGTCGAGATCGATGACGAGGAAGGCCACGTCAGGATCGCCGTCAAGACCAAGGCGCTGGCGTCCTGCCCGGTGGGCTCGGGCCTGACCGGCAGCTGCGTCCGCTACGACTATGCCGTGCACAACTTCGACTTCGCGCGCGCCAAGACGCAGGGCAATCCACCCAACCTGCGCGTCGACAGCAACCTGGGCTTCGACTCCTTCAGCATCCCCGTCGGCAGCTCGCCGGTGTACATCGACGCCGCCAACCATTTCGCCGACACCGACACCGACGCCGGCAACAACTGGAGTGCATCGCAGGCGGGCGGTTCGGTGACCTGGACGGCGCCGGCTGGCAACGAGCTCAACTGGGGCACGCTGTACCGTTTCTCGCTGGTGACCAACGTCGCCCCGGATGCCGGCCGCGTTTCCGCAGTCGGTCTGCGCGTCGCCGATCCCGGCGATCCGACCCTGTTGAACGCCACCATGATGGTGCCGGGCCTGGGCGGTGCGCCGGTCGAATTCGAGGTCACCGCCACCGCCGGGGCAGGCGGTTCGATCACGCCGGCCAGCCAGAACGTCGCGAGCGGTGGCACGGCCTCGTTCACGGTCACCGCGAATGCCGGTTTCGACATTCTGTCGGTCGAGGGCGACACCTGCACGCCGGTCGACAATGGCGGTGGCAACTGGTCGGCTGCGAACATCCAGGCCGCCTGTGCGGTGCTGGCCTCGTTCGAGGGCAACAACGATGTCATCTTCCAGAACGGCTTTGAAAACCTGGGTGGAGGATCGGACCGGCACTGACGGTTCGCGGGCGGGGATGCGGTCGGCTTCGGTGACCGCATCCCCGCCATGACCGCCGTGTGGTTTCAAGCCATGTCGCCACGACGCGCTACGGCGCGTCCGGTTCCGGCCACAAGGCCGGTGTCCATGTGGAGACCGGCAGCAAACAGGTGTTTCCGCCCGCAATGAGTGCGTTGTCGACGATTCCATCGCTGCTGGCACGCTGCACGCTCGCCGGCGTGATCCTGCTCGTGATCGCCGCGACCGCGCACGCCGACATCAGCGGGCGGGTCGTTGACAGTGTCGATGGAGAACCCCTCGAAGGGGCCATCGTTTCGGTACGCGCACGGCCGGAACTGGGCCGTGTGCTGACGGATGCCGACGGCCAGTACACGTTGCCGCTCAATGGCGTTGCCGGCGATGTGTGGGTGGGCGTGGCAATGCCCTGGAATCCACAGGCCGAGATCAACTACCTGGTCAACGCCGTGCAGGCTTTCGATGGCCTGAGCGGTTTCCTGCTGCCGCTGCAGCGCTCGCCGGAACTGGAGAACGGCGCCTACGAGCCGCCGACGACGCAGACCTGCAATTCCTGCCACGGTCGCTACCACCAGCAGTGGCTGACCTCCCGGCACGCCGGATCGGCGGTGAACGAATGGGTGCTCGACCTGTATGCCGGAACGGGCACGCCGGGCGGTGGCGCCGGCTATGTATTCCGCGACACGCATGATGCCGGACACACCGGCTTCTGCGCGGCCTGCCATGCGCCCATGGAAGACGTCTTCACGCCGGGCGAGGTCTTTCTCGATGAAGTCTCCACGAACCCGGGGCTGGATGGCGTGTCGTGCCTGGCCTGTCACCAGATCGCCGATGTCGACGCGACGCACATCAATGCGCTGAATCATCTCGGCAAGACCGACTACCGCTTTCCACAGGGCGGCCAGCCGACGCACCTGTATGTCTGGGGCCCGCTCCCCGACGTCGCCAACGACATCATGCAGGCGCACTACTCGCCGTTGCATTCCGATCCGCGCCTCTGTGCCGCCTGCCACCAGTACACCAATCCGGCCACGGGCGCGCCCGGCCAGAGCACCTACACCGAATGGCTGGCCTCGCCCTACGCGCAGCCCGGCCCGGGCCGGCGGACCTGCCAGAACTGCCACATGCAGAAGGAAACCACGGCGGGACAGATCGGCTCGCATGGGCCGCAGCGGCCGGCCAGCCAGCGCAGCACACACCGCTTCACCGGCGCCACGCCGGAGCGGCTGAGCGAGAACATCGACCTGCGCATTGCCGCGCAGCAGGCCGGATCGCAGCTGGTGCTGACCGCCGAGGTCGAGAACAGTTGCGGCCACCATTTCCCGACCGGCATCGACATCCGCAATGCCATGGTCGTCCTCGACGTGCGCGTCGATGGCGTCCCGCTGCTGCAGGCGGACGGTCCGGTGCTGCCTTTCTGGGCCAGCGATGACGTCCCGGGCGAGCAACCGGGCGACTATGCCGGCCGGCCCGGCAAAGGTTTCGCCAAGGTGCTGGAAGGGCGGATCAATGGCCAGGGCGAAGTGGTCAGGCCGGTGCTCTTCATCGATGCCGAACAGGCCGCCAGCAACACGACCATTCCCTCCGGACAGACCGACGTCAGCCACTACCGCTTCGTCATTCCCGCCGGCCTGGCCGCCGAGGCCGAAGTCAGCGTGACCGCGCGCCTGCTATACCGTCGTGCGTGGCGCGCGCTGGCCGTCACCAAGGGCTGGACGCAGACGCCGGGCGGCATGCCGGTCGAGATCCAGGTCCAGCAGCGCGCCCTGGTGCTGCCCCTGGACCCGGTGGCCGATGAGCTGTTCACGGATGGCTTCGAATCGCCCGGGGCCGGGCGCAAGGCGGCGCCATGAGGCAGTCGGACGGGGCGACCGGGAAAGGATTCGTGTGTCGTGCGGGTTCCCATGTCGGCGCCCGTCACCTGCCACGCATGCACCAGGATGAGGGAAGAGACCGATGAACGTGTTCCGTAACGCCGGCGCCACGCGCTGGCTCTCCCTGATCGTGGTTGCCGCCATCGGTGCCGCCGCGCTCGGCGCGACGCTGACGCTGTCGGCGGCCGGCGGCGGGCAGGCGCAGGGCGTCATCGATTTCACGCCGCACGGCACCCAGCCCGGACTGCTCAGCGCCATGGAGTCGCCCTCGGCCTGCTTCAGCTGCCACCGCGATTTCAACGGCAGCAACGCCAGCGATTTCATGCCGCACAACACCTGGGGCGGATCGATGATGGCGCACGCCACGCGCGACCCGTTGTTCTGGGCGGCGCTGGACGTCGCCAACGCCGACGTGCCCGGTGTCGGCGACTACTGCCTGCGCTGTCACACGCCGACCGGCTGGCTGGAAGGCCGGGTCAGCAAGACGCCGGGTGGTGGCCGCATTGCCGGTGAGGACGGTTGCGCGCTGACCGGCGACCACACCGATTTCGAAGGCAAGGGCAACGACTATGCCGGACTGACCTGCCACTTCTGTCATCGCATGACGGAGACCGGACCGGCTGGCGAGATCGCGCCGCAAGGCAACGGCAATTTCTGGATCGACGACGCCCTGAACTGTGAAACGCCGGATGGCGTCTACGGCGGACCCTGCCGGCATGGTCCCTACCACTACGCGGCGGGCGACCAGCGCGTGGCGCCGCATGGATGGGTGTATTCGGCCTTCATGGACAAGGGCCCCGTCTGCGGCACCTGCCATGATGTCAGCACGCCGACCACCAGCGCCGGTCCGCTGAAGACCCTGATGCTTCCCGACGGCACCGACAGCGGCATCCCGATGCCGATCGAACGCACCTTCACCGAATGGCAGCAGAGCGACTTCGGCGACCTGATCTTCCGCAACCGGATGGGCGACGATTTCGGTTTCACGCCGCAGCTGGATCGCGGCGCCACCTGCCAGGACTGCCACATGGCGTTGTCCGAGGATCCCGCCGCGCGTGCCTGCAGTTTCCACGACGATGGCGCCCGCGCCGGCGAGCTGCCGGTGCATGAGTTCGTCGGCGCCAATACCTGGGTGCCGGCGATCATCCGCGGTGAGTACGGTGCCGAACTCAGCGCCATCGACGATCGCGTCGACGACCTCAGCCGGACCATCACGCGAGCGCGGCGCATGCTCACGGAACGCAGCGCCCGAATCGAAACGACGGTGGCGCCCTACGTGCCCGGTAGCGACCAGCTCCAGGTCGCGGTCACGGTCACCAACCTGGCCGGACACAAGCTGCCCACCGGCTATGCCGAAGGGCGACGGATGTGGCTGCATGTGGCCGCCTATGAGGGCGCGGAGAAGACGCCCTTCTGGGAGAGCGGTGGCTGGAACCCGGCGAACGGCGAACTGGACATCGATGCGCAGACGCGTGTCTACGAAACCAAGCAGGGGATCTGGAACGCACAGACGCAGACCTGCGAGATCGCCGATTCGCAGGGTCGCCCGCAGTTCCATTTCGTGCTCAACAACTGCATCGCCAAGGACAACCGCATACCGCCCCTGGGTTTCACCGGCGGCAGCAGCCTGGAAACGCGGCCGGTCGGCCATGTCTATCCGGAAACCTCGCCCGGTTCCGGTCGGCTGCTTAATCGCGACGTCGCGAACTACGTGGTGCCGGTGCCGGCCACGGTCAGCGGCAACGTCAGGGTGACGGCCACCTTGCGGTTCCAGATCGCCAGCGACGACTACATCCGCTTCCTGAAGAACCAGGCGACCGAGCGCAATTTCCAGCCGGAGAACACCCTATGCAGCACAGGGCCAGGACGCCCCTTCACCGTCGGTCCGCAGGACAGCAGCCGCGGCCAGTTCATCTACGACCTCTGGAACGACCCGGACTACGGGCGCTCGCCGCCGGAGGACATGGTCAGCCACAGCGCGAACACGGTGGTGACGCCGTGAGCCCGTCGACGATGCGCTTCTTGCCCGTCCTGCTCGCTGCCGCACTGGCCGCCTGCGCAGCGGCACCGCAGCGGACGACCTCCGCGGGTGCAGCCGACGCGGCCGTTCATTCGGACGATCCGGTTGCCAGCGCCGCCGATCCGGCCGGTCGCCTGCGCGGCTTCCAGCTGGCGCGTTCCTATTCCGATGTCGTCCGCATCAACGGCGAGAATGTCCAGCAGAAGGTCGAGTATGGTTTCGACTACGACCGCGCTGTCACCGTCCGCCGCATCTTCGATGCCTCCGGGACACTGGTGAGCGTGGACACCTTCGAAGCCGAATCGCTGCGTGCCAATCCGGCCGAAGAGGCGCGCCTGCACGAACTGGTCCGCACGCATCCGCAGCTCGGTCCGATGATGGACGCGCCCGACCTGCTGGTGCACAGCGGCGGCTTCGTCGTGCGCGAAGCCGACGATCCCTATTGCGGCCTGCATTCGCGCTGCCTGCGTTACATTGTCTCGCGCGGCGACGGCTCCATTCCCCATATCCATGCCGTGGTCGACCTGGTCCGTGACCGTGTCGTCCATCCGTTCTACGACGACAAGACACCGGCCAAGCTGGCCGAGTAGGAGGAAGACCCGTGCGTTTCGTGAAGATGATTCCGGCGCTGCTGCTTGCAGTCACCGCCACGCCAGCGGTGCTGGCGGCCTCGCCGAACTGCGCCGTGGAAGGCGGCACGCTGATGTCCTGGCCGGCCAGCGAACCGCTCTGGGAAATGTGCTGGTTGCCGCCGAACGACAGTATCGGCCCGCGCGGATCGGGCCTGGAGTTGCGCGCGGTGCATTACCGCGGCATCCAGGTCGCGCGCCGCATCCATGCGCCGATGCTGTTCGCCGAGTACCGGACTTCCACCTGCTACCGTGACTGGAAGGACCAGAGTACGCCGACGCTGGCCCATACAAGCACGCACAACACGCTGGGCGTACCGCCGGACATGAACCGCCTGGCCGCGACCTCGTGCTCGGTGTCCCAGCACCCGACCGCTTCCTATGGCACCTGTCCGTTCCAGCAGCAGACCGGCGGCGGTTATTCCTGCACCAGCAATGACGGCGTCGTCATCGAGGATCTCGGTGACCAGGTGCGCTTCGTCAGCCAGTACCGTGCCGACTGGTACATGTACGACTCGCGCATCCGCTTCTACGAGAACGGCGTGATCGAGCCCACCTTCGGATTCGGCAACAACAACGGCACGTTCAACAACACCACGCACTGGCACCACAACTACTGGCGTTTCGACTTCGGCATCGACGGCCAGGACAGCCACATCGTTTCCGCCAATGGCGTCGACCAGACCGTCGAGTTCCATGCCCTGCGTGGCGCCCCGGGCAGCACGACCTGGTCGGTGCGCAATCCGGCGACCGAACGTGGCTACGAGCTGGTGCCGGGTGCCAACGACTACCTGGTCGGCACCAACGAGTCCGGTCGCGGTTTCCACAACGTCGATTTCATGGCGACGCTGTACAAGCCCAACGAGTACGGCGACAACCCCAGCTATTCGCTCGGCGACTGCGGCATGAACCAGAACGCCCTGGTCAACGGCGAGAACATCCATCAGCAGCACACGGTGTTCTGGTACCGCGTCGCCGTGCGCGACACGACCGCCAACAACTGGCCGATCGGCTGTGGTGGCGCCGGCAATCCCTGCATTCCTCAGGATTCGATGATCTGCAAGACCGCCGGTCCGCAGCTGGTACCGGTTGGCGACTGGGGGCAGGGTGGCAAGCCGGCCGAGGAAGCCGATCTGTCCGTTGCCGTGGTGTCCACGCCGGAGCCGGTGGAAGCCGGTGCGGTGGTGCGCTTCACGGTCACCGTGGCCAATGACGGCCCGCAGGATGTGGGCGAAGCCGAAGTGACCTTCTCGCTGCCCGCCGTGCTGTCGCTGTCGTCGCTGCGCTTCCGCGGTGCGACCGACTGGGCCTGCGCGCAGGCCGGCAATGCCGTGACCTGTGCCATGGAAGTGGGCCAGATCACCGCCGGACACGAGGCGACGTTCCATGTCGACTTCGATGTCGATGCCGGGGCGCCGTCGGGTCCGGTCGAGAGCCAGGCGATGGTCACTTCTGACCAGTGGACCGATCCGGACACGGGCAACAATGCCGCTGCCGTGTTCACCACGATCGAGGCGCTGGATCTGGATACCATCTTCGCCCACGACTTCGAATGTCGTGCCGGCGCGCCGGGCTGCGACTGAGGGTCCACGCGTTCTGAGGCAATCCACGGGCGGACCCCCTTCCGGGTCCGCCCGCTCCGGCAGGAGGGCTTGACCCGTGAAGAAGGGGCGTTCGACAGGCCTGCTCATGTCCGTCGCGCTGGCCGCCTGTTCGGCTGGCACCGTGCGCGATCCGGCGGACGCACCCGCCGCAGCGACAGCGTCCGGCGCCTCTGCTGCGGCCCTGCAAGGCGTCGTGGTCGCACACGCTTTCCACCACGTCGCCAAGACCGCGACCGGGCCCGAGCGCCAGTTCGTCGAACATGGATGGGACTATGGCCGTGCCGTCGCCGTGGAGCGGATCAGCACGCCGGATGGCAGCCTGATCAGCCAGACCGACAAGCCGGGACTGATCCTGCGAGCCACCGGCCACGAGCTCGATATCGCCTACGACCTGGTGCGTCAGCATCCGGATCTTGCCGCCACCGTATCGGTGGCCGGCGCCGTATTCGAAGGCGGGTTCATCCACATGGTTCCGGATGATCCGCTCTGCCACTTGCGTTCCCGTTGCGTCTACGTGCTTGTATCGCTTGATCGCGGTCAGCGCAAAATCGCCCAGGCGCTGGTCGACCTGCAATCCGCGCGCGTGGCCTATCCGCGTTTCGATCCCGTGATGATCGACGACTGAGCGTCGATCCCCTGCCTGTCGAGGACCTGCGTATGTTCGGCTCCATCGTGGTGAGGTCATTGTTCCTGATGCTGCCGGCGATGCCGGCGCTCGCCGGCGGCCCGGCCTGCAACGGCCCCGGCGAATCGAGGCTCGCCTGGCCTGCGGACGAGCCGGTCTGGGAAATGTGCTGGCTGCGGCCCAGTGACAGTGCAGGACCCCAGGGCTCGGGCCTGGAGCTGCGTGACGTGCATTTCCGCGGTATTCCGGTGCTCAAGACCGCGCATTCGCCGCTGCTGTTCGCCGAATACGCCAGCTCGACCTGCTACCGCGACTGGAAGGACAGCGACGTCTCCTTCGTGGCCGAACCACAGGTGCGCAACGTGCTGGGCGAGCCGGCCAGTTTCCTCGCGACCACCAGTTGCGACCGCTCGAACCATTCGACGCAATCCTACGGTGCGTGTCCCTTCCAGCTGCCCGGACGCACCGGCGGCGACTGCTTCAGCGGCGTGTCCATCGAGGATATGGGCGACCATGTCGTGCTGACCACGCAGTACAACGCGTCGTGGTACTACTACACCTCGCGGGCGATCTTCTATGCCAACGGTGGTTTCGACATGGTGTTCGGCTTCGGTAACTACAACAACACCAGCAACACGACCACGCACTGGCATCACAATTACTGGCGCCTGGATTTCGACATCGATGGTGCCGACAACAACGTCGTCAGCATCAATGACGTGGTGCAGGACGTCGAGTTCACCAGCCTGCGCAGCGCGACCGGTGGCCCCGGTGGCAGCGAGCGCACCTGGGAGATTCGCAACAGCCAGACCGGCCGCGGCTACCGGATGGTGCCAGCGGCGCAAGACTACGTCATTCCCGCCAACGATTCCGGGCGTGGATTCCACATGACCGACGTCATCGCCACGGTCTACAAGGCGGGTGAGTACGGCGATCTTGCCAACAACCCACTGGGCGCCTGCGCGATGAACCACGGCAACCTGGCCAATGGCGAGAACCTGGCGGGTGCGGGCGGCAGCGGAACCGACGTGGTCCTCTACTACCGTGCCGCGGTCAAGGACACCGCCGGCGTCGATGTCATGCTCTGCAAGTCCGCCGGTCCGGTGTTCGTGCCGCTGGGCGACTGGGGTGAGGATCCCGGCATCATTTTCCAGCACGATTTCGAATGCCAAAGCGGCGTGCCGGGTTGCGCCGCCGGCGGCGCCCGCAGGGCCGGGGGTTGAAACCGAGCTGCCGCCGGCCCGGCTGCAGGCGCATCGCATTGCCTGCCGTCGCATTGTGGCGCTGTCCCGGCGCCCATCGACGGGGCCGATGGCGGATACTCCCGGTCGGCCGGTGTCGGCCACAACGGGTGCGCACGGCGCCGCATTGCCCAGGCTTCACCCACAGCAACTGTTGCGCCACCACCACAGCTCCGGCGATGATCGGATCCGGATCACCGGTGTGCCGCCGGTGACAACGGAAGGTTGCCTGACGTCATGAACATGCCTGGAAACGCTGGCGCTGTGCGTTGGCTCGCGCTCGTGATCACCGCTGTCTGCAGCATCGCCCTGCTCGGTGCGGGATTGACCTGGTCGGCTTCCGGTCGCGATGCCATTGCGGGATCGGTGGTCGATTTCACGCCACACGGCACGCAACCGGGCCTGACGCATCAGCTTGAGGACCATGCCGCCTGCTCCGGCTGCCATGCCTCGTGGTCGCCCGGGACTGGCCCGACGGCATTCATGCCGTACAACACCTGGTCGGGTTCGATGATGGCGCAGTCCATGCGCGATCCGCTGTTCTGGGCGGCGCTCGATGTCGCCAACGCCGACATTCCCGGTGTCGGCGACTACTGCCTGCGCTGTCACACGCCGCAGGGCTGGCTGGACGGACGCGTCAGCAAGACCACGATCGGCACCGTGGTCAACGGCGCGAATGGCTGTCTCCTCGAGGGCACCCACGACGCCGCCTACTACATGTCGCCCAACGACTACAGCGGTGTCGGCTGCCATTTCTGCCACCGCCTGACCGAGACCGGCCCCAATGGCGAGATCGCCCCGCCGGGCAGTGGCAACTTCTGGCTGGACGACAACGAGACCTGTGAAAACTCGCAGGGCACCCAGCCCGGTCCCTGCCGCTACGGCCCCTATGACTACGCCGTCGGCGATACCCGTGTTCCGCCCGGCGTCCATACCTGGAAATACTCGGCCTTCCATGATCGCGGCGCGGTGTGTGGCGTCTGCCACGATGTGACCACGCCGATCACCAGTGCCGGTCCGGCGAAGACGCTGATCCTCGCCGACGGCAGCGACAGCGGCATCCCGATGCCGCTGGAGCGCACTTTCAGCGAATGGCGGCACAGCGATTTCGCCGACGTCATCTTCCGCAACCGCATGGGTGACGACTTCGGTTTCACGCCGCAGCTGGAGCGCGGCGCGACCTGCCAGGACTGCCATATGGCGAACTCGCCCGATCCGCTGGCGACCGCCTGCAACCAGAACGATCCCGGCTCCCGCGCCGGCAACCTCCCCGTGCACGAATTTGTCGGCGGCAACACCTGGATACCGCCGATGATCCGCGATCTCTACGCGGCGAACATCGGCGACACCACCGCGGAAGCGCTGGATCGTACGGTCGACCTCGCCCGTTACATGCTCAGCGAGCGCAGCGCGACGGTGGAAACCGCCGCGAGTCTTGCCGCGCCCGGCCAACTCGGCATCACCGTGAAGGTGACGAATCTCGCCGGACACAAGCTGCCGACCGGTTACGCCGAGGGACGCCGCATGTGGCTGCACGTCGTCGCCCGCGATGCCGGCAACAACGTGGTGTGGGAGAACGGCTACTGGAACCCGGCAACCGGCGAGCTCAGTGAGGACGCCCAGACGCGCGTCTATGAAACCCTGCAGGGCATCTGGAACCCGACCACCCAGACCTGCGACATCGTCGACGGCCAGGGCCGCAAGCAGTTCCACTTCGTGCTCAACAACTGCATCGCCAAGGACAACCGAATTCCGCCACTGGGCTTCACCGGGGGCGGCAATCTGGAAATCCGTCCGGTGGGCCTGGTCTACCCGCCGGCGGCGCCCGGTTCATCGGCGCTGGCCAACCACGACATCGTGACCTACACGGCGCCGTTGCCGGGTGGGTTCAGCGGTGCGCTGACGGTGACAGCAACCCTGCGCTTCCAGCTCGCCAGCGACGACTACATCCATTTCCTGAAGAACCAGGCCGACGAGCGCGGGTTCCAGGGCGAGAACCTGATGTGCGCCAACGGGCCGGGTCGGCCGTTCACCGTCGGTCCGCAAGGCCAGACCCGTGGCGCCTTCCTGTTCGATCTCTGGAACAACCCGGCGTACGGCCGATCCCCGCCCGAGGACATGGCCAGCGCCAGTGCCAGCCTGGTGGTGCCATAGGGGCGGCGCGCCGACGTCCTGCCGGAGACAGCCGGGCGGGGCCGGGTGCGGTGCCTGACGGACTTCAGGGCCACCACCCGTTCCGTCCGCCGGGAGGCCGGCGGACGGCCGCGGATGACGCCTGCCCCGGAACGATAGACGCCCGGCCCGAATGCGGCATTGCGACCCCATGCCCGCTCGATGGTTACTGTCGGAGGCCACCGAGGGGCCGGAGGGCGCGACAGCTGCCTCCTGACGCTTTCCACAGGTCGTTTTCCCCCTGCGATCAGCCGACTTGTAAAACTTGCCTCGATTCCGTCGCGCTGCGTCTTGCGACCGGTTTCAGGCGCTGTTAAGGTCGTCGAACCATTCCTATAACCGGAGAGGTTCCCGCGTCATGCGCAAGACGGCCATAACACTGGGCGTTTCCCTCTTGGTCGGTAGCCAGGCGTTCCTGGCACCCCAGGAGGCATTCGCCTCGCCCTACGCGGTTGCTACGGCAACTACCCAATTCACC
>CAZYHP010000013.1:0-13723 GCA_964647135.1 uncultured Rhodanobacteraceae bacterium
GCGCGGCGCGATCCTGCCGCTGGTGGTCGGCGCCGCGCCGTTCTACGCGCGGCTGGTGGAGACCGCGCTTCGCGAGGTCGATCGCGGCGTGATCGAGGCCAGCCTGGCGATGGGCGCGCGCACGCGGCAGATCGTCTGGCGCGTGCTGCTGCCCGAGGCGCGCCCCGGCCTGATCGCCGGCGCCACGGTCACCACGGTGGCGCTGGTCGGCTTCACGGCAATGGGCGGTGCGATCGGTTCCGGCGGCCTCGGCGATCTGGCCTATCGCGACGGCTACCTGCGCTCGCATACCGACGTCGCCGTGGTCACCGTCGTCGCGCTGCTGTTGCTGGTCCAGGCGTTGCAGATGACGGGCGACTGGCTGGTCGCCCGTTTCACCCGCCGTTGATTGTTTTCCATCCCGTCCCGAAGGAGTGCCCATGAACACACTGTTCCCGCGACTGTCCGTGCTGATGCTGGCCGCGGTGATGGGCGCCTGTTCCGGCGGCAGCCAGTCCGATGCATCGCGTCTGAGTATCGCCGCGACCGCGGTGCCGCATGCGGAAATCCTCGAAGTGGTCAGGCCGATCCTGAAGGAGCAGGGTGTCGAACTGCAGGTTCGCATCTTCAACGACTACGTGCAGCCCAACGACCAGGTCGCGCAGGGCCTGATCGACGTCAACTACTTCCAGACCGAGCCCTACCTCGATGCCTACAATCGTGATCGCGGGACGAAGTTGACGACGTTCGCCGGCGTCCATGTCGAACCCTTCGGCGCCTATTCGCGTCGTCATGCGACGCTCGCCGACGTCCCGGACGGTGCCCAGGTCGCAATTCCCAACGATCCCAGCAACAACAGTCGCGCGCTGATCCTGCTGCACGGCGCTGGCGCCATCCAGCTGGCCGATCCCGACAACGCACTCAGCACCCTGCGCGACATCACCGCCAATCCGCGCCAATGGCAGTTCCGCGAACTGGATTCGGCGATGCTGCCGCGCGTCCTCGACCAGGTGGACCTGGCGTTGATCAACACCAACTACGCGCTGGACGCCGGGCTTGATCCAACGCGCGACGCGCTGGTGATCGAAGACGCCAACTCGCCCTACATGAACTTCCTGGTGGGGCTGCCGGAAAAACGCGAGGACGAACGCGTCCGCAAGCTGATCGCCGCCCTGCATAGCGAGGCGGTGCGCACATTCATCCAGAGCCGCTACAAGGGTGCCGTGCTGCCGGCGTTCTGAGCGCCTGGATGTTGGCGCGAAGGCCGAGATCATTGATGTCCGGAAATGGCCAGTCCGGCATCGATGGCGGTGCTAGCCTGCATGCATGGACGCCGTTGCCGTTGCCGAAGCCGCACAGACCGCGCTCGATCCGCAGACCTGCGAACAGGCGCGGCTGAGTCGCGATCCGCGCTTTGACGGCCTGTTCTACACCGCGGTGAAGAGCACCGGCATCTACTGCCGTCCCGTGTGTCCGGCACCGACGCCCAAAGCGCGCAACGTCAGCTACTACGCTACCGCGGCGGCCGCGGAGGCCGCCGGCTTCCGGCCATGCCTGCGCTGCCGGCCGGAACTGTCTCCGGAGGACGGCACCTGGCGTCGCGGCGATGCCGTCGTGGCACGCGCACTCAAGCTGATCGAGCAGGGCGCGCTCGCCGGTCAGCCGCTGGCGGCGCTGGCGCGGCGCCTGCATGTCGGCGAACGCCACCTGCGACGCTTGTTCGTGGACCGGCTGGGCGCGCCGCCGATCGGTGTCTACGGCACCCGGCGACTGCTGTTCGCCAAGCAGCTGCTGACGGAAACGCGGCTGCCGGTGACCGAGGTCGCGCTGGCTGCCGGCTTTGGCAGCCTGCGCCGATTCAACGACGCCTTCGTGCGTGCCTATGCGCTGGCACCGCGCGACCTGCGTCGCAATGCCACGGCGCCGGGCGGCGACGGCGACCTGCTCAGTCTGCGCCTGGCCTATCGGCCGCCTTACGACTTCGCCGCCATGCTCGATTTCCTGCGCGGGCGTGCACTGCCGGGCATTGAACAGGTCGATGTCCAGGCTTACGCGCGGGTCATCGGGCCAGCCTCTTCGCCGGCCTGGTTGCGCGTCGATCCATGGCCGGGCGACCCTCATGCGCTGCGACTGAGCGTGCGCGGTGCGCCCGCGAACAGGTTGCTGGACATCGTCGCCCGCGTCCGGCGCATGTTCGATCTCGATGCCGATCCACTGGCGATTTCCGCCGTGCTGTCACACGATCCACGACTGCGCCCGTTGCTGCGCAGGCGTCCCGGTCTGCGCATCCCCAGCGGATGGGATGGCTTCGAGATCGCCGTGCGCGCCGTGCTGGGTCAGCAGGTCAGCGTTGCCGCCGCGCGTACGTTCACCGCCCGATTGGCCCGGCAGTTCGGCAGTGCGCTGCCGGCCGATCTTGGCGGTGGCTTTGAACATCTTTTTCCGACGCCGGAAGCACTGGTCGACGCCGACATCGAACGCATCGGCCTGCCACGCAAGCGCGCCGACACCGTGCGGGCCGTTGCGCGCGCCGTGCTGGCCGACGACGTCGATACCGGCGGCGAACGCACGCTCGACGACTTCGTCGCGCGCTGGTGTGCACTGCCCGGCATCGGGCCATGGACGGCGCAGTACATCGCCCTGCGCGGGCTCGGCCATCCGGATGCGTTTCCGGCTGGCGATCTGGTCCTGCAGAAAGCTGCCGCGGGCGACGGGACACGGCTGGGCACGACCGAACTGGCCGCCCGTGCCGAGCCCTGGCGTCCGTGGCGGGCTTACGCCGTCATCCACCTGTGGCGTGAAGCAATGGCCACGCCGCCCGCACAACCGGAGTGAACGTCATGTCCGTGGTCTGGTGTCTGTTCGGCAGTCCCATCGGCAGCTTGCGCCTGGCCGCCGACGCCGATGGCTTGTGTGCGATCGGGTTTCCGCCCTTGCGTGATCCGGCACCGCCACCCGGCGAAACCTGGCGTGAAGGGCGCAGCCAGATCCTTGATGTGGCGGCGTTGCAACTGCGCGAATACTTCGACGGCCGCCGCAACACCTTCGACTTGCCTTTGTCGCCACGCGGTACGGGATTCCAGCGTCGCGTCTGGAACGAGCTGGTGCGCATTCCCTACGGGCAGACGATCAGCTACGGCGAACTGGCGCGGCGCATCGGACAGCAGAGTGCGTCACGCGCGGTCGGCGCTGCCAACGGCCGAAATCCGCTGCCGATCGTGGTGCCCTGCCATCGCGTCATCGGTGCCAGCGGCGCGCTCACCGGCTTCTCGGCCGGCCTGCCGATCAAGGCATTCCTGCTGCGTCTGGAAGGCGCGCTGCCGCAGCCGGACCTGCAACTGTCGTAACGCGAATGCATCGATGGCCGCTGCACATCGCTCTGTCGTTACGCTGACGGCGCGAAAAGGATCAGCGTGTCCGAGGGGACGACGGGGTCGGCGATGCTGTCGTGGCGTGGCGTGGCTTGCACTTGCCCGGCTGCGGCAGGGAAACGTGGCGCCACATCCAGGCGCGCGGGGGGGGCTGCCTCCCGGCAGCCCCCGGTGTGACGCTTACTTCTTCTTGAACAGGCTGCCCAGCAGCGGGAGGATCAGGCCGCCGATGGCGCCCAGTCCGATGTCGGCACCGGTGCCGCTGATGCTGCCCAGGCCGATGGCCTCGAGGATGCCCGCCGCCTGCGCACCCTGTGCTGCGCCGATGCCTCCCACCGCGCCCAGAATGCTGTTGAGAATCGGACCCAGGCTCTTGGCCTTGGCCAGCAGGCCGGCGATGTTGCCGCCGACCAGGCCGGAAATGGCCTGGATGATGTAGGGAAGAAATTGTTCCATTGTAGTTGTAATCCCTGGTGACGCGGAACGTTCCGCGTTGGCGATCATAGATGGGACATGGGTGTCGTGGCGCTATTGACAGCTCCCGGCTTCAACGCTGTCATGGCGAGTTTCCAGAGGACGCGATGCGATGGACTCGAAGTCAGGCCTGCTGGTGGTGGGCTCCTACGTCCAGGATCATGTCTGGCAGACCGAGCGCCTGCCGCTGGCAGGTGAAACGCGGCGCGCCCACGGTTTCGCCACGGCACCCGGCGGCAAGGGTTTCAACCAGGCGATCGCCGCGCACCGGCAGGGCGCATCCGTCCAGTTCGTCGGCGCGATCGGCGACGATCAGCTCGGCAGGTTCGCCCAGGCCTATGCGCGCGAGGAAGGCTTGCCGTGCCGCTGGCAGGTGTGTGCGAACGTGCCGACGGCCGCCGCCGGCATCATTGTCGACGACGGCGGCCGCAACCAGATCCTTGTTGCCCTCGGTGCCAACGAGCATCTGGACCCGGAGCCGCTGCGCGAAGCGGTTGCCAGCGGGTCGTTGCTGCTGCTGCAGCTCGAGAACAATCTCGATGCCCTGCGCACACTGGTCTCGATGGCTGTGGAAGCGCAGGTCCCGGTGCAACTCAACCCGGCCCCCATGCACGCCGAAGTCGATGCGGCACTGCTGGCTGGCGTCGACCTGCTGACGCCGAATGAAACCGAGTTCGCCGCCCTGGTACAACAGGTCGCCGGTACGCAGATCGATCCCTCACAGGTCGCGGCGCTGAGCGACGACGCCCTGCACGCCTACTCGCGCAAGCTGGGCGTCGGCGCGGTCGTTATCACGCTCGGCAGCCACGGCTGCTTCGTGTCGCATGGCTCCCACAGTCGCTGGGGCGCTGGCGACGAGGATCGCTACCGGGTGCCGGCGCTGCCGATACGGCCCGTCGACAGCACCGGCGCAGGCGACGCCTTCAATGGCGCGCTCGCGGCTGCCCTGCTGCGCGATCCCGGCGCATCATTCCGCGATGCCATCGACCACGCCAACCGCTGTGCGGCCTTGTCGGTGGAAGGCCTGGGCGCCGCGCCTTCCATGCCAACGCTCGCCGACGTGCAGGCCCGATTCTGATGAACGTTCAATGCGGGCGGCGGTCGCAACGCAGCTAGAATGGCGGCCAGATGAAGATCGGGCCGTATGACATCGGACCGGCGCTGGTGCTTGCACCGATGGCCGGCATCACCGACAAGCCGTTCCGCGTGCTGTGCAAGCGCATGGGCGCGGGTCTGTGCGTGTCGGAGATGACAGCCGCTGATCCGTCGTTGTGGCAGACGCGGAAGTCGACCTTGCGTCGGGATCATGCCGGCGAGCCGGAACCGGTGAGCGTGCAGATCGCCGGCTACGATCCGGACATGCTCGCCGAGGCCGCGCGCTTCAACGTCGACGAAGGCGCCCAGATCATCGACATCAACATGGGTTGCCCGGCGAAGAAGGTGTGCAAGCGCGATGCCGGCTCGGCGCTGCTCGCCGACGAGGCGCTGGTGGCGCGCATTCTCCACGCTGTCGTGCGTGCGGTGGCCGTGCCGGTGACCCTGAAAATCCGCACCGGCCCGTCGCCGGATCGCCGCAATGGCGAACAGATCGCCCGCATTGCCGAAGACTGCGGTGTCGCAGCACTGGCGGTGCATGGCCGCACGCGCGCCGACCGGTTTCTCGGCCAGGCCGAGTACGACACCATCGCCCGCATCAAGGCAGCGGTGTCGATCCCGGTGATGGCGAATGGCGACATCGATACGCCGGAACAGGCGCGCCAGGTGCTGGCGGCGACCGGTGCCGATGCGCTGATGATCGGCAGGGCGGCGCAGGGCCGGCCGTGGATCTTCCGCGAGATCAGCCACTTCCTGGCCAGCGCTGAAATCCTTCCGCCGCCCAGCCATGAAGAAGTCGGGGCCATCCTGCTCGGCCATCTCGACGACCTCTACGCGTTCTACGGCGAACACATGGGCGTGCGCATCGCCCGCAAGCACATCGGCTGGTACACGCAGGCGCATCCGGCCGCGCAGGACTTCTGGAAGGTCGTCAGCCGCGTCGACGATACCGCCGTACAGCGCCGTATGGTTGCGGAATTCTTCCTGGAAGAAGGCGGCTCCGCCCTGCGACAGGCGGCCTGAGGCGACATCATTCTGAACGGATCATTCGGCACCGGCTGCTAGAATGCGCGGCTGACTTCCGAACCGGATCCGCCGTCGCCATGTCCGATCTCGACCTTTCGCGCGCGCCCTCGATCGACGCCGAATACACGCTTGACCACAAGTACACGCGCGAACAGGGACGCATCTACCTGAGCGGGGTACAGGCGCTGGTCCGCCTGCCGCTGATGCAGCAGATGCGCGACCGCGCCGCCGGGCTCAATACCGCCGGTTTCATTTCCGGCTACCGCGGCTCGCCGCTGGGTGGTTTCGACCTCGAACTGTGGCGTGCGAAGAAGCACCTCAAGGCGTCGGACGTCCAGTTCCAGCCCGGCCTCAACGAGGACCTCGGCGCGACGATGGTCTGGGGTTCGCAGCAGGTCAACCTGTTCCCGGGTGCACGCCACGATGGCGTGTTCGCCATGTGGTACGGCAAAGGCCCGGGCGTCGACCGGTGTGGCGACGTGTTCAAGCACGGCAACGCCGCCGGCACTTCCAGGCATGGCGGTGTCCTGGCACTGGCCGCCGACGACCACGCCTGTCGCAGTTCGACACTGCCGCACGGTTCGGAGCACGAATTCGTCTCCGCGCTGATGCCGATCCTGAATCCGGCCGGCGTGCAGGACATCCTCGACATGGGGCTGCTCGGCTGGGCGATGAGCCGTTTCACCGGCCGCTGGGTCGGCTTCAAGACCATCGCCGAAACGGTGGAGTCGTCGGCCAGCGTGGTGGTCGATCCGCACCAGCTCGACATCGTCGTGCCGACCGATTTCCCGCTGCCGCCCGGCGGTCTGAACATCCGCTGGCCCGACCCGCCGCTGGACCAGGAAATGCGCCTGCACCAGTACGCCGTCGACGCGGCCATCGCCTTCGCCCGAGCCAACGGCATCGACCGCACGGTGTTCGATTCGCCGCGCGCGCGGCTGGGCATCGTCACCACCGGCAAGAGTTTCCTGGATGTCCTGCAGGCGCTGGAATACCTGGGCATCGACGCCCAGGCCTGTCGCGACATCGGCATCCGCGTCTACAAGGTCGGCATGACCTGGCCGCTGGAGCCGCTGGGCATACGCGAGTTCGCGCGCGGCCTGGAAGACATCATCGTCGTCGAGGAAAAGCGTTCCTTCATCGAGTCGCAGATGAAGGAAGCGATGTACAACTGGGACCATGAGCGGCGCCCCGCCATCGTTGGCAAGTACGACGAAGCCGGCAACTGGATCCTGCCGAGTACCTCCGAATTGACGCCGGCGACCATTGCGCAGGTGATCGGCAGGCGCCTGCAGCGCTTCTTCACCAGCGAGGCCATCGAGCAGCGCCTGCGCTGGATGCAGGAAAAGGAAGCCGAACTGGCGTTGCCGCGTCCAGCCTTCCCGCGCGCGGCGCATTACTGCTCGGGCTGCCCGCACAACACCTCGACGGTGGTGCCGGAAGGCTCGCGCGCACTGGGTGGCATCGGCTGCCACTACATGGTCACCTGGATGGACCGGCGCACCGACACCTTCACGCAGATGGGCGGTGAAGGCGCCACCTGGTGTGGCCAGGCGCCGTTCACCGACACGCCGCACGTGTTCCAGAACCTCGGTGACGGCACCTACTTCCATTCCGGGTCGCTGGCCATCCGCCAGGCGATCGCCGCCAAGGTCAACATCACCTACAAGATCCTCTATAACGATGCGGTGGCGATGACCGGCGGCCAACCGGTCGACGGCACGCTGACCGTACCCGACATCGCGCAGCAGATGCGCGCCGAAGGCGTGCAGACGATCATCGTGCTGTCCGACGACATCGCCAAGTGGTCGAAGCCGGAACTGTTCCCTTCCGGCGTCGAATTCATCGACCGCAGTCACCTGGATGCCGTGCAGAAACGACTGCGCGAGACGCCGGGCGTGACCGTGCTGATCTACGACCAGACCTGCGCCGCCGAAAAGCGCCGCCGCCGCAAGCGCAAGCTGATGGTCGATCCGCCCAAGCGCGTGATGATCAATTCCGCCGTCTGCGAAGGCTGCGGCGATTGCGGCGTGAAGTCCAACTGCGTGTCCGTCCTGCCGCTGGAAACCGAGTTCGGTCGCAAGCGCACGATCGACCAGAGCAACTGCAACAAGGATTTCTCCTGCGTCAATGGCTTTTGCCCGAGCTTCGTGACGGTGCATGGTGGCAACGTGCGCAAGCCGAAGCCGACCGCGGGCCAGATCGATTTCTCCGTGTTGCCGGTGCCGGAGACGTCGGTTCTCGATCGGCCGTGGAACATCCTGATTACCGGCATCGGCGGCACCGGTGTCGTGACCATCGGCGCGCTGATCGGCATGGCCGCGCATCTGGAAGGCAAGGGCACCAGCGTGCTCGACCAGACCGGTCTGGCCCAGAAGGGTGGCGCGGTGACCACGCATGTGCGCATCGCCCGCTCGCCGGCCGACATCCACGCGGTGCGCATCGCCGCCGGCGAGGCCGACCTGGTGCTGGGCTGCGACATGGTGGTGGTCAACGACTACTGGGCGTTGTCGAAGGTGCGTGCCGATCGCTCGAACGTGGTGCTCAACACCTACGAGGCGATGCCCGGCACCTTCACGCGGCAGCCGGACATGCAGTTCCCGTCGGCGCAGATCGTCCAGGCGGTGAAGCTGGCGCTGGGCGGTCGCGATCCGGAATGCATCGACGGCACGGAGCTGGCGACGCGCCTGCTCGGCGACGCCATCGCCACCAACCTGTTCATGCTCGGCTACGCCTGGCAGAAGGGCTGGGTGCCGGTCAGCCTGGACGCGCTGATGCGCGCGGTCGAGCTCAACGGCGCCGCCATCGAGATGAACAAGAAGGCATTCGCGTGGGGCCGCATGGCGGCCCACAACCCGGCACGCGTGCGCGCGGCCGTGCAGGCGACCGGCGACGCCGTCATCGAGCTGCCGATGGACGACCTGCGCCTGTCCGGCTCGCTGGACGAGCTGATCCAGCGTCGCGTCGTCCAGCTCACCGACTACCAGGACGCCGCCTACGCGGAACGCTATCGCAACCTCGTGCAGCGCGTGCGTGAGGCGGAAGCGCGCGTGCTGCCGGGCCAGCATGCCCTCACCGAAGCGGTGGCGCGTTACGCCTACAAGCTGATGGCCTACAAGGACGAGTACGAAGTCGCGCGCCTGTACACCAGCGGCGAGTTCAATCGTCGCCTGGAGCAGGTCTTCGAAGGCGACTACCAGCTGCGTTTCCACCTGGCGCCACCCCTGCTGGCGCGCAAGGACGAGAACGGCCATCTGGTGAAGAAGGAATATGGTCCGTGGATGCTGCGCGCTTTCGGCCTGCTGGCGAAGATGCGCCGCCTGCGTGGCGGTTTCTTCGATGTCTTCGGTCGAACGGCCGAGCGCCGCATGGAACGCCAGCTGATCGCCGACTATTTCGCCGGCATCGACGAGGTGCTGGGCAAGCTGGATGGCGGCAACCATGCGTTGGCCGTGGAGATCGCCCGGATCCCGGAGCACATCCGCGGCTACGGCCACGTCAAGGAAGCGCACTACACGAAGGCGCGCGCGCGCTGGGATGAACTGCTCGTGCGCCTGCGTCAGCCTTCACGCCCGGATTCCCGCGCGGCGGCCTGATCACGCCCGCGCTATCGATCGCCACGAACGGGGCCCGCCAATGGGCGGGCCCCTTTCCATGCGGACCGCTTCAGTCGGCAGCGCGGCTGGCGACGAAGCGGGCGGGCCCCTGCACCAGCGTGCAGGTTTCGACAACACCTTCGGCCGGTGCGAACTCGAAGCGGGCGTCGACCTCGGCGAGGCGGAAGCGCGTTGGTGATTCGGCCAGCAATGCGAAAGCCGGTTGTCCGGGCACCTGCACGCGCAGCGTGCCAGCCTCGTCGAGAAATACCTTGAACGCGATCTGCTCGGCGGCGTAATCGCCTTGCAGGCGTTCCAGAGCGCCGCGCGGCAACTCGATGACCGTGTGCTGGCTCAGGGGTTCGTCGCTTAGGGACCAGACTTCGCCTTCGCCTTCGCCATCGGTAAAAAAGCGCATCCCGGTCACCTTGCCGGCGTCGTCACGAAGAATCGTGAAATAGGTCAGGGAGCCGTCGCCGAAGTCGAAGCGGTCGTCGCCCAGCGGCGTCAGGTCGAAAGGTCGGCCACCACTTCGTTGTGACGTCAACACGCCGGCTTTCACTCGCAGTTCGCGGCTGTGCGCGTCCTTCCTGTACACGCCTTCCAGCGCCTTCAATTCCGGCTCGGGCACATCGACCCGCTTGCTGGCCGGGTAGGGGTCGCCGAGCGCGATCGCCGCGAGCTTGCGTGCGATCTGTCCCACGGCCTCGCCACCTTCGCCATCCGAATTGCGCACGATGGCGACAGTCACGCCGCTGTCCGGCAGGTACATCAGGGTCGAGATGAAGCCGTTGATGCCGCCGCCGTGCTCGAATGCGGTGCGGTTGCGGACGGTGGTGCGGAAAATGCCGTAACCGTAGTTGCGCCCGGATTCCGCAGCCTGGCCTTCGGGCGTGGTCATGCGCGCGTAGCTGGCGGCAGACAGCACCTTGCCGCCGTGCAGCGCGGCGTTCCAGCGCCAGAGGTCGTCCACGGTGGACAACAGTGCACCAGCCGCGTGGGGCTGCGTCATGCTGATGTAGGTCGCCTGGGCGACACCACCGCTGTCGGTGCTGTAGCCGGTGGCGTGACCGGCAACGATGGCCCGGCTGGCGCCATCGCGCGTATGGTTCAGTGCCAGCGGCTTGAACAGCACCTCATCCAGATGCGTCGACCAGGATTTCCCGCTGGCCTTTTCGATGACGGCGCCGACGAGCACGTAACCGGAATTGTTGTAGTCCCAGTCGCTGCCTGGCGCGAACGGCGCCGGCTTGTCCTTGAACACCGCAATCAGCGCGTCGGTGTCGAGGTCGCGACGGATGTCCTGGGCCATGTAGCCGGGAATGCTCGTGTAGCTCTGGATGCCGGAGGTGTGGTTGAGCAGCTGCGCCACCGTGATGGCGTCGCCGTTGGGGTAGTCGGGAAGGAAACGGCTGAGTGGATCGTCCAGGGCGACCTTGCCCTCATCGACCAGCTTGAGCAGGCCAGCGGCGGCGAACTGCTTGGTCACCGAGCCGATGCGGAACACGTGGTCGGGCGACAGGGGCACGCCCAGTTCGATGCTGGCCATGCCGCGCGCGCCGCGATACAGGACCTCGTCGCCGCGCGCGACCAGGACGGCCATGCCCGGGCCATCGGCCGGGACATGTTCGAGCAACCGGGTCGCCTCGGCCGTCAGCGCACGTGAATCAGGCGGCGCTGCCGCCAGGACGGCCGTGGCCAGCAGCAATACCGGGAGGGTGGGCAGAAAAAGCAAAGTTCGATGCATTGTCGTATCCCGCAGTCGTAGGGAACCACCAGCCTAGTCGTGTACAGGCGTCTGCGTATCTGCCGAAAGGCACGGGCACCTGCGGCGGGACCGCCGTCGATGTGGGCGGCGGCGCCGGGCGTGACGGGCCGCGTTCAAGCTTCTTCGGCCCGGGACCGTCGGCCGCCTGCAGGTCCGCGATCCGCCGCCGGCGCTTCAGGATGGCGTCGCCGTGATCCTGCACGATCCACCGGGGTCAGTGGGCGATTCTCAGCGCTGCACCAGCGTCTGGAAACCGCCGTACGAGATGCGCCGGCAATCGAACGGGACGTCGTCGGGGCCCATGCCGGTCATCCGCGGATCGTTCATCACGGCCGCATTGACACGGTCGCGGTCCGCCCGCGATGCGAACTCGATCCAGGCAAAGATCACCGTCTCATCCGGACCGGTCTGCATCAGGCTGGGAAACGGCGTCATGCCCTCGGCGGCCAGATCCTCGGCGACGCATTCGCGGTAGGACAGCGCGCCATGTTCGCGCCAGATACCGGCGGCCCTATGGGCGATGCGGCGATAGGCTTCGACCTGGTCCTTGCGGATCGGCAGGATGTAGCCGTCGATATAGCTGTTCATGCAGGCATCCTCATCGGCGATGGTGAACGCCGGTCGCGTTCCCCTTCTGGTCGAACCGGCCGTGGCGGATTCGACAGGGCGCCGATGGGGACACGCAGGGGCGTCGGATTCGCTGCACCTGCGGTGACGACCTATAGTCAACGCCTGTCGATCCAGTCGGCCCCTGTTCGACCATCCGTGGCTACCAGACAAGGAAGGACCATGAAGTACCTGCTCTTGATCTACAACGATCCGGATCGCCTCGGCGCCATGGCCAAGGAGGAATTCGACCGCGAGCTGGCGCACTGCTACGAGCGCGCCAATGAACTGATGGCACAGGGTCGGCTGCTCGGCTCGGAACGGCTTGAGCTGCCGGACACCGCCACGACGGTACGCATCCGCGAAGGCACGATGTCGGTGACCGATGGCCCGTTCGCGGAAACCAAGGAATACCTGGCCGGATTCAATGTCATCGAAGCGCGCGACCTGAACGAAGCGATCCGCCTCGCCGCCGGTTTTCCCTGGGCCAAGACCGGCAGTGTCGAAGTGCGGCCCATCGCGCAGTCGCTACCCTAGCCGGCAACGGGCGGCACACCCGGAACAATGGTGAGGCTGAGCGAGCAGGCAGCGCTGAAGGCGCGGATCGACGCGCTGTACCGCAGCGAATCGCGACGCATCCTGGCCTCGCTGATCCGGCTGCTGGGGGATTTCGATGTCGCCGAGGAGGCCCTGCACGACGCCTTCCGCGCCGCGGTCGAACAATGGCCGGCGTCAGGGGTGCCGGAGAATCCGCGCGCCTGGCTGGTCTCCGCCGGTCGCTTCAAAGCCATTGACGGCCTGCGCCGCAATGCGCGTTTCCAGGGCGATTTCGAGGCCATCGTGCAGCGGCTCGCCGCTGCGGACGCCGACCCGGCGGAGCGCGAACACGACCAGGTCGAGGATGATCGCCTGCGCCTGGTGTTCACGTGCTGCCATCCGGCATTGCCGGCGGACGCCCGGATCGCATTGACGCTGCGCGAGGTCTGCGACCTGACCACCGAGGAAATCGCGCGGGCGTTTCTCGTGCCGACACCGACCGTCGCGCAGCGCATCGTCCGCGCCAAGCATCGGCTGCGCGATGCCGGCATCCCCTACGTGGTGCCCGGTCATGCCGAGCTGCCACAGCGACTGGACAGCGTGCTTCAGGTGATCTACCTGGTGTTCAACGAAGGCTACAGCGCGACCGCCGGGGACTCGGTCGAACGCCAGGAGTTGACGGCCGAGGCGATCCGCCTGGCGCGACTGCTTCTCACGCTGTTGCCGGATGCCGAGGTGATGGGGCTGCTGGCACTGATGGTGCTGCACACGTCGCGACGGGCTGCGCGCGTCGGTGAAGACGGTGGGCTGGTGCTGCTGCCGGCGCAGGATCGCCGCCTCTGGGATCGTGCACTCATTGCCGAGGGCGAAGCCCTGGTGCAGCGGGCCATGGCCACCCGCCGCATCGGAATCTATACGCTTCAGGCCGCGATCGCCGCGGAACATGCCCGCGCCCTGTCGCCGGACTCCACGGACTGGACGCGCATCATCGCGCTCTATGACGTACTCCAGCGCGCCGACCCGTCACCGGTGATCGAGCTCAACCGCGCCGTCGCGGTGTCGATGCGTGACGGCCCCCAGGCCGGACTCGATCTGATCGATGCACTGTTTCAGCGTGGCGAACTGGGCGACTACCACCTGGCCCATGCCGCGCGCGCCGACCTGTGTGAGCGCCTTGGCCGGCTCGACGAAGCGCGAACCGCCTACCGCCGTGCCCTGGCGCTGGTCCGGCAGACGCCGGAGCGGCGACACCTGGAGCAGCGCCTTGCCGG
>CAZYHP010000013.1:13823-39789 GCA_964647135.1 uncultured Rhodanobacteraceae bacterium
GCACTGACACGCCTGGTTCCCGATGACGGTGCCTTCATCCCGGTATCGTTCGACGGCGTGCCCGGTCTGGCATTGACGTTCTCGGAGGGTGCGGGTCTGTCGCTCATGCTGGATGGTCTCATCGACGGCCAGGATTACACCTTCGCGGTGCTTGCGCGCTTCGAGGATGTCGGTTCCTGGAGCAAATTCATCGATACCAAGGCGCTCGTCGAGGATGACGGCCTTTATATCCATAACGGATTCGTGGAACTCTATCCTTCCGGCTCCTACGGCAATGTGCTGGTCGAGAACAACGAGTGGTATCAGTTCGTGATGACCCGCGACCTGTCCGGAGCAGTCACCGTTTACCTCGACGGGGTCGAGCAGTTTTCGCTCGACGACCAGGCCATGGGCTACGCGGCCATTTCCGCCCAGCGGATCCTGACGTTCTTCCGTGATGACGAGTCCACTGGCAACGTGGAGAACTCGCCAGGCGCGGTGAAGCGGATCCGGCTCTTCAATCGTGCGCTGACCGGCGAAGAAGTCGCCCGCCTCGAGAATTACCGCGGCGGTGAAGTCGTCTTCCGAAACGGCTTCGAGACGAACCCGGTGATGCGCGCGCGCTGATCGGGCAGACTGCGCCCGAGGGACGGGCGGGGCGCGCGGATGCTCAATGGGCTTTGGCTGGGTTTTTTCCTGGTCGCCGCGATGGCGGCGGCCGCGCGCTGGCTGTTCGGCGGCGAGCCGGAAGTCTTCGCCGCGATGGTCACCGCGCTGTTCGACATGGCGCGGGTGTCGGTCGAGATCATGGTCGTCCTGTTCGGCACGCTCACCCTGTGGCTGGGCCTGCTGCGGATTGCCGAACGCGCCGGGCTGGTCGATGCGCTGGCGCGGCTGCTGGGGCCGCTGTTCGCCCGCCTGATGCCGGAGGTGCCGCGTGGGCATCCAGCGATTGGCCTGGTGACGCTGAACTTCGCTGCGAATGGTCTGGGCCTCGACAATGCAGCGACGCCGATCGGCCTGCGGGCCATGCGCGAACTGCAGACGCTCAATCCGTCGCCGGAGTCGGCCAGCAACGCGCAGATCCTGTTCCTGGTGCTAAACGCCTCGTCACTGACCGTATTGCCGGTCAGCATCTTCATGTACCGGCTGCAGCAGGGCGCCGCCGATCCGACGCTGGTGTTCCTGCCCATCCTGCTGGCAACCAGCGCGTCCACGCTCGCCGGATTGCTGGCGGTGGCGCTGGTGCAACGGCTGAAGCTGTGGGATCCGGTGGTGCTGGCCTGGCTGGGCAGTGCGGCGCTGATACTCGGCGGTTTCATGTTCGTACTGGCGACGCTGACGAGTGCGGCGCTTGCGGCGCTGTCGTCGCTGCTCGGCAACCTCGTGCTGTTCGCGGTCATCCTCCTGTTCCTGCTGGCTGGCGCGGTGCGGCGCGTTCCCGTCTACGACGCCTTCATCGAAGGCGCGCGCGGTGGCTTCGAGGTCGCGCGCGATCTGTTGCCCTACCTGGTTGCCATGCTGTGCGCGATCGGCGTGTTGCGCGCCTCCGGCGCACTCGACCTGCTGCTGGATGCGATCCGATCGCTGGTCCTCTGGTGCGGCTGGGACGGCCGTTTCGTCGATGCGCTGCCGACAGCGCTGGTGAAGCCCTTTTCCGGCAGTGCCGCACGGGCCATGCTGATCGAGACCATGCAGACGCATGGCGTCGACAGTTTCCCGGCGCTGGCCGCCGCGACCATCCAGGGCAGTACCGAAACGACGTTCTACGTGCTGGCTGTGTACTTCGGTGCCGTCGGCATCCGCCGCGCGCGGCATGCGGTCGGCTGCGCGCTGGTCGCCGAGGCGGCGGGCATCATTGCGGCCATCGCGGTGGCCTACGCCTTCTTCGGCTGAGCGGGGTGCTGGCCGCAGCGGCAGCAAGGCCGCACAATCACCGTCACTGAAACGGGAGAGTTCGATGTTCGATGGGGTATTCGGTCCGCTCAGCCCGCTGGAGCCGTGGTGGCCCTGGGTCGCCGCCGCGCTGGGTGCGATCGTCGGCAGTTTCCTCAATGTCGTCATCCTGCGCCTGCCGGCACGCCTGGAATGGTCATGGCGGCAGCAGGCCCGGGAATTCCTGGGCCAGCCGGCCGAAGAGGCCGCGACGGCGCCGCCCGGCCTGGTCATGGACCGCTCGCGTTGTCCGTCCTGCCAGGCGCCGATCCGTGCCTGGCAGAACATGCCGATACTCAGCTGGCTGCTGCTGCGTGGTCGCTGCGGGTCCTGCAAGACCGCCATCTCGTGGCAGTATCCGCTGGTCGAACTGCTGACGGCGCTCGCCTCGCTGGCGGTGGCACTGAAGTTCGGTTTCACGGTCGAGGGCGTTGCCGCGCTTGCTTTCACCTGGACGCTGGTGGCGCTGTGCGGCATCGATTTCCGCACCCAGCTGTTGCCCGATCAGCTGACGCTGTGCCTGTTGTGGGCCGGTCTGCTGTTGGCCCTGCATCCGCTGTTCGTGAGCCCCTCCCAGGCGATTCTCGGCGCCGCACTCGGCTACCTCAGCCTGTGGAGCGTGTTCTGGCTGTTCCGCCTTGCCACCGGCAAGGAAGGCATGGGCTATGGCGATTTCAAGTTGCTGGCGGCGCTGGGGGCATGGCTGGGCCCGATGTCCCTGCTGCCCATTGTCCTCATCGCCAGCCTCAGTGGCGCGATCATCGGCGGCCTCTATCTGGCGGTGAAGCACGGTGGTGAATCGAAGCCGTTCGCCTTCGGACCGTTTCTTGCCATCGCCGGGTGGATCCAGTTGATGGCGGGCGACTGGTTGCTGGCGCGCTACTACGCCCTGCTGGGCGTGTGATGGCAACGCAGGCGGGCGGCAACGGATCGCCCTCCGCACTGGTAGTCGCCGTCACCGGCGGAATCGCCAGTGGCAAGAGCGCGCTGACGGCCGCCTTCGGGGCACTGGGCGTGCCCGTCGCCGACGCGGACATCGCGGCACGCGAGGTTGTAGCCGCCGGCAGCGCCGGCCTGGCGCAGGTCGTCGAGCAGTTCGGGCCGGATGTCCTGGCGGCGGACGGCGGCCTCGACCGCCGCGCCATGCGTACGCGCGTGTTCGGGGATCCCGAGTCGCGGCACCGGCTGGAAGCGATAGTCCATCCGCGTGTCCGCGAGTGGCTGCGCGCCGCGGTGCGGGGTTGGACGGCGCCCTACGGTCTACTCGCCATTCCGTTGCTGGTCGAGTCCGGCGATGCCTATCGTTGGGTGGATCGCGTGCTTGTCGTCGATGTGCCGGCCGAGGTCCAGATCGAGCGTCTGATGCATCGCGATGGCATTGATCGCGCGCTCGCCGAATCCATGCTCGCGGCGCAGGCGTCACGCGAGCAGCGTCTGCGTGTGGCCGACGACGTCCATGATGCGACGGGGCCACTGGAGACGCTGGCCGGCCGAGTCGCCACGCTGCATGCGAACTACCTGGCGCGCGCCAGCGAGAAGAAGGCGGGCACGCTGTCACCGTCCCGATGGCAACGGCTGCACGCGGCGGAGCGCGGCACCGGGGGCTGACCCTGGACCCCGTCAGCGTTCGTCAGGCTGCAGAAGCCGCCCGCGCCCGGTCTGGGGCCGGGGCAAGCTGAAGCAGTATTCGTCGACGCACCGCGCGGCGATATGGCCGCCGGGGCAGGCAACGCACGCGTTGAGGCCGCCACCGCAGGCCTGCTGCCAACGGCATTGCATCCAGTCGGGTGTTGCGCAGGGGCGGCCCTGGGTCAGCCGGGCCAGAACGCCCGGATCGCCGCGATGCCGAACGCCCCCTTGTTGCGTGCGTGTTCCAGCTCGCCGGCGCCGAGTCCGCCGAGCGCGTACACCGGTAGTCCGGCCTGGGCAATCAGACTCGCTGCCTCGTTCCAGCCCAGCGGTTGGGCATCCGGATGCGTCGCGGTCGCGGCAATCGGGGCCAGCGTCGCGAAATCACAGCCGAGCTGGGCGGCCATGCGCAGTTCCGAGGCGTCGTGGCAGGAGGCCGCGAGCCAGCCGCGTGCCTGGCGGCGCAGCCGGGCCGGCGAGGTTGCGGCAGGATCCAGGGCGGCATGGGCATGGATACGCCCGTTGATGTCGCGCGGCAGCCAGGCCTGGCGGCCGTCATCCGGATCGCCGCTGTCCTGTGCCCAGGCGCGCAGTCGCATCGCCGGCAGATGCAGGCCGATGCGCAGGCGCGCGGCCAGGTGAGGATGGTCGTTGAGCAGCAGATCGCTGCCATGGCGTCCGGCGACCTGTGCCGCGCGGCTCGCCAGCGCCGTGAAGCGGTCATCGTCGACGGTCTTGCAGCGCAATTGCGTGAGTTGCCCGGCGCGCGCGAGCAGGCGCTCCAGGGAGCGTTCGAAGGCTGCGATATCGCCGCCGGGTTCGGGCGTGATCGCGTAGTGCGCAGGCAGGCGCAAGGCGGCTGCGATCGGCCAATCGGGTGCCGGCATCGGCTGGCTGTCGAGCGCATGGACGGCATGCCATGCCAGTTCCTGGCCTTCCAGACCACGAGGTTCCCCGTGCCAGGTATCGACGGTCCAGCCCTGCAGTCGCAGTGCGCGATCGCCCAGCTCGTGGCTGCAGGTCAATATATGCCGGCCCTGGCTCACGCTGACGCCGAGTTCTTCCTGCAGCTCGCGGGCCAGCGCAGTGAACGGATCTTCGCCCTGATCCAGTTTGCCGCCGGGGAACTCCCAGAGGCCGGCCAGCGGTTTGCCGGGTGGACGGCGGGCAAGCAGCACGCGGCCGCGCCCGTCACGCAGGATGCCGGCGACGACGTCGAGCAGCGGTTTGGTCACAGATCCGGTGCGCGGCGATCCAGCCGCGCCCGTCAGCCCAGTTGACCGTGGCAGTGCTTGAACTTCTTGCCGGAGCCGCAGGGGCAGGGATCGTTGCGACCGACCTTGGCTTCACCACGGGTGACCGTACCCATGCCGGCGGCCTGCACGTCCACGGCCGGCGCCATCTGCTCGGGACCGCCGATGCCGGCGTGCGCGGCATGCTGCATCTGCAGCGGTGCGTTCTGCTGCGCCGCGCGCTGCTGCGCTTCCATCTGCGCGATCTCTTCGTCGCTGCGGATGCGCACGCGCGAGATCAGCGAGATCACTTCGCGCTTGATCTTCTCCAGCATCGTCGAGAACAGCTCGAACGATTCACGCTTGAATTCCTGCTTCGGCTGCTTCTGCGCGTAGCCACGCAGGTGGATGCCCTGGCGCAGGTAGTCCATGCTGGCCAGGTGCTCCTTCCACTGCTGGTCGAGCACGCTGAGCATCATGTGCTTTTCAAGCTGGCGCATGATCTCGCTGCCGATCATCGTTTCCTTTTCGCGGAAGTGACGTTCGACCGTCTCCTGCACGCGGCGCTGGATACCGGCCGCATCCAGTTCGTCGCCGCTGTCGATCCATGAGCGGGTCGGCAGCTGGATGCCGAAGTCGGCGGCGAGCTCGCTTTCCAGGCCAGCCAGGTTCCAGGCCTCGTCCACCGAGTCCGGCGGCACGAAGCTGTGCACCAGGTCGGCAACCACGTCTTCGCGAATGCTGTCGATGGCATCCTGCACCGACTCGGATTCCATCAGCTCGGCGCGCTGCTGGTAGATGACCTTGCGCTGGTCGTTGGCGACGTCGTCGAAGTCGAGCAGGTGCTTGCGCATGTCGAAGTTGTGCGCCTCGACCTTGCGTTGTGCCTTCTCGATCTGCCGGCTGACCATGCGGTCCTGCAGCGCCTCGTCTTCCTTCATGCCGGCGAACTGCATCAGCTTCGCGACCCAGTCGGGTGCGAAGATGCGCATCAGCGTGTCTTCCAGCGACAGGTAGAAACGGCTGGAGCCCGGGTCGCCCTGGCGACCGGAGCGGCCGCGCAGCTGGTTGTCGATGCGTCGTGATTCGTGGCGTTCGGTGCCGATGATGTGCAGTCCACCCGCGGCCAGAACCTGGTCATGGCGCTGCTGCCATTCGCTGCGGACTTTCGACTTCTCGGCTTCGGAGGCGTCTTCCGGCAGTTCGGACAATTCGACGTCGAGGTTGCCGCCGAGGACGATGTCGGTGCCGCGGCCGGCCATGTTGGTGGCGATGGTGATCGCCTTGGGCTTGCCGGCCTGGGCGACGATCTGCGCCTCGCGAGCGTGCTGCTTGGCGTTGAGCACTTCGTGCGGCAGCTTGTCCTGCTTGAGCAGGCCGGACAGGTATTCGGAAACCTCGATGGAGGTCGTGCCCACCAGCACCGGCTGGCCGCGTTCGTAGCAGTCCTTGATGTCCTTGATGATGGCCTGGTACTTGGGCTCCTTCTTCAGGAAGATCAGGTCCGCCTCGTCCTTGCGGACCATCGGACGGTGCGTGGGGATGACCACCACTTCCAGCCCGTAGATGCTCTGGAACTCGTACGCCTCGGTATCGGCCGTACCGGTCATGCCGGACAGCTTGCCGTACATGCGGAACAGATTCTGGAAGGTGATCGATGCCAGCGTCTGGTTCTCGCGTTGGATCGGCACGCCTTCCTTGGCCTCGACAGCCTGATGCAGGCCGTCGGACCAGCGCCGGCCCGGCAACGTACGGCCGGTGAATTCATCGACGATGATCACCTCGCCGTCGCGCACGATGTAGTCGACGTCGCGGTGGAAAAGCGCATGCGCACGCAGGGCGGCATTGAGATGGTGGACGACGGAAATGTTGCTGGCGTCGTAGAGATTGTCGTCCGGGGCGAGGATGCCGTCACGCTTCAGCATCGACTCGATGTGCTCCATGCCCTGCTCGGACAGGTGAACCTGCTTGCCCTTTTCGTCGACCCAGTAGTCGCCGGTGGCGTCTTCCTTGTCCTGGCGCACCAGGTGCGGAACGATCCGGTTGACCTTGATGTACAGCTCCGGCGACTCGTCGGCCGGACCGGAAATGATCAGGGGCGTACGGGCTTCGTCGATCAGGATCGAGTCGACCTCGTCGACGATGGCGAAGTTGAGGCCACGCTGGTAGCGGTCATCCTTGGCCAGGGCCATGTTGTCGCGCAGGTAGTCGAAGCCGAACTCGTTGTTGGTGCCGTAGGTGATGTCGGCGGCGTAGGCGGCCCGCTTGTCGGTGAACGGCATGCCCGGATAGACGACACCCACGCTCAGGCCGAGGAATTCGTAGACCTTGCCCATCCAGCCGGAGTCGCGCTTGGCCAGATAATCGTTCACGGTGATCACGTGCACACCCTTGCCACTGAGGGCATTGAGGTAGGTGGGCAGCGTGGCGACCAGGGTCTTGCCTTCACCGGTGCGCATTTCTGCGATCTTGCCCATGTGCAGGACCATGCCGCCGATGAGCTGGACGTCGTAGTGGCGCAGGCCAAGCACGCGACGGGCCGCCTCGCGCACGGTGGCGAAGGCTTCCGGCAGGATCTGGTCCAGGGTCTCGCCCTTGCCCAAGCGCTCGCGGAACTCGGCCGTCCTGGCGCGAAGGGCGCTGTCGTCGAGTGCCTGCATGGCCGGTTCCAGCTCGTTGATGCGCTGGACGGTCTTGGAGAGCTGCTTGATCTGGCGCTCGTTGCGGCTGCCGAACAGGCGGGTCAGGACTTTCTGGAACATGGGCGTGCTTTACCGGGGTTGGGGCGGATCGGCCCGTGGGCCGCTGACGGCTCGCCGCCTTCGGGCTGAAAACGCGCGAGGCCGCAATGCGGCCTCGCCCTGACAACTCATGGGGTCGTTCGATGCCGGATCAAGAGGCCGGGTGGCCCTCGCGGGTCGTCTTGACGAAGGTCAGGGGATTGACCGGTCGCTCATTGTGCCAGACTTCGAAGTGCAGATGGACGCCGGTGGCGCGGCCGGTGCGGCCCATTTCGCCGACCTTCTGGCCCGTTTTCACGACATCGCCAACACGCACGGTGTTCTTGCTGTGGTGCGCGTAGCGGGTGCGATAGCCGTTGCCATGGTCGATCTCGACCATGTTGCCGTAACCGAAGTGCATGCCAGAGAAGGCGACGACGCCGTCGGCCACCGCGAAGATGTCATCGCCGACGTTCCCCGGGAAATCAATGCCGGTGTGCAGGTCACGGCCGCCGGTGAACGGGTCGCTGCGATAGCCGAAGCTGGATGAGATGTAGCCCTGCTTGATCGGCCAGCCGGCCGGCGTCAGGTCGCGTTCGACGTCCCGACCGAGCAGGAATTCCTCGATCAGCGACAGTTGCGAGCTCTGTTCGGCGAACTGCCGCTCGAGGTCGCCCAGCGACTTGAGGAATTCCTCGGGGTCGATACTGCCGACAGCAGGCAGGGTCTGCGGGCCGCCGATGGCGGGCGGCTCGCGGAAGTTGAACTCACCCTGGTCGAGCTTGCCGACCGCGGTCAGGCGTTCGCCCAGGGCATTCAGGCGCGTGGACTCCGCCTTCAGTTCGCCCAGGCGCAATGCCAGGGCATTGATGTCGCGCTGCGATGCCTGGCGCACGTCGACCAGACCGGATTCGTACTGCGCCAGTTGATCGCGCAGCTTCTGCACCTCGGCGTTCGCCGACGGCTGCGCCTGGCCGAGCCTTGTTCCACCGACGAAGGCCAGACCGGTGACGGTGGCCAGGGCGGTGATCGCGGCAACCGCAATCAATGTCAGTCGTCGGCCGTTCAGGGCAATGCGCCGAGGCGCCGACAACTTGTCAGACAGAATGATAATGTTCATGGCAAACCAACTCGTCCCTCATGTCCCAGCACCCGCACCCTCACACCTTCAAACCGGTCGCCGATATCGTCCTCTCCAACGATATCGCCGGTCTGGCGGCGCGGGCCGGCGCATTGGCCGACCTTGGTGCGCGGCTGAGCCGCGTTCTACCGTCTGCTCTCTCTGCCCAGGTCCGTTTTGCCGACCTGCGCGAAGGAAAGCTCGTTTTTCTCGCCAGTTCCGCCGCATGGGCCACGCGCCTGCGTTACACGCAGGCCCTGGTCCTGGAAGCCGCCCGGCAACTCGGCATCAGTGCGTCGGCACTTGTGGTGAAAGTGGCTCCATGGGCGCCGGCCTCCCAGCCTGTGGCACCCGCACAACCACTTTCCGAATCGGCTGCCCGTCACCTCGACCTGGCTGCCAAACTGTTGCGTTGACCGTTGCCGCCGGTCTCTCGAATCTCCTCGGATGTCTCCCTGTCAGCCCGCCGACACGACCGCTTCGCTGCCGGCATAGGTCGCCGGCGCCTTGGCCTCGTCGTCGAAACTGACCTTCTCCCAGGCCGTGGCATCTGCCAGGACCGCACGCACCAGACGGTTGTTCAGCGCGTGGCCAGATTTATACCCTGAAAACGCCCCCAGGATGTTGCCGCCGATCAAATAAAGATCGCCGACTGCGTCAAGGATCTTGTGGCGGACGAACTCGTCCTCGTAGCGCAGGCCGTCCTCGTTGAGGACCCGGTAGTCGTCCAGGACGATGGCATTGTCCATGCTTCCGCCCAGCGCCAGGTTGCGGCTGCGCAGGGCCTCGATGTCACGGACAAAGCCGAACGTACGCGCCCGGCTGACCTCCTTCACAAAGGAGGTGGTGTTGAAATCGATGACCGCCTCGGAATGGCGGCGATCAATGGCCGGATGATCGAAATCGATCTGGAAGCCGACCTTGAACCCGTCATAGGGGTCGAATTGCGCCCACTTGTCGCCTTCTTCGACCCGGATGGGCCGGCAGATACGAAAGAATTCCTTGGCCTTGGACTGCTCTTCGACGCCGGCCGACTGCAGCAGGAAGACGAATGGACCGGCCGAGCCGTCCATGATCGGGACTTCCGGAGCCGACAGATCGATATAGGCGTTGTCGATACCCAGTCCCGCGAGCGCCGAACACAGGTGTTCGACCGTGGCGACGCGCACCCCGTCCTTGACCAGGGTCGAGGACATCGTCGTCTCGCCCACGTAATCGGCCAGGGCGGGAATGTCGACGGGTTCCGGCAGGTCGACGCGGCGGAACACCACGCCGGTATCCACGGGTGCCGGGCGAAGCGTCATGTAGACCTTTTCCCCGGTGTGGATGCCGACGCCCGTGGCGCGGATGATGTTCTTGAGCGTTTTCTGGCGCAGCATCAGGGCGCGCTGGCTCCGGCGGCAATGGCAAAGACGGTCGGATGCTAGCACAGCGTTCGCTGTGCGGGAACAAAATGCAACAGCATTGTCGCTTTCCCGCAACAGTTTCTTAACATCTTCATGGCAGGAGTGCCGGAGCCGTCCAGGACGGCCTGGACCGCGTCGACCTCAGCGCCACGCCGATGTGATCGGATAGCGGCGGTCGCGCCCGAAAGCCTTGGCGGTGATCTTGGGGCCGGGCGCGGCCTGGCGGCGCTTGTACTCGGCCTGGTAGACCATGGCGATGACCCGGTTGACCACCGTGGTCTCGAACCCTGCGGCGGCGATCTCCTCCAGCGATTGCTGCAGTTCGATGAACCGGTGCAGGATCGCATCGAGTTCTTCGTACGGCGGCAGCGAATCCTGGTCGAGCTGGCCGTCGCGCAGCTCAGCCGTCGGCGGTCGTTCGATCACCCGCACGGGAATGAGCTCGCCGTCGCCCTGGCGGTTGCGCCAGCGGGCCAGCGCGTACACCTGTGTCTTGTAACAGTCCTTGATCGGCGCGAAGCCGCCGCACATGTCGCCATACAGGGTCGAGTAGCCGACCGCCACCTCGCTCTTGTTGCCGGTGGTCAACAGCAGGTGCCCGAACTTGTTCGACAGCGCCATCAAGGCCACGCCCCGGCAGCGCGCCTGGATGTTCTCCTCGGCCAGGTCCGGTTCGCGACCGGCGAAGCTGGGAGCGAGCATCGACAGGAAGGCCTCGTAGGTCGGCTCGATGGCGATCACGTCGTAGCGCACGCCCTGGGTGCGCGCCTGCCGGGTCGCCAGTTCGACGCTCTCGCTGCTGGTGTGGCGCGAGGGCAGCATCACGGCATGGCAGCGCTCCGGGCCGATGGCATCGACGGCCAGTGCCAACGTGACGGCCGAATCGATGCCGCCAGACAGCCCGAGCACGATGCCCGGGAAGCCGTTGCGTTCCACGTAGTCACGCAGCCCGCGCACCAGGCCGCGCCAGACGATTTCGTCATGCTCGGGCTGTTCGGCGGGCACCCAGTCCGGCGGCTGCCAGCGACGGGTCTCGCGATCGAAGTCGCACAGCAGCAGTTCGTCGCTGAACGCGGTCGCCGGGCCATGGACGCGGCCGTCGGCATCCACGAGCAGCGCGCCGCCGTCGAAAACCAGGTCGTCCTGGCCACCGACGACATTGATATAGGCCAGCGGCAGGCCATGGCCGGCGACACGCGACTTCAGCAGCGCCTGGCGGGCGCCGGCCTTTTCGCTTTCGAAAGGCGAGGCGTTCACCGACAGCACCAGCTCGGCGCCGCCTTCGACGACGCGGGCGATCGGCCGGGCGGTCCACAGGTCCTCGCAGATCAGCAGCCCGCAGCGCAGGCCGTTCCAGTCGACCAGGCAGGGCGCGTCGCCGGGCTCGAAATAGCGTTTCTCGTCGAAAACCGCGTAGTTCGGCAGCGCCTGCTTGCGGCAGGTGGTCAGGATGCGACCGTCGCGCAGCCAGCTGGCGGCGTTGTAGAGCGCGTCGCCGACGCGCAGTGGATGACCGACGACCGCTTCGATGCCGGTCGCGGCGGCGGCCACCCGTGCCAGCGCACGTTCGCAGGCCTCCAGCAGGCTGCGGCGCTGCAGCTGGTCTTCCGGCAGGTAGCCGCACAGGGCCAGTTCGGGGAACAGGATCAGTCCGGCGCCATGCCGGTCACGGGCCGCCTGCATCAGCGCGATGATGCGATCGGCGTTGGCGTCGATGGCGCCGACGGGAAAGGCGAACTGGGCAAGCGCGAGTCGATGGGTCGTCATGCCCGGCATGATGCCGCAACGCGGCGTGGATCGGGGCCCACGCAGGACGTCGACCCATTCGCTGAAGGTCTCACGCGGCTCGGACTCAACGTACGACCGGAGCTGCACCGCCGACCCGGATGCGCCGGAGGCACTTCTATACACCGTGCAGCGTGGCGCGGGTCGGAGCAGTCGAAGAGACCGCGAACTGCGGGATCCATGAGCAGCGCCCGGGTCCCTGCCGGGAACGGGTGCTGGTCTGTGAAAACGGCGAACCCATCCCCGGTTCGACCGCACACGCGCAGGCAGGGGTTGCCGCTGATTGCCCCTGCTGAGTGGCCGGCACCGTCGCGGCCGGCCTGGGGCGCGAGGCGCGACGGCTGGCGGATGGCGCCGGCCGGGCTACGCGGATTGGCGAAGCGTGCTTTTCAGCTCTTGCGTGTTTTCCGCAGCTGCACGAATGCCACAAGGACCGACAGTCCGGCCAGCAGCAGGATCGCCCAGGTCGACAGGCTCGGCACAGCGGCCGGCGCGCCGCTGCCAAGCTGAAGCTGCTCGATCTCGAAAGTCGCGAAATGCAGGGGTGCTGGATCAATATTGATGCCTGGAGGCTGGCTGCTGGACACCAGCGCATGCACCTCGTACCGGCCGGCGGTTGCGCCGGCAATGAACGGTGGCGCGGTCACCAGCCCTTGGGCATCGGACACCAGCCTGATGGAGGGCCCGGATTCGAACCGCCCGTACACACTCTGTGGCGGCGCCCCGCAGTTGGGCTGCATCGGCAGGCACATGATGTAGTTGATTTCCAGTATCAACTCGACGCCGGGCATGGGGGCGCCGGTGTCGGTGCGGACGACCTGGATCACGAAGCGTTCGGGAAGGACCTCGTTCACCCGCACCGATTGAGGTGTGCCGCTGACCGGGGAGATTCGTACGGGTATGCCGGATTGGGCATAAGCGCCCGTTGCAAAGAGCAGGATCAGGGTCCAGAGGCGAATCGTCTTCATCGTGGTCACCGAGGCGCTGGATGTCGGGTGACGGCCGGCGGCCGCAGGTTCGTCGCCGGGCCCGCGGCAGCGGGCGCCGGCTGGAGCGAATCTAGCACCGTTCGACTCGTAGCCGTTGATTTTTACCCCATGTGATCTTGCTGCGTCCGGCATCGCCGGAGGAAGGGTCGCCCTCAGTACGCCAGTCCCACCTCGCTGTCCGCCAGCGCCATCAGCGAGGACGGTCCGGCAGCGATGGCCGCGGCGTGGTAGTCGGCGCGCGGCAGGATCTTGCTGAAGTAGAAGCGCGCGACTTCGCGTTGCACGCGCTTGAAGTCCTCGCTGGCACCAGAGGACTCGGCCGCAGCAAGGCGCTGCGCCCAGCACCAGGCCAGGGTGACGTAGCCGGAATAGAACAGGTAGTCATAGGCGGCGGCGGCGGCGAAGTTTGGATCCGCGGCAGCCTGGCCACCGATGTCCCGGGTCAGCGTGCCCCACTGTTCGGCACGACGGCCCAGTTCGGGCAACACGTCGGCGAGCGCGGTATTGGCGGCGTGTTCCTTGCAGAAGGCGGCGATGCGGCCGATCACCAGCTTCAGGCCGGCACCGTTCGCCATCAGCGTCTTGCGGCCGATCAGATCCAGGGCCTGGATCTGCGTCGTGCCCTCGTAGATGGTCGTGATGCGGGCATCGCGGGCGATCTGCTCCATGCCCCACTCGGCGATGTAGCCGTGGCCGCCGAACACCTGCTGCGCGTGATAGGCGCATTCCACGGCTGCCTCGGTAAGCAGGCCCTTGACGATCGGGGTCAGGAAGCTGACAACCGTATCGGCCTCGGCGCGCGCGGCCTCCTCGGTCGAATGGTGCGCGATGTCGGCCTGCAGCGTGGCGTACAGCGCCAGCACGCGGCCGCCTTCGGCGAAGGCACGACAGCTCAGCAGCATGCGGCGGATGTCCGGGTGCACGATCAGCGGATCGGCCGGCTTGTCCGGATACGCGGCGCCGCCGGCGGCGCGCATCTGCAGGCGGTCGTTGGCATAGGCCAGCGCGTTTTGCCAGGCGCGTTCGACCAGGCCGAGTCCCTGCAGGCCCACGCCCAGGCGTGCCGAGTTCATCATCACGAACATCGCCGACAGGCCCTTGTTCGGCGCGCCGACCAGCCAGCCTTCGGCGCCATCGAAATTCATCACGCAGGTGGCCGAGCCGTGCAGGCCCATCTTGTGTTCGATCGAGCCGCAGGTGACGGCATTGCGCTCACCGACATTGCCCTCGCGGTCGACCTTGAACTTCGGCACCACGAACAGCGAGATGCCCTTCACGCCAGCCGGCGCATCGGGCAGGCGGGCGAGCACGAGGTGGACGATGTTGTCCGTCATGTCGTGTTCGCCGGCGGTGATGAAGATCTTCTGGCCGCTGATTGCATAGCGGCCGTCACCGAGTGGCTCGGCCTTCGACTTCAGCAGGCCCAGGTCGGTGCCGCAGTGCGGTTCGGTGAGGCACATGGTGCCGGTCCAGCGGCCTTCCACCAGCGGCGCCAGGAACACCTGCTTTTGCCAGTCCTCGCCGAAGTGGCGCAGCGCTTCGACGGCGCCGTGGCCGAGCAGCGGGAAGGTGCCCCAGGCGACATTGGCGCCGTTGATCAGCTCCTTGAACGCGCCATCGACCACGTAGGGCAATCCCTGGCCGCCTTCTTCCGCCGGTGCGGTCAGGCCGCTCCAGCCACCTTCCGTGAAGGCCTGGTAGGCGGCCTTGAAGCCTTTCGGCGTGGTGACTTCGCCATTCTCGAAACGGCAGCCCTTGTCGCCTTCCTGATAGAGCGGACCGACGATCTGGTCGCAGAAGCGGGCGCCTTCCTCGAGGACGGCATCGATGATCTCGGCGCCAGTCTCGGTATGTGCGGGCAGCGTCGCCAGCACATCAGGCGCCTTGAGCACGTGGTGGAGGACGAAACGCAGGTCGTTGAGCGGTGAGCGGTAGTTGTTCATCGTGGTGCGTTCCGGAGGCGAAAAGTGAAGGTAGAAAAGAACGGCAGTCAGCGATAGGTGTCAGGCAGGCCAGGCACCGGCAGCAGGCGGCTCTGGTGACGGACATCGAACCGGCGGCTCGAGGGCTGGTCGGTGGCGATAACGCCCGACAGCCGGTAGACCAGTTCACTGGCATCGGGCGTCATGTCGGGACAGGGCAGATCCCGCAGGATCGGTTCGCCGATATAGGGCGGGATCTCGCGTTCCGCGTCGAATGCAAGCGGTGCCAGTTCGCGGCCGTCGATCTCGAGCACGTCCAGGCGGATGTTGCGGAACCGCATCGAGACGCTCGAGTGGTTGTGGATGCGCACTTGCAGGTGGCAGCGGCCGTCTTCGATACGCAGTTCCTGGATCGATACGGCGGGCGGATTGATGCGCTCCTTCGGGCGGCCGGCCGAACAACCGCCCACGGCGAGAGCGGCGACAGTCAGGAACAGGAGGCGAACGGTCATGGGATGTCTCCATACGCTGGCGAATAGTCTAGCCGGTGTTGTGGTCAAAGCTGGTCGCGGCGCAGCAAATCCCGGCGAATGTGGTCGATGAGGGCGGCGACCCAGCCGCGGCTCTGGCGACGGGCCAGGACCCGGGTGAGCCAGCGCATCGGTCGCGAACTGCGCGCCAGCAGGTGATCGACGGCCAGCGGCATCAGGCTGCGCGAACGTTCCTGCAGTCGGCGCTCCAGCTCCTCCAGTCGACCCCGGGGCAGGCGCGGCCACGCCGGCATCGGCAACACCGTGGCGGCACGGTCCAGCAGCGGCAGAACGGGCAGCCGGCCTGTGCCGTCTTCATGTCGCCGACGCTGCGCCGGTGTCCACGCGGCGAACAGCGGATGCGTGTCTGGCAAACGGAAATGCTTGCGGAAGAAGCGCTGTGCATTGCAGCGGCCGAGGTGGAAATCATGCATCCGGAAGCCGCGATCGAGGAAACCGCCGAAGCCGTCAAGAGATCCACCGGCCAGCGGATGCGGCATGCGTTCCCCCTGTTCGCGCCGCGATGGTGCGATCAGCTGCCGATGTGCGTGCGGGTCATCGACGGCGGTCAGCAACTCCTCCGGTTTGAAGCGGGTCTGGTTCTTCATGGCGGTCAGCAGGGCGCGACCCACATCAAGCAGGCCTTCTGGCCCGGTCTCGTCGCCGCGGAAATCCGCGACATCCGGGAACGGATCAACGGCGATCAGTGTGCGTCCGACCACCGGTGACTCCGGCAGGCGAGGCGGCGTGCCGACCAGCAGCTCACGGCCCAATGCGACCGGCTTGTTGTCGATCATGCCGCCATCGACGGCCAGGAAGCTGTATCGGTCAGGCTCGCCGGCCTCACCCCAATGCGGCGGCAGCGGCCGATAGCGTCCGGGATCATCCGGCACGCCGGAAAAGGGCCACAGCCGGGCGCGGTAGTCGCTGCCTGGCCGCTGGACCTGCAACGGCGGCAGCACCAGCGGGAACGCGCCGGAAGCCAACGCCGCCTGGCGCAGGCGCGACCAGCCTTCGCCACGCATGGCCCAATCCAGACCGATCCGGCCCGGCGCATCGCTGTCGTTGCCCAGCGAGAAAGCCAGCGCATCGGCGTGACGGCGCATGCCGTAACCGGGTCGGGGGTCGTCGTCCGGGCCGCCCACGCCGAGGTTGTAGGGAACGCCGCGCAGGTTGGTCAGCGTCATCGCCAGGCGCAGGTCGGGTGCCAGCCAGGACCGCGGTCGGCGTCCGGCGCCTGGCGGCACGGCGGCTTCGGCGATGCTGTGCAACACGTCGCCGTTGAGGATCGACCACAGGCGCCCCTCGTCCCGTTGCAGGTCGCCGGTATCGAGCAGGACATCCGCATCGATGCGGTTCACCCAGCTTTCGAACAGGGCGTTGTCGTCGATGGCTACGCCGGGGTCGTGTTCGTGCACGGGACGGTGTGCGCGTCCGGCGAGGATGCCGGCCAGGATGCCGGCGGTCATCGCGCCACCGGAGGCGCCGGTGATCGCGCCGAGGCGGACGCGGTGCGCAGGTGCCAGCGGATCGCCGCGGCGGCCGGCATCGGCCAGGGCATCCATGGCCTCGATGAAAAAGTCGATCACGCCGGCGCTGTAGGCGCCCGCGGACACGGCGCCGGCCATCACCAGGCCGATGTCGTGGACAGGCAGTTCGTTCTCGGGCATCCATCCATGGTAGCCCGCCGTCGTCGGGCCGCGTTGTGTGAGAATGCGCGCCCCATGAGCGAGCGCCCCGGATCCGACAGCAACGCCGCCGATGCCCTGCGCATCGATGTCTGGCTGTGGGCGGCGCGGTTCTTCAAGACCCGCGCGCTGGCGAAACAGGCGGTCGTCGCCGGCCGCGTCGAAGTCGGTGGCGCGGCCTGCAAGCCCTCGCGCAATGTGCGCATTGGCGACGCGCTGGTCATCGTGCGCGGCGAGGAACGCTTCGAGATCAGTGTCGTCGCGCTGTCCGAACGACGTGGGCCCGCGGCCGCTGCCCAGGCGCTCTATTCCGAATCGGACGCCTCGCGGACGCGCCGCGAGCAGGCCGCTGCCCAGCGCCGTGCCGAACGCGCCGGCTTCCGCCCGCCGGAAGGCAAGCCCGACAAGCGCGCCCGCCGCCTGATCCGCGCCCTCGGCGACATCGACGCGATCTAGCCCGCGGTCTTTGCGGCGCCCGCTGCTTCGATCGGCACGCCCGCGATCGCATCCGCTCCATCTCTGTTTCGACGGCGCGTGTCGATGCTCCTGCTGACTAAAGCTGCCAGAGCAGGGTGGTCATGGCGAACAGTGCTCCGGGCAATGTGGTTGCTTCGGGCAATCTTCGCCAGAAAGACAGCAGCAATACGCTGTCCGTTCCGTGCCGAGGTGAGGAATGTTGGACTGTGGTGTTTGTGGACGTGCCTGCGCTGCTAACGTGGCACCCGCGCCGACCTGCCACGGAGTCAGTCAGCTGCGCAGCGCCAGCTGATGCAGGCGGTAAAGGGCGTCCAGCGCCTCGCGAGGACTGAGGGCGTCGGGGTCAAGCGCACGCAGCGCCTCGACAGCTGGGGACGGGGCGGGCGGCGCGAACAGGCCGAGCTGGCCGGAGCTGGGCGATGAAACCGGCGGCGCGTCGTCGCGCTGCGCCTCCAGCATCGAGAGCTGTCGGCGCGCGTTGTCGATGACCGCACGCGGCACGCCGGCCAGGCGCGCGACCTGCAGGCCGAAACTGCGGCTGGCCGGGCCTTCCTTGACGGCGTGCAGGAACACCAGGCTGTCGCCGTGTTCGACCGCATCCAGATGCACGTTGGCGATGCCCTCGTGTTCGCCAGCAAGCGTCGTCAACTCGAAATAGTGCGTGGCGAACAGGCACCAGGCACGGTTCGCTGTGGCCAGGTGGACGGCGATGGCGTGCGCCAGGGACAGGCCGTCGTAGGTGCTGGTGCCGCGACCAATCTCGTCCATCAGCACCAGCGAGCGGTCGCTGGCGTTGTGCAGGATGTTGGCGGTCTCGGCCATTTCAACCATGAAGGTGGACTGGCCGCGCGCCAGGTCGTCGCCGGCGCCGATGCGCGTGAACAGGCGGTCGACCGGCCCGATGCGCGCGCGCCGCGCCGGCACATAGCTGCCGATGTGGGCGAGCAGCACGATCAGCGCCGCCTGGCGCATGTACGTGCTCTTGCCGCCCATGTTCGGACCGGTGACCACGAGCATGCGCCGGCCCTCGTCGAGGACCAGGTCGTTGGGTTCGAACGGCGCATCGAGCACGCGTTCGACGACGGGGTGACGTCCGCCTTCGATTTGGATGCCGGGTTCGTCCACCAGCTCTGGTGCGACGTAGTCGTAGGCCTCGGCGGTGTGGGCGAGGGCGGCCAGTACGTCCAGTTCGGCCAGTGCGCCGGCGGCGCGACGCAGCGGCTCGAGCTGCGCGTTGAGGGCATCGAGCAGGCCGTCGTAAAGGCCGCGTTCGCGCATCAGCGCCCGCTCGCGCGCCGACAGCGCCTTGTCCTCGAAGGCCTTCAGTTCTTCGGTGATGTAGCGCTCGGCGTTCTTCGTGGTCTGACGACGTGTGTAGTGCGCCGGCACCTTGGCATCGTGCGTCTTGCCGAACTCGATGTAGTAGCCATGGACGCGGTTGTAGCCGACCTTGAGGGTGGCGATGCCGGTCGTGGTGCGCTCACGTGCTTCCAGCTCGCTTAGGAAACTTGCTGCGTCGGAATCCAATCGCCGCAGCTCGTCCAGTTCTGCATCGTAGCCATCCGCGATCACGCCGCCATCGCGCAGCAGCAAGGGTGGCGCTTCGACCAGTGCGCGGGTGAGCAGGTGCTGGCTGGCACCGTGTTCGCCCAACTCGTCGAGCAGCGCGGCAATGCGACCGATTGCGGCACCGTCAAGCGTTTCCCGCAATCGCGGCAGCAGGGCAAGTCCGTCGCGCAGTGTCGTCAGGTCGCGCGGTCGCGCGGAACGCAGCGCCACGCGCGAGAGGATGCGTTCGAGATCACCGACACCGCGCAGCAGCGTGTGCAGGTCGCGGTAGCGGTGGCCGTCGATCAGCTGCGCCAGCGCCTGGTGGCGGTCGCGCAGGACCTCGCGGCCGCGCAGTGGCCGATGCAGCCAGCGCCGCAGCAGTCGGCCGCCCATCGGTGTGACGGTGGCGTCGATGACGCCGAGCAGGGTGTGCTCGCGGCGACCTTCCGGGTGGGTATCCAGTTCGAGGTGGCGGCGCGTCGAGGCATCCATGGCGATCGCCTCGTCCGGCCGTTCCATGGACAGGCCGGTGAGGTGCGGTAGCGCGGTGCGCTGGGTTTCACGCACATAGGCCAGCAACGCACCGGCGGCGGCGATGGCGCGATGCGCGTCGGCGCAACCGAAGCCGCGCAGGTCGCGGCTGCCGAAGAATTCGCAGAGGTTGCGGCTGCCGGAATCGGCATCGAAGTGCCACGGCGGCCGCTGCTTGAGGCCGGGCAGCATGCGTGCGGCCGCAGGCAGCGGCGCGCCTTCGGCGACCAGCGTTTCCGCCGGTGACAGCCGCGCCAGTTCCGCCACCAGCGCCTCGTCGTCGGCCAGTTCGGCGAGCAGGAAGCGACCGCCGGCGAGATCGACCCAGGCCAGGCCGTGACCGTCGCGACCACAGTGGATGGCGAGCAGCAACTGGTCGCGACGTTCCTCGAGCAGGCTTTCGTCCGTCACCGTGCCGGGCGTGACGATGCGCACGACCTTGCGCTCGACCGGTCCCTTGCTGGTGGCCGGATCGCCGACCTGTTCGCAGATCGCTACCGACTCACCCAGCTTCAGCAGGCGCGCCAGGTAGTTCTCGTGGGCATGCGCCGGGACGCCGGCCATCGGGATCGGCGCGCCACCGCTGCTGCCGCGTTGCGTCAGCGTGATGTCGAGCAGGCGCGCCGCCTTGCGGGCGTCGTCGTAGAACAGCTCGTAGAAATCGCCCATGCGGAAGAACAGCAGGACGTCCGGATGCTCGGCCTTGACCGCCAGGTACTGGCGCATCAGCGGGGTGTGCTGCGAGAGGTCGGGGCTGCTCATCAACGGCGGTAGTCAGCGAAGCGGAAAAGGGTGGGCGCAATCCAGGGCACGTCGACAGGTGTTGCCACGGCGCGGCGCGGGCAACCGTGCACTTTTCTGCCGTTCGAGCACGCGGCCAGCCGGGTGCCGGTTGGACAGCGACGCAGTGGCGTCCGCGTATGATACGCGGCATCGCTGCCAGGCCCGTTCCGTGGAAGTATTCCTGCTTGCCCTCGACCTGATCGGGACGTTCGTGTTCGCGATCAGCGGTGCGACCATCGGCGTGCGCCATCGCCTGGACCTGTTCGGCGTGCTGGTCCTGGCGTTCGCCACTGCGACCTTCGGCGGCATCGCACGCGACGTCGTGATCGGCGCGCTGCCGCCTGCCGCGCTGGTGAACTGGAATTACCTGGCGCTGTCCTGCCTGGCCGGGCTGGTGACGTTCCGCTGGCATGCGCAGGTCGAGCGCCTGCGCAATCCCGTGCAGCTGTTCGACGCCGCCGGCCTGGCCCTGTTTGCGGTGTATGGCACCGAGAAGGCGCTGGCCTACGGACTGGCGCCGTTCGGCGCCGTCCTGCTGGGCATGCTCAGCGGCATCGGTGGCGGCATCGTCCGCGACATGCTGGTGAACCGCACGCCGGTGGTGTTGCAGGCCGAGCTGTATGCCGTGGCGGCGATGGCCGGCGCGCTGATCGTGGTCGGCGGCCACGCCCTGGACCTGCACGGGCACGCCGTCGCGTTCACCGGCGTCGCGGTCTGTTTCGGCCTGCGCTTCATGGCGATCCGGCATGGCTGGAGCCTGCCGGTTGCGCGGCCTCAAGATGGTGGTGATGGACAATGACAGGACCACAGGAAATCGGGCGCGGGGAGCTTGCCCGTCAGGTGCAGGACCTCTCGGCCGTTCTCCGCTCGCGCGGATGGCGGATGGCGACGGCGGAAAGCTGCAGCGGCGGCTGGATCGCCAAGGCCATGACTGACCTGGCTGGCAGCTCGGCCGTGTTCGAAGCCGGCGTGGTGACCTACAGCAACGCGGCCAAGCAGCGGCTCCTCGGCGTGCCCGCCGATGTGCTGGCTGATCAGGGCGCCGTCAGCGAAGCCTGCGCCCTCGCCATGGTCGAGGGCCTGCTGGAGGCCATTGACGCCGAGCTGGGTGTGGCCGTCACCGGCATCGCCGGCCCCGACGGCGGTACCGGTGACAAGCCGGTCGGCACCGTCTGGATCGCCTGGAAACGGCGTGGTGAAGCGGCCACCGCGCGCTGCCACCGCTTTGACGGCGACCGGATGCAGGTCCGGCTGAGGACAGTGGAAACGGCCCTCGCCGGACTGGCTGCCCTGTCCACCTAGGCCGTCGACGTCCGCTTGACAGAGGTCCAGTTAGTAGTAATGCTACTAACATGTCGATCAGCGAAACCCAGCAGCGCATCCTCCGCCTGATTGCCGAGCGCATCGAGTCCGAAGGCATGCCACCGTCGCAGACGGAGATCGCCCGCGAGCTGGGATTCAAGGGCGTGCGCGCCGCGCAACACCATCTGGAGGCGCTGGAGCGCGCCGGCGCCATCGAACGTGTTCCCGGCCGCGCTCGCGGCATCCGCCTGCTGCAGCCCGTGCCCGCCGCGCAGCCCGACCTGCCGCTGGCATCCGATGCCGCCGACTGGGTGCCGCTGGTCGGTCGGGTGTCGGCCGGCCTGCCCATCGGCACCGACATCGACTACGACAACCGCCTGCTGCTCGACCGCTCGCTGTTCTCGCCGTTTCCCGACTACCTGCTCCGCGTCGAGGGCGAGTCCATGCGCGACGAGGGCATCCTCGACGGTGACCTGATCGGTGTGCACCGCATGTCGCAGGCGCGCAACGGCCAGATCGTCGTCGCGCGCATCGACGAGGAAATCACGGTCAAGCAGCTGCAGGTCGGCCGTGATGGCCTGCGCCTGCTCCCGCGCAACGATGCCTTCGCGCCCATCGACATCGCCGCCGACCAGGATTTCGCCATCGAGGGCCTGTATTGCGGTCTCGTGAGGCCGCACCGGTGAGCGGCCCCCATTGCGCCGAGGTGGCAGTCGCGCAGTATTCGTACTGCGCGCCGGAATCCGATTTTTCCGACGCTGCATTACGCCATCCGCCGCAGCCGGCGCCATGCCGGCCCGCCTATCGTTTCCACGCCGTCGCAGCTGCTGCGACCGGCCCCACCTAACCTGCCCCCATTCCCGAATATGACCAGGAGCCAGTCCATGGACGAGAACCGCAAGCGCGCCCTTACCGCCGCCCTCAGCCAGATCGAAAAGCAGTTCGGCAAGGGCACCGTCATGCGCATGGGCGACCGCCCCAGCGATTCCGTGGATGCCGTGTCCACCGGTTCGCTGGCCCTGGATGTGGCGCTCGGTATCGGTGGCCTGCCGCGCGGCCGCGTCGTCGAGGTCTACGGGCCGGAATCCTCCGGCAAGACCACGCTGACCCTGCAGGTCATCGCCCAGGCACAGAAGGCGGGCGGTACTGCGGCCTTCATCGACGCCGAGCATGCGCTGGATCCCAGCTATGCCGAAAAGCTCGGCGTCAACATCGAGGACCTGCTGGTCAGCCAGCCGGACACCGGTGAGCAGGCGCTGGAAATCGCCGACATGCTGGTGCGCTCCGGCGCCGTCGACGTGGTCGTTGTCGACTCGGTCGCAGCGCTGACTCCGAAGGCGGAAATCGAAGGTGAAATGGGCGAGCTGCAGGTCGGCCTGCAGGCGCGCCTGATGAGCCAGGCGCTGCGCAAGCTCACCGGCAACATCAAGCGCAGCAACTGCATGGTCATCTTCATCAACCAGCTGCGCATGAAGATCGGCATGATGATGCCGGGCCAGAACCCCGAGACCACCACCGGCGGCAACGCACTGAAGTTCTACGCCTCGGTGCGCCTGGACATTCGTCGTATCGGCGCCATCAAGGCCGGCGACGAGATCATCGGCAACCAGACCAAGGTCAAGGTGGTGAAGAACAAGATGGCGCCGCCGTTCAAGGTGGTGAACTTCGAGATCCTCTACGGCCAGGGCATCAGCCGCGAAGGCGAGCTGATCGACATGGGCGTCGAGCACAAGATGGTCGAGAAGTCGGGCGCCTGGTACAGCTACGGTGGTGAGCGCCTCGGCCAGGGCAAGGAGTCGGCGCGCCAGTATCTCAAGGACAATCCCTCCGTCGCGGCGGAACTGGATGCCCGTCTGCGCGAGAAGCTGGTGGTGCCGGTGTCGGCGGGTGCTGAAGCCGAGGCCGATGAAGTGGAACAGGACTGATTGACTGTTCGCTTCCAGGCGCGCGCCAGGCAAATGAGCCGGGCGCGTTCCGGAACACAGGCGCATGAAGGAACGCAAGCCTCCCGTCCGCGATGCCCAGACGCGTGCGCTGGGCCTGCTGGCGCGTCGCGAGCACTCGCGCCGGGAACTGCGGCGCAAACTCGTTCGCAGCGGACACGATGACGACGAGGTCGACACTGCCATCACGCGTCTGGATGGCACCGGCCTGCAATCCGATGAACGCTTTGCCGAGGTGCTGGTGCGAAGCCGGATAGCCCAGGGGCAGGGCCCTGTACGCATCGCGGCAGAGCTGCGCCAGCATGGCCTGGGCGATTCACTGATCCAGCAGGCGCTCGAAGCCGGTGAGCCTGACTGGCCGTCCCTGGCGCTGGACCTGTATCGGCGTCGGTTCCGGTCGCCGGCTGGAGACCATGCCGAGCGCGCCCGGCGCGCGCGTTTCCTCCTTACCCGAGGATTCCCTTCGGCAATGGCCCGTGCCTGCCTGGAGCTTGATCCGGCCGATCACGACGGGGACGAGGACCTCGACTGATCCCGGTGCCTGCATGGACCGTGGCATCATTGCCGCCTTTCGCGCCAGCAGGGCAGGACGTGATCGATCCCCATACCGCCGAGCATTTCCAGCGCGACCGTGTCTTCCATGACAACACCGCGCACGTCTACGACCAGGTCATCAGCGAGCCGCGGGCACTCGCCAATCACCATCTGTTCCGGCGCGTCCGTCACCTGATCCCGACGGGCGGTGCGCAGCTGGATCTCGCCTGCGGCACCGGCCACATGCTGACCCGCTATGGCGCGCGCTTCGACCGTCGTGTCGGCGTCGACCAGAGCGCGGGCATGCTCGGGTTCGCCCGCCACAATCTCGAACGGGCCGGTCTGGCGGCGGAGACCCGCCTCGTGAACGCGTCGGTTTTCGATTTCCTGCAGGGAGACCGGGAAACCTACCGGTTCATCACCTGTGTCGGCTTCGTCCACCACCTTCCGCCCGAGTTGTTCGCGCAACTGCTGGAGCAGATCCGTCCACGCCTGGCGCCGGATGGCGTCCTGCTGCTGGCCGAGCCGGTGCAGCCGAAGGTGGATCGCGCGCCGAGGCCGATCGAGCGCTGGAACGCAGGCAGCGTGATGCCGGCCCGGGTGGCGATGATCAACGCGATCGACGCCGAAGACGACCACGAGGAGGCGCCGTTGCCGGAAGACCTGTTCCTCGACACGCCCATGAAACACGGATTCCGGCCTTTGGGCGAGAGCCGGGGCTGGGAACTCTTCCCGCGCAACCTGCCGGAACGCTGGACGGACCGGCTTGCCATCGGCTTGCTCGACGCCCTGTACTGGCGCAGCGGCTATATCGTCGTCCGGGCGCTGGCGCCGCTCTGAGTCCTCCCGCCGGGGCGAACAGCGGTCCGTGGCCGGGCGCTTGGCGCCACGGCTGCCTGCGGGGTGCGATGAACCGGCCATGGCGTTCCGGCCGATTTTTCGTCATGCTTTTGTGCTACGCACAAGCCGCCGCAGCCGCCCATGTACAGCTCGAAGCAGATCCGCCAGCAGTTCCTCGACTTTTTCCGCAGCAAGGCGCACGAAATCGTGCCCTCGGCACCGTTGGTGCCGGGCAACGATCCCACCCTGCTGTTCACCAATTCCGGCATGGTCCAGTTCAAGGACGTGTTCCTGGGTGCGGAGAAGCGCAGCTACGTGCGCGCGGCGGACGTACAGCGCTGCCTGCGCGCCGGCGGCAAGCACAATGACCTCGACTCGGTGGGTTACACCGCGCGCCACCACACCTTCTTCGAGATGCTCGGCAACTGGTCCTTCGGCGACTACTTCAAGAAGGAAGCGATCGCCTGGGCCTGGGAACTGCTGACCGGGGTCTGGAAGTTGCCGGCCGATCGATTGCTTGTGACCGTCTATCACACCGACGACGAGGCCTACGCCATCTGGCGTGACGACATCGGCGTGCCGGAGTCGCGCATCGTCCGCATTGGCGACAACAAGGGCGCACCTTATGCGTCCGACAATTTCTGGCAGATGGCCGACACCGGCCCCTGCGGTCCATGCACCGAGATCTTCTACGACCATGGTGCGCACCTTGCCGGTGGCCCGCCCGGTTCGCCGGACGAGGATGGCGACCGCTTCATCGAGATCTGGAATCTGGTGTTCATGCAGTTCGACCGCCAGCCCGACGGCACCCTTGTGCCATTGCCGGCGCCCTGCGTCGACACCGGCATGGGCCTGGAACGCCTCGCGGCCATCCTGCAGGGCGTCCATTCGAACTACGAGATCGACCTGTTCCAGGCCCTGATCCGGCGCGCTTCGGAACTGACCGGCACTGCCGACCTGCAGAACAAGTCCTTGCGCGTGATTGCCGACCACATCCGCGCCAGCGCGTTCCTGATCGTCGACGGCGTGCTGCCGTCGAACGAGGGTCGCGGCTACGTGCTGCGCCGGAT
>CAZYHP010000014.1:0-39331 GCA_964647135.1 uncultured Rhodanobacteraceae bacterium
CCGCGCACCGCGGCCACCACCGGCACCAGCGAATACTTGATCCGCTGGCTGGTGCGCTGGAAGTTGGCCACCATCGCCTCGAACGCGTCGACCTTGCCGTCCTGCAGCAGCCCCAGCGCACCGGCCAGGTCCGCGCCGGCGGAGAACGGCTCCTTCGGCTGCCAGATCACCACCGCGCGCAGGTCACGCTCGGCGATGCCGATCGCTTCCTGGATGCCGTCCAGCACCTGGTCGCTGACCGTGTGCATCTTGGTCTTGAAGCTGATCACGCCTACGCCGTCGCCGTCGGTCCACAGGCGCACGCCGTCGTTCTCGAACAGCGTCTGGCCCTGGTCGAAGCGCTCGCCCAGGAGCGGATCGGGGAAGCGCTGGCGCTCATAGACGGGCAGGGTGGAGCGGGGCACCTGGGTGCCCGAATCCGGGCTGTAGCTGCCGTCCTTTCCGTGCACGCCCTCGCGGCCGCCCAACACCCACCCCGGCAGCGGCGCGTCGCTCATGGCCTTGCCGGCCTTGATGTCCTCGTCGATCCACGCGGCGACCTGCTTCCAGCCGGCGGCCTGCCAGGTTTCGAACGGTCCCAGCTTCCAGCCGTAGCCCCAGCGGATGGCGAAATCGACGTCGCGGGCGGTATCGGCGATGTCGCCCAGATGGAAGGCGGTGTAGTGGAAAAGGTCACGGAAAACGGCCCACAGGAACTGCGCCTGCGGATCGCTGCTGGCACGCAGCTTCGCGAACTTCCCGGCGGGGTCGCGGATAGCCAGGATGCCGGCGACCTCGTCGCTGGCCTTGCCGTCGGACAGGCGGAAATCCTGCTTCGCCAGATCGAGGACGTGGATGTCCTTGCCGATCTTGCGGAAGAAGCCGGCGCCGGTCTTGGCGCCGAGGGCGCCCTTGTCGATAAGCGCCTGCAACCAGACCGGTGCCTTGAAATACCGATGCCAGGGATCCTCCGGCAGCGTGTCGGCCATCGTCTTGATGACGTGCGCCATGGTGTCCAGGCCGACGACATCCGCAGTGCGGTAGGTGGCGCTCTTGGGACGGCCGATGGCCGGGCCGGTCAGGGCGTCGACGACATCGAAGCCGAGGCCGGACTCCTGCGTATGGTGCATGGTCGCCAGGATCGAGAACACGCCGATGCGGTTGCCGATGAAATTGGGCGTGTCCTTGGCCCGCACCACGCCCTTGCCGAGGTTCGTGGTCAGGAAGGTTTCCAGGCCGTCGAGCACGGCGGCATCGGTTCCGGTGCAGGGAATCAGCTCGACCAGGTGCATGTAGCGCGGCGGGTTGAAGAAGTGCACGCCGCAGAAGCGCGGCCGCAGCTGCGCCGGGATGGCGGCGGCGAGGCCATTGATCGACAGGCCTGAAGTGTTGCTGGCAAGCACTGCCTTTTCAGATACATATGGCGCAATCTTCGTGTAAAGGTCGCGCTTCCAGTCCATCCGTTCGGCAATCGCCTCGATGACCAGGTCGCAGTCCTTGAGCAGGTCGAGGTGCTGGTCGTAGTTGGCAGCGGTGATCGCGCCCAGCCGCGAGGGCTCGGCCAGAGGCGCCGGCGACTGCTTGGCCAGCGCCAGGATCGCCTTGTCGACGATCCCGTTCGCTTTGCCGTCTTTGGCCGGCAGGTCGAACAGGACAACGTCGACGTTGGCGTTGGCCAGGTGGGCGGCGATCTGTGCGCCCATCACGCCGGCGCCCAGGACGGCCGCCTTGCGTATGGTCAGACGAGGAGTAGTCATCGAAATCCCCAAGGGTCAGTTGGTTAGGGGTGAAACGGAAGAAAACCGCGGTATAGCGCGCATTGCGGGTGGGCAGGCTCCGGGTGCCAGACGCGCGCCCGGACGGCAGACCATACTCAATGGTATGGATGCTCGCAGCAACGCTGTCGCCGGTCAAGTTGGGACGCAAATCACACAGGACGTCCAGCGGCGACGCTAAAGTGCGCGGGCGCGGCAGCCCGAGAGGGCACGTCATGAATGGCTGCTAAGCCTGTGATTCCACCGGCAATGCTGTTAGATTAGCGGCCCGCTTTCGTCACCAACCCCCACAGGTATCCGGAGATTTCATGGCGCTGGAACGCACCCTTTCGATCATCAAGCCCGACGCTGTTGCAAAGAATGTCATCGGCGAAATCTACACCCGTTTCGAAAAAGCCGGTTTGAAGATTGTCGCCGCCAGGATGAAGCAGCTGTCACGCGAGGACGCGGAAGGCTTTTACGCCGTCCATCGCGAGCGTCCGTTCTTCGGCGCGCTCGTGGAATTCATGATTTCCGGGCCGGTGATGATCCAGGTCCTGGAAGGCGAAAACGCCATTGCCAGGAATCGTGAACTGATGGGCGCCACCAATCCCAAGGACGCTGCGCCGGGCACCATCCGTGCCGACTTCGCGGATTCCATCGATGCCAATGCGGTGCATGGTTCCGACGGCGCGGATACGGCGACGAACGAGATCGCCTACTTCTTCACCGAAGCTGAGCTGTGCTCGCGTTGAGCCAACGATGATGCAGCAGTCGACATCGTCGTCGAAGGTGAACCTGCTGGGTCTGGACCGGACCCGCATGGAGGCGTTTTTCGTCGAGCAGCTCGGTGAGAAACGCTTCCGCGCACATCAGGTGATGAAGTGGATCTACCACTACTTCGCCGACGATTTCGACAAGATGACCGACCTCGGCAAGGCCTTGCGCAGCAAGCTTGCCGAAGTCGCCGAAGTCCGCGTGCCGACGGCCCAGGTCGACCAGGAGTCCGTGGATGGCACGCGCAAGTGGCTGCTGTCACTGGACGGCGCCAACGGCATCGAGACGGTTTATATCCCGGAGCCGACGCGCGGCACCCTGTGCGTGTCCTCGCAGGTGGGTTGCGCACTGAACTGCCGTTTCTGTTCGACCGGCAAGCAGGGTTTCAACCGCGATCTGAAGACCGCGGAAATCGTCGGACAGGTCTGGCACGCCGCACGCGATCTCGGCCACCTCACACATCAGAAGCGACGGATCACCAATGTCGTGATGATGGGCATGGGTGAGCCGCTGCTGAATTTCGACAACGTCGTCCCGGCCATGAACATCATGCGCGACGATTTCGGTTTCGGCCTGGCGAACAAGCGCGTGACGCTGTCCACCGCCGGTGTGGTGCCGATGATCGACAAGCTGTCGGACGCCGCCGACGTGAGCCTGGCGGTATCGCTGCACGCGCCCGACGATGCGCTGCGCGACCACCTCGTGCCGATCAACCGCAAGTATCCGATCGTCGATCTCCTGGACGCCTGCAGGCGCTACCAGGCCAAGCGACCGCGTTCGTCGATCACCTTCGAATACACGCTCCTCAAGGACGTCAACGACAGCGAGGCGCAGGCGCGCGCGCTGGTCAAGGTCCTGCGCAAGGTGCCCTCCAAGCTCAACCTGATCCCGTTCAATCCGTTCCCCGGTACTGAATACGAATGTCCGGATCCCGCTGTGATCCAGCGGTTCCAGCAGATCGTCTATGACGCCGGGATCATCACCACCCTGCGACGCACACGCGGTCAGGACATCGACGCGGCCTGTGGACAGCTCGCAGGCATGGTCGCCGACCGGACCCGGCGCTCGGCGCAGTTCCGTCGGGAAGTCGAGGAACGCAACCGCCATGCCGCTGTCTGATCGCCTGATCCTTTCGATTCTTCTTGCGGCGCTGGCGTTCGCCGGCTCCGGTTGCGCCAGCCAGCCGCGCATGAACGATCCGCAGATGCGCAGCAGCACGGTCGCCGCCGTTCCCGACCGCGGCAACCGGAACAGCGGCAACCGCGGCAACAGTCGCTCGCGTGGCGGCAACCAGATGGACGGCGAGACGCGGCGCAACAACTCCGACATCCTCGTTGAGCTCGGGCAGCGGTATTACGCCCGCGGCGAATACGAGATCGCGATGGAGAAGCTCAACAGCGCCCTGAACATCGAACCGACCTCGGCCAGCGCCCACACGGTGATGGCCATCCTGTACGAAACCATCGGCAATTCCGAACAGGCCGCGCACCACTATCGGCAGTCGATCCGTTACGGCGGCAGGCAGGGCGACATCCTCAACAACTACGGCAGTTGGCAATGTCGCCAGCGCAACTATGCCGAAGCGGAGCAGTCGTTCCAGCAGGCCCTGGCGGACCCGTTCTACAAGACGCCGGAATCGGCCATGGCCAACGCCGGCACCTGCGCAGTCGCCAGTGGCCGCATGGACCTGGCCGAAAACTACCTGTCGCAGGTCCTCACGCGCTTCCCGAATGATGTACAGGCCTTGCTGGGCATGGCCAGTGTCGCCTTCAGCAAGCAGGAGTACATGCGCGCGCGCGCGTTCATGCAGCGCGCCGATGCCGGTGGCGGCCTGGACCGCACGGCCCTGGAGCTGGCGGCACGGATTGAGGAACAGTTGGGCGACAGCGGCGCTGCAGCGACCTATCGCGCACGCCTGCAGGCCAGCGGCGGTTGATTGATTTTATTGCCAACGGGTTTCCGTTGGCGTTTTGCGGTAGCGGATCAGGACGACGAGTGATGTTCACAGAACCAGCGGGGGGACGGGACATGGATTTTTCGGGGAAGCTCCGTGACGCGCGTCAGGCGCGTGGCTGGAGCATTGAAGAGGTGGGCACGCAGCTGCGCCTTCCGGCTCGCGTGATCGCCCAGGTTGAACAGGGTGACCTCGAGGGGCTGGGTGCACCGATCTACCGGCGTGGCTACCTTCGCAGTTTCGGCCGGCTGGTCGGGCTGTCGGATAACGAGATAGAGCAGGCGCTTCAGCAGGAAGAGCGCCCGGCGCCGGCACTGGTCGCCACCGGCGTCCGACCGCGCAGCGAATACGTCATCGAGCGCTACGTGCGACCCGCGACGTACATCGCCCTGACGGCGCTGATCGCTCTTCCGGTGGTCTGGTGGGCCGCATCGGGCAAGCTGGGGGAGGGGCTGGCGGGCAACCGGTTCGATCTGCAGCCGCCGCTGGCCGGCGACGGCGGTGCCCTGGTGGCCTTGCCGCAGCGCCCGGAGCCGGCATCGCAGGCGTCCGAACAGACCGAGGTGTTGCGTGCATCGCTGATTGCGGTGCCGCCGATGGCGTCGGTCGGTCCGCCGCTGCCTGCAGTCATGCCGGAATCAGGCAACACGGAACCGGTGGCCGAGTCCGGACCGGTCGACAACGTGGTTGGCAGCGGCCGTTTCGAGGCGGTGCTCGAGCTCGACGACAAGAGCTGGGTCGAAGTGAGCGAGTCCGGCCGTCGCATCCACCAGGCGCTCCGTACGCCGGGACGCTGGGTGTACCGCAGCGAGCAGCCCCTGCAGTTCACGATCGGCAACAGCCGGCATGCCCGGTTGACCAGCAATGGCACGGCCATCGATCTGACCATGCACCGCAGCCCCAACGACGTTGTTCGCGTCGAGGTGTTTGGCGGCGAAGGCTGAGCAGCGTCTTCGCCGACACCGTCGATCGAACCTCCCGGGCCCGTCGGGCCAAATCCGGGGACGCGGGTGGCAACGGCCGCCCGCCTCTCCACCATCACCGGGCTGCGTTGGAGCGGCGCCGCTGGTAAGCTTCGTCATCGCATTCGACCGGAGTCCGGTCGCGGCTTACACCGTTTGGAAACTCCATGGAAATTTACGACCAGCACGAGCAAAGCGAGCGTGTACGCTCGTGGTTGAAGGACAACGCGACCGCCATCATCGGCGGCATCGTCATTGGCCTGGCTGCCATTTTCGGCTATGGCCAGTGGCAGCAGCACAAGATGCGCCAGGCGCACACGGCCGCTGAGCTGTTCGAGCGCGTCCGCGTCGAAGATGCCACCGCCGAATCGGTCGCGGCCGCCGCGCGCGAACTGCGTGACCAGTTCCCGGGCAGCGGCTTTGCAGTCCTGGCTTCAATGGCCGAGGCGGCGAAGCAGGCTGAAGCCGGCGATATCGATGGCGCCCGCGAGAATCTCGCCTGGGCAGCCCGGCAGGCCGACGAAGCGCCGCTGCGTTCACTGGTCAACCTGCGCCTTGCGCGCCTCGAGCTTGCGGCGGGGACGCCGGATGTGGCGTTGAAGACGCTGGACGGCGTCGCCAGCGACGGCTTTGTCGCCGAGCGTGCCGAGTTGCGCGGCGACATCCTCGCTGCACTTGGTCGTCGCGGTGATGCGCGTGCCGCCTATCTCGAAGCGCAGGCTGCCGGACCTGCCAATCCGGCAGCGCTGGACATGAAGCTGAGCGAGTTCCCGTCCGAGGAAGGGGGCCAGGCATGATCCGGGCGCTGCTGCTCATCCTGGTCGGCCTGGTGGCCGCCTGCTCCAGTTCCAAGCGTGAAAACATCAAGCCGCCGAAGGAACTGGAGGACATCGAAACCCGGATCAGCGTGCAGCGCCTGTGGAGTCGCAACATTGGCGACGTCGGTGGCAAGCCGGGCCTGGCCATGGCGGTTGCCGCTCATCAGGGTCGGCTCTACGCGGCAAACACCAAGGGTGACTTGCTGGTGATCGATGCCAACACCGGCGACGAGATCAACCGCCAGCGCACCGAACACCGCTTCGCCAGCACGCCGGGCGTCGGTGAAGGCATCGTGGCCGTCGGTACCCTTGATGGCACGGTCGTCGTATTCGACGAACAGTCGCTGGCCGAACGCCATGTGCACCGGCTGACGTCGGAGGTGATCTCCGCGCCGGTGATCGCCGAAGGCAAGCTCTTCGTCCGCAGCCATGACGGTCGCACCAGCGCGCTGGACCTGTCCGACGGACGTCGGTTGTGGCTGCACGAGCAGGCCGTGCCGGCGCTGAGTCTGCGCGGCAACGCCAGCCCGCGCTATGACCGTGGTTACCTGCTGAACGCCTACGATGACGGTCGCGTCATCGCCTTGCGGGCTGACGACGGCATGGTGGTCTGGCAGCAGCAGATCGGGCTGGGTGAAGGCCGCACCGACCTGGAGCGCCTGGCTGACGTCGATGGCGAGATCGTCTCCGCCGACGGCGTGCTGTACGCGGCCGGTTTCGATGGCCAGACGGTGGCGGTCGACATCGCCGGCGGCCACACGCGCTGGAACCGTGACCTGTCGTCAGCGACGGGTGTCGCGCTCGGACAGCACCTGTTCGTCAGCGCCGCCGATGGCAAGGTGGTCGCACTCGACCCCCATACCGGTGGTGCGCTGTGGACGCAGGACGCCCTCGAACATCGTCGCCTCTCGGCACCGGCTGCGGTCGGTGGCTATGTCGCCGTCGGCGATCTCGAAGGTTACGTGCATTGGCTGGACCCGAACAGCGGCAGCATCGTCGCCCGTGAACGCAATGGCCGCGATGCCATCCGCAGCGCGCCCCTGGTGATTGGCGACGTGGTCTACGTGACCACGATCGATGGCGGGCTGACCGCCTACCGCGTCGGCGGCAGCTGACGCATACACCTTGTCGAGCCGGCAATCCGGGTCCACCCCGGCACCGCCGGCCATGGAGACCATGGCGATGTCGACTGACCAAGCCGACACGGCACTGACCGGCACCCTGCCGGTCGTGGCCCTGGTTGGACGCCCGAACGTGGGCAAATCGACCCTGTTCAATGCACTGACGCGCACGCGAGATGCGATTGTGGCCGACCGTCCGGGCGTGACCCGAGATCGCCACCATGGCGTGTGCCGGACCTTCTCGCGACCCTTTCTTCTCGTCGATACCGGTGGCCTGAGCGACTTCGAACAGGAATTGCCCAAGCTCGCGGCTCGCCAGGCCGAAGCGGCAATCACCGAGGCCGATGTCGTCGTATTCGTGCTCGACGCCCGTGAGGGCCTGACGCCTTACGACCGCCAGATCAGCCAGGGATTGCGGCGCGCCGGCAAGCAGGTCCTGCTGGCGGTCAACAAGACCGACGGTCTCGACGAGGACATTGCCGGCGCCGAATTCAGCGAGCTGGGCCTGGGCGAGGGCTTGACCCTCTCCGCGGCCCACAACCGTGGCATCACCAGCCTCGGCGAGGCGATCGTCGAGGTGCTGCCGCCACAGACGGATGCCAGTGCCGACGCCGATCCCGATCGTCTCCGCATCGCCATCATCGGGCGGCCGAATGTCGGCAAATCGACCCTGGTCAACCGTCTTCTCGGCGAAGAGCGCGTCGTCGCCAGCGACGAGCCGGGCACGACGCGTGACGCGATCCGCGTGCCGTTCGAGCGCGACGGTCGGCGCTACCTGCTGATCGACACGGCCGGCATCCGCCGTCGCGGCCGCGTCGATGACGCGGTCGAGAAGTTCAGTGTCATCAAGACACTCCAGGCGATGGAGCAGGCGCAGATCGCCCTGGTGCTGATCGATGCGCAGGAAGGTGTGACCGACCAGGACGCCACCGTCCTCGGCCACGCGCTGGATGCCGGCAGGGCATTGGTCGTGGTGGTCAACAAATGGGATGGCCTGAAGCCGGATGAGCGCGAGCAGGTCGAACGGCAGCTGGATCGCAAGCTTGCCTTTGTATCCTGGGCCGAAACGGTCTTCATTTCCGCGCGCCATGGCTCCGGCCTGGGTGAACTGATGAAGGCGGTGGGTCGCGCGCACGCCTCGGCCACCTTCGAGTTCAATACCCACGAACTCACCGACGTGATGAATCTGGCCTTCGAAAGCGCGCAGCCGCCGCTGGTGCGCGGGCGTACCGCCAAGTTGCGGTATGCGCATCAGGGTGGACGCATTCCGCCGCGTGTCGTCCTCCATGGCAACCGGTTGGCGACCTTGCCGGAAAGCTACAAGCGCTATCTCGAGAACTACCTGCGCCGGCATTACCGGCTGGTCGGCACGCCGATCCGCCTTGAATTCCGCGACGGCGAAAACCCTTTCGCCGGTCGCACCAATCCCCTGACCGAGCGCCAGAAGGCGAAGCGCAAGCGGCTCATCCGGCACGTCAAGCGCCGCTGATCCGTTTCCCGGGACCTTGCAGCGGGCCTGTCCACTGCGTCGACAGCCAGCGCCAGCGGAAGGGACCGGTGCAGAAGGTGGAGTCGACGCACGACAGCAAGGCCATGACACGCTCCATGGAAAAGCCATTGGGACTGGTGGTCGCCGGCGGGCAGGGGCGCCGTTGTGGCGGCCGTGACAAGGCGTGGCTGCGGTTGCACGGATACCCGCTTGTCTGCCATGCCGTGGAACGTCTGCGCCCGCAGGTCGGACAGCTGGTGATCAGCGCCAATCGCCACCTTTGGGCCTATGCGAGGCTGGGGATGGACTGCATCGCGGATCAGCCGCAGTGGTCGGCGCGCGGTCCGCTCGCGGCGCTGGCAAGTACCTGGCGACGATTTCCCGATGCTGTCTTGGCCATCGCGCCGGTGGACTGTCCGCGGGCACCGCGCGACCAGGTGCAGCGGCTGCATGAGGCGGTGCTGGCCGGTGCACCGGCTGCGGCATTGCGCACCGATGGCGGCCTGCAGCCGCTCTTCGCCGTACTCGACCCTGCGCTGGCCAGTGCCGCCGAAGCGGCCCTGGCGACGTCGCGCCCTCCGTCGATGCGCAACTGGCTGGACGATGCCGGCGTGGAATGGATCGACTATCCAGTCGCAGACCAGGAAGACCCCTTCGTCAACATCAACCATCTTGAAGACCTGGACGTCCTGGAGGCGGCATGCAGACACCAGTGAGCTATGACGATGCGCTGGCAATGGTCGTGTCCGGCGTCGAGCGCCTCGACAGTACAGACGTCAGCCTGCACGACGCGCTGGGCAGGATTGCCGCGCGGGATCGCCATGCACCATTCGCGTTGCCCGGTTTTGCCAATGCGGCCATGGATGGCTTCGCCGTGCGGGGCGCCGATCTGCCCCTCGCGGCGGACTCCGGCCTTCCGCTGGTGGCCACGATTCTTGCCGGTGATACCCGCGAGTACGCCATGGCGCCGGGCACCGCCATGGCGATCATGACCGGTGCGCCGATGCCGCAGGGCGCGGATACGGTCGTCATCCAGGAACACGCCCGCCGAGAACAGGATCGTGTGTGGCTGCCCGCGGACGCTCGCGCCGGCGCGAACGTGCGGGCGGCGGATGATGACTGCCAGAGCGGCACGCGTTTTCTTTCCGCAGGAGACGTCATCAATCCGGTGCGAATGGCGGTGCTGGCAAGCTTCGGCCTCACCCGCGTCGAGGTCGTGAACAGGCCAAGGGTGGTGGTCCTGACCACCGGTGACGAACTGGTCGAACCTGGACAGCCGCTGGCGCACGGCCAGCGCTACGACAGCAACGGCCCGCTCTTGGCTGGCCTGCTCGCGGATGCCGGCGCCGACGTCATCGCGGTCCGGCACAGCGGCGATGATCCCGACCGCCTGCGGCAACAGATCGAGGAGGCCTGCGCTGACGACACCGATCTGTTGCTCACTTGCGGAGGCGTCTCCGCGGGTGAGGCCGACCATCTGCCGGCAATCATTGCCGCCCTGGGTGTCGTGACGTTCTGGAAAATCAGGATGAAACCGGGAATGCCGGCCCTGTGCGGCCGCATCGGACAGACGCGTGTCCTCGCGCTGCCCGGCAATCCGGTGTCGGTCGGCGTCACCTGCGAAGTGCTGGTGCGTCCGCTGCTGTACCGGTTGCTGGGTCGTCCCGCGCCTTCGCTGTTCAAGGTGCGGATGGCGACCAGCCTGCGCAAGCGCCATCCACGCCTGGAATTCCTGCGTGCGACCCTGGTGCAGCACGGCGATGGCAGCTGGCTGGCCGAGCCGCTTGGACACCAGGGATCGGGCGCACTGACCATGCTCGCGGCGGCCGATGCGCTGATCCGGCTTGAGGAAGGCGAACGTGAATACCAGCCCGGAGACGTTGTGCAGGCTCTCCGGTTGCCCTCGAGCAGGGCTTAGACTTTCGGCATGAATTCATCCAACTCCCTTTCGGGCGTCGACGAGATCGATGCCCGGCTCGCCCGGGATCGCGTGCGCCAGGGCGCGGTGCTTGTCGACGTCCGCGAGCCCGCTGAATGGGGCCAGGGTCGACCGGCCGACAGCGTCAGCGCGCCCCACAGTCTCTTCCAGGGCGCCATGGCTGCGCTCCAGCTTTCCCCGTCACAGGATGTGGTCCTGATCTGCGCCTCCGGCGTGCGCTCGCGCCAGTGTGCGCAACAAGCGGCGGCCATGGGCTTCACCCGGGTGGAATCGGTGACGGGTGGATTCAAGGCGTGGTTGGCCTGCGGATTGCCTTTGCTCGGGGGTGAAGGACTGGATCCCCAGGACGCGGATCGCTACGACCGTCACCTGCGCCTGCCCGAGGTCGGGATGGCCGGTCAGCAACGGTTGCTGTCGGCGCGCGTCCTGCTGGTCGGCGCCGGCGGACTGGGCTCGCCGGCGGCGCTGTATCTGGCGGCTGCGGGTATCGGGCACCTGACGCTGGTTGACGACGATCTTGTCGAACGCAGCAACCTGCAGCGCCAGGTCCTGCATGGCGAGGACGATGTCGGTCGTGCCAAGGTGCTGTCGGCGTCGCAGCGGCTGGCCGCGCTCAATCCGGGTGTGGTCGTGAGGGCGGTCGAGAAACGGCTGGACCAGGACAACGCCCTGGATCTGCTCTCGGGGCACGACCTGGTGATCGATGGCGCGGACAACTTCGCGACGCGCTACTTGGTCAATGCAGCCTGCGAAACGCTGGGCATGCCCTGGGTTTACGGCGCGGTGGAGCGCTTCCGCGGCCAGGTCAGCCTGTTCGTGCCGGGGCAGGGACCCTGTTACCGCTGCCTGTTTCCGGAACCGCCGCCACCGGCCTTTGCCCCCAACTGCGCCGAAGCCGGCGTGCTCGGCGTGCTGCCCGGTGTGATCGGGCTGCTGCAGGCGACCGAAGCGATCAAGCACCTGCTCGGTCTGGGGCAGTCGCTCAAGGGCACGTTGCTCACCTACGACGCGCTGCGCATGCAGTTCGATCGCCTCGTCCTGCAGCGCGACCCGGACTGTCGCGGCTGTGCCGAGGGCATTCCGCTGGCGGCGCGCCTGCCGGTTGCGTCCGCCGAGGCATGCGCCGGCTGATCCATGGGGTCAGCCGGCTTTCGTGTGGCGGCGCTGGCTCGCCTCGAAGGCGGCAAGCTGTTCGGGGGTGGCTTCGCGCTGGTGCTTCGATCGCCAGTCGGCATACGGTTCGCCGTAGATGATCTCGCGGGCCTCGTCCCGCTGCACCGATTCACCCGCGGCCAACGCAGCCTCCCGATACCAGTCGGCCAGGCAATTGCGGCAAAAGCCGGCGAGGATCATCAGGTCGATGTTCTGCACCTCCGGACGCGCCTGGAGATGGCCGATCAGGCGCCGGAAGGCGGCCGCAGCGTGGGTGTCGTCGAGTGTCATATCGTTTCCATCGTGATCGGAGTAGGGCGGTCGCGCCTCAGAAGGCATAATGAGCGCTCCCAATCCATCGTACACATCCATGCCCGCGCACATCCTCGACGGCCGAAGCCTGGCAGATGCCCACCTTGATCGGATCCGCAGCGAGGTCGATGCCCGCCAGGCGCGTGGGCTGCGGGCGCCGGCGCTGGCGGTCATTCTCGTCGGCGACGATCCCGCCTCAGCGGTCTATGTGCGAAACAAGCGCAGCGCTGCGCGACGCGCAGGCATCCACGCGCTGGACTACGACCTGCCGGCCGACGTCGACGGCGATGAGCTGTTCGGCCTGATCGACCGGCTCAACGGCGACGCCGGCATCGACGGAATCCTGGTGCAGCTGCCGCTTCCCGCGCACATCGATCCGGCGGCGTTGATCGAACGCATCGCACCGGAAAAGGATGTCGATGGTTTCCATTCCCAGAACATGGGCCGGCTGGTGCTGCGCCAGCCGGGCCTCAGGCCCTGCACGCCGAAGGGCGTCATCCATCTGCTGAGGCACGCCGGCGCGACGTTCTACGGCGAACATGCCGTCATTGTCGGCGCCTCGAACCACGTGGGCCGGCCGATGGTGCTCGAGCTGCTGCTGGCCGGTGCCACCGTGACCTGTTGCCACCGTTTCACGCGAAATCTGGCCGCGCATGTCGCCGAAGCGGAACTGCTGGTGGTGGCGGTCGGGCGTCCGGGGATCGTCAGGGGCGAATGGATCAGGCCGGGCGCACGGGTGATAGACGTCGGCATCAACCGCAGGGAGGACGGCACGCTGTGCGGTGACGTCGACTTCGATGCGGCAGCCGAACGGGCCAGCTGGATCACACCCGTTCCGGGCGGCGTCGGCCCGATGACCGTCGCGATGTTGATGCAGAACACGCTGGAAGCCGCGGATGCGGCAGGCCGTTTGTAACGAACTGCAACGAATCGCAAACATCTGTTAAAACGTGACGCACGTCACGTTTTGTGCTACGTTCCCCACCGTACGCTTGCGCTCAACAGGCCCTCGGAGGGACACCATGGACAGCAGCGGAGACGGCGCAATCCTCGATTTCGATCTGGGGGAGCTCGGCGCGCTTGCCACCACGGCAGCGGTGCAGGCGGATGAGTTGCCGACGCCGTCCCAGGCCGAGAGCGAAGCCGATGCTGCGATAGCCGCCTTCGACCTTCGCGTCGCCAGCAGCGGCAAGCCGGCCGTGATCTGCATGTTCCGCATCGGCTTCGGACCACTGGCCAGCGAAACGGTGAAGACCGTCGTCAGGACCCGCACCCTCCAGAAGCTCGAGCGTGCCGCGCGCGAAGGCGATATCTGCCTGCGCTGGGACAACAACGACATCCTGCTGGGCATGTCGGGATGCAACGTGGAAGGCGCCCGCAACAGCATCGCCCTGATGATGAAGCTGTTCTCGGTCGAAATGGTCCACGGCCCCCAGGACGACATGAAGATGTCGGCGGGTATCGCACCTTATGCCGGCGATGTCCGTGCGACGCAGCGCACCGCCCAGCTGGCCTGCGATCTGGCCTCGTTCCAGGAAAACGGTTACATCGAGGTGGTGGAGTTCTGATCCCCGCGTCGAGCAGGTGCCCCGAAGGAATGGGGACCTGACGTTGCACACCAAGGACGGAGCGAACGGTTGCCTGCAACCGCTGCTGTATTCCGCCGCCGGACAGCCACAGGACGTGGACAAACCCTGTCAGGTACGGACTCCGGTTCCAGTCGAGCCCAGGGATGGACTCGACGGAACCGTTCATCGGGCTGCACTGAAAGGCCGCCGGCTCTGCGCAAGCCCACCTGACCGGACGGACGACGTAGCCCGGGAATTCCGCTGATTCCGCATCAACGACGGAACGGCAGAACCGCAGTAGGCGATGCCGGGATTGTCAGTGTGAATTGTCCCAGGGCAGGCTCCGCGGAACGACTGTACTTGCGCCGCGGCACCCTAGCGAAGGATGCCTGGCTGGTCGTCGACGACGCCTGCTGGCTCCCGGGCAGGATCAGCTGTTGCTCAGGGTCAATTCGCGGAAACGCGCGACTTCCAGATTCTGCTGCTCGTGCAACTCGAAGCGGCGCGCGCGCAACTGCTCCAGGTCCGCCTCACCGCTGATCAACTGCTGCTTCAGGCGGGCAACGACGGGATCGTTCGGAGAGATGTCACTGCGCAGTTCGCGCTGTGCCAGCTCGCGCCGCAGGCGCGACAGGCTTTCTTCCTGCGTGCGGACGCCGGCCTCGATCGAGGCGCGGGATTCGTCATGCGCGCGCAGCAGTTCAATTTCGCTGCGATAGTTGGCCAGCAGCATCGTATCGAGTTGGGCATTGCGACGGGCTTCCAGCTGACGACGGCGTTCTTCCGCAGTCAGCGGGCGCGTGTCCTCGTTGCCGGTCTGCACGCGCATGCCGTGCGAATTGATCGCCTGAGGGCGGTGCTGGACCGTGGAGCCCTCGACACGGTCGCTGTAATGCACGTTGCCGTGCTCATCGACCCATTTGTACAGCCGCGCCCCTTGAGCATAGGAGGCGTTGACTGTGGCCAGACCCAGACAAATCAGAAAGGCGCTCGTCACGAACCGACACATCGCCTGAATCTCCGCGAACCCGCACGGCCAACCGGCCGAATCCTTTCAACCACCGAGGCGCCCGTGCGAGAGGTGAGCCTCAGTAATTGACAAGATAGTCTTTGGCCAGGCGGGTGACCGTGACCAGCTTCACAGGTGTAAACACCGGTTGCGAACGGTTCACCGCAACGGCGGGTGAACCAGTCGAAGTTCTGGACGACCTGGAAAGAAGCGTACAGAAAACGCCGGGTTTTCAGCTGTCACGTGACCTTGCGCACATTCAGGCGTTCGGGTTGCCATGGCGCATGACGCGCTGTTTTTCACGCTGCCAATCGCGTTCCTTTTCCGTCTCGCGTTTGTCATGGGCCTGCTTGCCGCGTGCCAGGCCAAGCTCGACTTTGGCGCGACCTGCTTTCCAGTACATCGCGGTGGGCACCAGCGTGTAGCCCTTGCGTTCAACGGCGCCGATAAGGCGGTCGATTTCTTCACGGTGCAGCAGCAGCTTGCGGGTGCGCGTCGGATCGGCGACCACATGCGTGGAGACGGTGCTCAGCGGCGTGATCTGCGCGCCGAAGAGGTAGAGCTCGCCATTGCGGATCAGCGCGTAGCTGTCGGCGAAATTCAAGCGACCCGCACGCAGGCTCTTCACCTCCCAGCCCTGCAGCGCGACACCGGCTTCCACGCGCTCTTCGATGAAGTACTCGTGGCGAGCGCGCTTGTTGAGGCCGATGGTGCTGCTTTCCTGCTTGTTCTTCTTGCCGCTGCTGGCGCTTTTGTTGCTGCTCATCAGGTTATCCGGCCGGGCCGATACAATAGGGTCTTTCGAGGGAGTCGCGCATGGTAGCCCGGATGATGCATCGACGCGCGGTTGACACCGGAAATCCGGTGTTGGAGACGTCACCGTGACCGAGATCAGGCGCCAGGCGCTCATCGCGCGACCGCCCGCGGCACTGTTCCTGCTGGTGAACGACCTCGAGCGCTACCCCGACCTGTTCCCGTGGTGCAAGGGCGTCGACATTCTCGAGCGCGAGGAGAACATGATGGCCGCGCGCCTGCATGTCCGGGCCGGCGGTGTCGCTTTCAGTTTTGCCACACGCAACCGCCTGGAGCCGCCCGGTCTCATGCGCATGAGCATGCTGGAGGGGCCGCTGCGCAGTCTGGATGGCGAGTGGCGATTCACGCCATTCGGCGAGGGCGGCTGCCAGGTGGACCTGTACCTGAAATTCGAACCACGAAGCCGTCTGCTGGGACTGGCCACCACGCTGGCGTTCCAACGATTGGCGGACCGCATGGTGGAGGATTTTTCGGCCGCGGCGCTGCGAGAGCTGGATCCGGAAGGTCGTCGCCTGTGAAGGCGATTGCCGTCAGTGTCGTCTGCGCCTGGCCGGACCAGGTCTGGCGACGGGAGATCGAGGTGCCGGAGGGCAGTACGGTGGGCGACGCACTTGCGACGTTGCCGTGGCAGGCCGTGACCGGGCTGGATCCCGCCACGCTCAGGACAGGCCTGTTCGGCAGACTTGTGGGACTCGACGAAGTCCTGCGTGCGGCCGACCGCATCGAGCTGTACCGGCCATTGCTGATCGACCCGAAGCAGGTGCGGCGCGAGCGCGCCGGCACGCCCGGCTCGACCGGTCGCCGCTGACAGCGGAGACCGGCCGGCCAGGGACTCAGCGGGCGTCGTCGCTGCCCGACAGCCCACGACGCTTGAGCAGCGGCTGCAAGGCCGGCTCGCCGCCGTAGAAGTTGCGGAACAGTTCCATTGCCGGCGCTGATCCGCCGCGCGACAGCAGCGCTTCGCGGAACCGGTCGCCGTTGGCACGGGTCAGGCCACCATTGTTATGGAACCAGTCGACCGTGCTCGCGTCGAGCACTTCCGCCCAGATGTAGGAGTAATAGCCCGCCGCATAGCCACCGGAGAAGGTGTGGCTGAAGTAGGTCGTCCGGTAGCGCGGCGGCACCGGCGCGAAATCGACGCCGTACTTGGCGAGCGCCTGCGCTTCGAAGGCGATCACGTCGGTGGGAACCTCCTCGGGGCCGATCTGGTGAAAGGCCTGGTCGAGCAGCGTGGCAGCCAGGTATTCGGTGGTCCGGAATCCTTCGCCATAGCCGCCAGCCGCCAGCACCTTGTCCAGCAACGCCTGCGGCAGCGGCTCACCCGTCTGGTGGTGCTTCGCGTAGTTGGCGAGCACGCTCGGCCAGGTCGACCACATCTCGTTGACCTGCGAGGGGTACTCCACGAAATCACGCGGCACGGAGGTGCCGGCGAAACGCGGATAGGTCACGTTGGAGAACATGCCGTGCAGGGCGTGGCCGAACTCGTGGAAAAGTGTCGTCACCTCGTCGAAGGTCATCAGCGTCGGCTCACCTGCCGGCGGCTTCGGAATATTCATGTGGTTGCCGATGACCGGGCGCGTCCCGAGCAAGCCCGACTGCTGGACGTACGCGTTCATCCAGGCACCACCGCGCTTGGACGGACGTGCATAAAGGTCGGTCAGGAACAGCGCCAGTGGCTCGCCGTTGGCATCGGTGACTTCCCAGACCTTGACGTCTTCCTGATACACCGGCAGGTCGGTGCGTTCCTTGAAACTCAGGCCGTAGAGCTGGTTGGCGGCATGGAAGACGCCATCGACCAGGACGCGATTCAGTTCGAAGTACGGCTTGACGGCATCGGCGTCGAAATCGTACTTGGCCTGACGCACTTTTTCGGCATAGAACGCCCAGTCCCAGGGCGCGAGTTCGAAATCGCCGCCGTCGGCGCGAATCGCCTCCTGGATCTCCGCGGCCTCGCGGCGCGCATTGGCGACGGCCGGTGGCGCAATCTGTGCCAACATGCCGTTCACCGCACCGATCGTGCCCGCAGTGCCATCCTCGAGAACGTAGGCGGCGTGATTCGGGTAGCCCAGCAGTACGGCGCGCTCGGCGCGCAACTTGACGATCTGTGCCACCAGCTCGCGATTGTCGAATTCGCCGCCCTGGCTGCCGCGATTGACGGACGCTTCATGGACGCGCCGGCGCGAGTCGCGGTTGCTCAACTGGGCGAGGGCGGGCTGACCGGAGGTGTTCTGCAGCGCGAGCAGGAACTTGCCGTCGTGGCCGGCGTCGCTCGCTGCCTTTGCAGCCGCCTGGATGGCGCCGTCGGAAAGCCCTGCCAGCTCGGCGCGGTCATCGAAGAGCACGGCCGAGGCATTGGTTTCCTTCTGCACATTCTGCGTGAAGCGCGTCTGCAGCGAGGCCAGCTGGCCATTGAGCGCCTTCAGCTTCACCTTGTCGTCGGCTGACAGGTTTGCGCCGGCGCGGACGAAATCGGTGTGGTAGCGCTCCAGCAACTGTGCCTGCTCGGCGTTGAGGCCGAGTGTGGCGCGTTGCTCGTAGAGCGCCTTGACGCGCTGGAACAGGGCGTCATCCAGGAGAATCGCGTCCATGTGCGCAGCGAGTTTGGGCGCGAACTCGGCCTGGACTGCGCGCAGGGTGTCGTTGGTGTGGGCACCGGCGAGGTTCATGAAAACCCGTTGGGTCCGACCGAGCATCTGGCCGGCACGCTCAAGGGCGACGATGGTGTTGTCGAAGCTCGGCGCCTCGCCGTTGGCGGCAATCGCGTCGATCTCGACGCGATGCTCGGCCATGGCCCGATCCAGCGCCGGCTTGAAATGCTCGTCGCGGATCAGGTCGAAGCGCGGATATCCGAAGTCCAGAGAGCTGGGCTGGTTGAACGGATTCGCATCGATGGCGCTGTTGGCGGCGGCCATGACACTGCCGGTCTGAGCCGGGGCAGCCTGCGGCTGGCTGGCTTCGCGATCGCCGCAGGCAGCAAGGGGAAGGCTCAATATGGCCGCCAGAGCCAACGCAAGGGGATGCTTGTTCATCGAACCGGATACTCCATGACTGGTCGAAACCCCAGAGGGTAGCCGATCCAGTTGTCCGGATTCCGGATGACGCGCCAAGGCCGCCCGAGACTGCGGCGGCCCGATGGCTCGACGGGTCGGCGTCAGTCTTCGGACTGGCGGCGGCGTTCGCGCAGCTCTGCGGGGTCGTCCAGCTGCGGACCGAAGCGTTCATAGGCGCTGATGTCGTCCAGCAGGCCTTCCTCGCCGGTCTTCTCGGGCAGCAGGTCGCCTTCGATGCTGGTCAGTTGCTCGCCATCGAAGAGCAACGTCAGATTGCGCACTTCCGACTCGCGACCGCGACGGCGCAGCGAATACAGGTAGTCCCAACGCGACTGGTGGAAGGGCGAGGCGACCGCCGGCGTGCCGAGCAGCAGGCTGACCTGTCGCTTGCTCATGCCGACCTTCACGTCGGAAATGGCTTCCTGGTCGAGCAGGTTGCCTTGCGGCACGTCGACCTTGTAGAGCAGCCCGCAGGCCGGCAGGAGCAGCGTCGCGATCAGGCAGAACAGGAGTCGCATGGCGTCTTCGAGAGGAGGATGAAAGTGCCGGATGATACACTAGGGCGCCATCCCGGGCCGCTATCCGAGCGAGGTTGAACACTGTCCATGGAATCGCAGGAATTGCGCAAGGCCGGCCTCAAGGTGACCCATCCCCGACTCCGCATCCTCGACCTGCTCGAACGGGCGGAAGGGCGTCACCTGACCGCCGAAGACATCTACCGGGCGCTGATCGAATCGTCCGAGGACATCGGACTGGCAACGGTCTATCGCGTGCTCACCCAGTTCGAAGCCGCCGGTCTGGTCATAAAGCATCATTTCGAAGGGGGCCAGGCCGTCTACGAGCTGGACCGTGGCGAGCACCATGACCATATGGTCTGCATCGATTCCGGCAAGGTCATCGAGTTCTACGAGCCTGAGATCGAGCGCCTGCAGCGGGAAATCGCCGAACGCCACGGCTACGTCATCGAAGACCACAGCCTGGTCCTGTACGTGCGGCCGAAGAAAACCGGCCGCTGATCCATTCGCTGCAGGTCGCTGCAGGAATTCACCCGCCGCGGCCACGACGCCGCGGCGGCGGCCGATGGATCGGTCGTGCGTGCCAGGGATGATGGTGGTGCCACCCGTACCAGGTCGGGCCGAACCAGAGCGACCATCCCGGATACACCGGCTCGTAGCGGTAATGGCGACGCGGCGGCCACAGGTAGATCACATCGGCTGCGACCTCCGGCATCGTGTATCCATACTCACCCACGACACGCGTGGTCATGGCCACCACGTGGCCGGTGACCGTCACTTCTCGGCCGTCGGTAAAGACTTCCGGGTCATAGAAGCCCGCCCGGCAGGCGACGAAGCGGCCTTCGCTGGGATCGCGCTGGCGCGGTCGGGCGTCAGGACCCAGCTCACGGGACAGGATCTGGATACAGGTGTGTTCCGCCTGCGGTTCCACGGCGATGATGATGCCGCCCCAGCGGACCGGGGTGCCGGTTCGGCCGGCCGCCACCGCGTCGCGCGGTTGCAGCGTCGGATAGTCGCCACTGAGTGGCTTGGGAACGCTCGCACAGGCGACGGACAGGCCAGACAGCACAACAATGCAGACCATGCGGATCATGACGTCACCCGTGCGGCAGTTCGTTGATGGTTTGACGGCGCAGACGCAGACTTCGTTTCAGGCGGCTGCCCCACAGCTTCAGGCGAAGTTCTGCCAGCGGCGACCAGCCGGGCGCACTGCCTGGCCGCGCGGCGTAGCGGGCCGACTGGTAGCGTTGCGACAGTCGCCCGAGCAGCCCGGCGTGTTCCGGAAACCTACTGGCGGCACGCTGGACCAGCACCGAGACGGGCTCGGCCGGCGTCGAAGGAACGCCCGCAGCCGCCAGGATCGTGCGCAAACGGTGCAGCCACCCCGCGAGAGGATCGGCGGTCGCGGCGCGGCGAGGTTGCTGCCGCAGCTTCCAGGCGACATAGGCGACCACGGCGATCAGGGCAATCACCGACAGCAGCATGAGCATGCGCGGTGCCTGCGGCAGCCACCTGGCGAGGGTCTGCAGCATGCGGCTCTGATCAATGGCCTGGAAGTTCACAACCCAGTCGTTCCAGCGCAGCTCCATGTAATCCCAGCGCGTCCACAGCCAGTTCAGCACGCTGCCCCGGCGCAGCCCGGCGAGGCTGTCCACCCCGAGGGCGCCGGCGCTGCGGTCGATGCGCTCCGGCGCCACCATCGACGTCGGATCGGCGCGGACCCAGCCGCGGTCTTGCAGCCAGTATTCGACCCAGGCATGGGCGTCAGAACGGCGGACGACAAGATAGCCACCGATGCTGTTGAAGTAGCCGCCGTAGTAGCCCAGGACCACGCGCGCTGGCACGCCGCCGGCGCGCAACAGCGTCGCGTAGGCCGAAGCGTAGTGTTCGCAGTAGCCGATTTGGGTCTCGAAGAGGAACTCGTCGACCGAATTGCCGCCCAGCGGCGGCGGATCGAGGCTGTAGCTGAAATCATCGCGGAACATCGCAATCACGGCACGCGCGTAGTCGGCAGCATCCGGATGCCGTTCGCGCATCTGCCGGGCATGCGCAAGCGTGCGCGGATTGCGTTCGGCGGGCAGCGACAGAGCGAATGTACGCACCATCGAAGGCAGTTGGTCGGCCTGCAGCGCCAGGTCTGGACTGGACACGACCTCGTAGCGCAACTCGCGCAGGCCGCGTCGGAGAGGCAGGCTGTGGTCGAGCGAAAGGTGCAGCCCGTCGGGTGCGGCGATGGGCCGGTCCAGCGCGGGCAACCAGGGCGCGGCGTCGGGCTCCAGGGTGATCTCGTGGCGAACGCCGCGATCGGGAACCGGCGGCAAGTACAGCGCCGGGGCGTCGCTGGTCTCCGGACGGGTCCAGGTCCGGCCGTCGGTACGCCAGAGAACCAGGCCACGGAAATACCGCTGTCCAAGGGGTGGCAGGCCCTCCGGGAAACGCACGCGCATGGCGGTGCGGTCGTCCAGGGCACTGCTTCCCAATTGACCCGGTTCCATGCGGTCGCTGAGCCCCATGCCGCCCTTCTGGCTGAACGCGTTGCCCCACAGCGGCGACTCGAGGCGCGGGAACAACACAAACAGGATGGCGGCCAGTGGTATCGCCATCAGCAGCAGGCGCACCGGCGGCCAGAGGCTTGCCCACCCCAGACCGGTCTCCGAGGCGGGTATCGGCCGGGGCCGGTGCAAGCTGGCCAACGCGGCAATGGCGATGATCACGCCCGGCAGTCCAGCCAGCATCGCCCAAAGCGCGGTCTGGAAAAGAAACTGCGTCATGACAAGGAAGCTGGCGAAGGTCGCCACCGAGCGCGCGTCGCGAACGCGCTCGGCCTCGTAGAGCTTCGACACCAGCATCGCGGCAAGGAAGCCGGCGCCCTGGGTGCCGCTGATACTGCCAATCGCCGCCCACGACGTCGCACACAAGCTCAGCATGAGGCCGGTATGGAACCACCATGGCCAGGGCCCTTTCTGCCGGCCGCGTTGCCACCATCGGAAGAGGATCAGGCCCAGGAGCAGAAGCAGGAAAGGCATCGGCAACCAGGTCGCGTGCGGCAGCAGCGCGGCGAGTACGGTCAGGCAGCACAGGCGGAACTGGACGGCATCCAGGGGCTGGCGGCTCAATGGGTCGCCACGCCGGGAGCGGGCGGACAGCCGCGGGTGGTCTGCTGCCCGGGTCATGGCAGCTCGGCGAGCGCAATGAGCGCCTGACGGCGCAAGCCGGTGCCCAGTCCCGGGCCGATCAGGCCACGGCCCAGGTCCAGCGCCCAGGGTTGCTGGTTGGCCTCGGCGACCAGAATCCAGCGGCACAGTCTCGACAGGGCGTGCTCGCGCTCCAGGTGGCTGACGCTGTCGAGACTGAATCGCAGTGTCGGCGCCTCGACCGGCGACCGGGTTTCGGCGACCAGCCAGCGGTCGTGACGGGCGCTGGTCTTCCAGGCGATGTCGCGCAGGCTGTCGCCGCGCCGGAACTCGCGCAGGGAATGCCATTCGTCGTCACCCGCCCGTGGTGTCGCGCGTTCCCCATTCGCCGGATCGACCTCCGCCGGCCAGGGCACGGCGGGCGACTCGGGCGCCGGATAGACCAGTCGCTCGACCAGCGGCGCCAGCTCGCACCAGGCGTGGAACATGCCCAGCGGATAACCGGTTGACAGACGGACGCGCCCGGGACGATGCCGGCCACGCCCTGCCGCGGCGGCGCGCCAGCTCGCGATGGCGATATCGCCCTCATAGTCCACGGCGGCGTCGATTCCATCGATACGCAGGCGAAGCTCGCCGCGGAAGGCCCCCTGTGAACTTCGGATCGTCAGCGCGCAGCCCTGCTCGGTTCCGGCAAAAGCCTCGTCGGCGACAAAGTCGATGACGGTCAGGCCTTTCAGGAATCGTACGCAGACGACCGCACTGAGCAGGGCGATGGAGGCCAGCAGTAGCGCCAGGAGGATCGCGGCATTGTTGTTGTAGTTCAACGCGCCCAGTTGCAGGAAGAACAGCGCGGTGGCGTACACCAGGCCGAATCGGCTGGGCAGGATGTAGATGCGTCGCCGCGGCAGCGCCAAGGGCAGCGGTCCGCTCGGGGGCTGCGGCAGCCACCGGGCCAATCCGGTGCGCACCGCATCGGGCATCACGGAATCGCGGTATCCGCCAGCAACTGTCGCGCGACCGCTTCGCCGCTGGTCAAGGTGTCGGCGCGGGGATGCAGGCGGTGACGGGTCAGCGGAACGAACACTGCCTGGACATCCTCCGGCAACACATGATCTCGCCCGTCCAGCGTCGCCCAAGCGCGCGCCGCACCAATCAGCGCCAGACCGGCGCGGGGCGACAGGCCCAGGCGCACCTGCGGATGCGCGCGGCTGGCCGCGAGCAGCGCCTGGACATAGGCGACCAGGGCAGGCCGCGCCGTCACGGCATGCACATGCGCAATCATTCCGAGGAGCGCCTGTGGCGTGAACACGGTGCGCACATTGGATTGTCCAGCCGTCGAGCCGGCGGTCAACAGGGCGCGCTCGACGTCGGCGTCGGGATAGCCCAGGCTCAGGCAGAACATGAAGCGGTCCAGCTGCGACTCCGGCAATGGATAGGTGCCGGCCTGATCCAGCGGATTCTGGGTGGCGACGACGAAGAAGGGCGTCGGCAGTTCATGACGCTGGCCGTCAATGGACACCTGGCCTTCGGCCATCGCCTCCAGCAGGGCGCTCTGCGTTTTCGGAGGCGCGCGATTCAATTCGTCGAACAGCAGCAGCTGCGAGAACACCGGCCCGGGATGGAAACGGAAGCGGTTGTCGGTGCGGTCGAACACCGACATGCCGACGATGTCGGCGGGAAGAAGATCCGCGGTGCCCTGCACGCGCTGGAATTCCAGACCGAGCACGGTCGCCAGGGTGTGCGCCAGCGTGGTCTTGCCGACACCCGGAATATCCTCGATCAGCAGATGCCCGCCCGCGAGCAGGCAGGCCAGCGCCAGACGCACCTCGTGGGATTTTCCAAGGACGACACGCTCGATTTCGGCCAGTGCCTGGCCGAGGCGTGGATCGGCGGTGGTGCGGGTGGCGTTCGCGAGCAGGGTCATCGGATCGTTCGAAGTTTCACGGGCCGATCATACCCCGGACATCCGGCGCGGTTGTCTGGCCGCATCGGGGTACGTGCCCGCTGTTCACCTGCCAGGTGACGATGCGGCGCCGGAACCCGCCGTGATGCCGGTCATGGCCGCTGCCAGGTCGCCGCAAGGGGAAACAGACCCTGCGAAGCCCCCGCCGCGTGCAGGCGGATCCTCAGTCTTCGCGCAATTTGATCGACGCGACACGCAAATGGCCGAGCGCCTCGAGACCGGCGTAGAAGCGCCATGGATCTCCGTCATCGGCGACCATCGCGATACGCAGCTGTCGGCCGGGCAGGGCGGCATCGAAGGCTTGCCAGCGCTCGCCCGTCCAGGCCGCGACCCAGGCATGCGGCACGAACACCGAACGGTTGCCTTCGAAGTCGCCGGTATAGGCCAGGCCGTTGACCACGCGGGTGGGAATGCCGAGCGAACGGCCCAGTGCCGCCAGCAGCAGTGCGTGCTCCGTGCAGTCGCCTTCGCGCAGGCGGGCGGCATCACCGGCCGACGCATAGCCGATGTTGAGACTCTTGCGGTGGATGTGTCCGTGCACCAAGTCCTGCAGGGACTGCATGCGCTCGACGTTGTTGTCCCCGGCAACCGCCGCGGTCAGCAGCGCCTTGACTGACGGCGTGTCGTAATCCAGCCAGTCGGTCCGGACGAGGTCGCGCTCCGAGGGGGCGGGAACGGCGTCCGGTGCATCGCTCAGGGTGTCGATCCGGTACTGGCCTTCTCCCAACAGTGTCACCCGTTGCCCGTCGATGCCGGGCCAGCCGACCAGTTCGACGTCACTGTCGACCACCAGCGTGAGCGCACGCCCGAGCAGCTTTTCATCCAACGGCACCGGCGTCCTCACCAGCGACGAGGTCAGGATCTCCGCGGGCTGGTTCGGCGCTTCCGCGCAGGCCTGGCTGCAGGCAAGCAATTCCAGTTCGTCGCCCATGACCTCCATGAGGCTGCGCTGCATCCGCCACTGCGAATCCATCCAGCTCCTGCTGGTGACGCTGCCGCCCGGCATGTGCAGGGTTTCGCGCGTTTCGATCAATTCGACGGTGCCCGCTGGCAGCGTCACCATCGACGGACCCACCACCTCGGTGTCGACCTGCATGGCTTGCCCGACCATGGCGGTGAAAGCGGTCAGTTGCGCCCGGGTCCCGGCTTCCGTTCCCAGCTCGCGCATGCGCTTCTCCAATCCCCAGGAGAGAAGGGCACCATCAGGCCAGGTCATCTCACTTTCACGCAAGGCGCCAGCCGCCCCGGACTTGAGCGCGAAACGGTCGCCCTCGATCCGGCGACCTTCCGTCCGCATCTGCAATCCGCTGATCGTGCTGACGCTGCTGAAGGCAAGCGGCTGCCCGTCGATGGTTTCCTCGTGTTCCTCCAGCGTCGTCATCGTGACCGAAATACCGGCGCGCCCCATCTCGAAGCTCATCAACTGGCGTGTGGTGACGGTGTCGTCGCCGAACTCGCGATCGATGCGCATGTGGCCGACCTTGCGGCCACTGAGGAGGACGGTCAGCCATTGCGTCTGGCTGTCGGGTCTGACTTCCGCGAGGGTTTCGCGGCTGACGGCGGGCGTGGCCAGGCACAGGGCCAGCACGATGGACAAGGCGTACTTGAGGAGGTTCATGGCCAACATCATGCCACGACCGCCGCCCGCCATCGGGCGCTGTGGCATCGGCTAATGCAGTTGCAGGAGGGCCGCGCCGGCGATGATCAGCATGGCGCTGACGATGAACAGCCAGCGCGTCGCCGGATGCGCGAAGTTCAGGGTCCAGCCGAGCCAGCGCGGGCGTTTCGGCACCATGGGCCGGGAATCATCGGCGGCCCTGTACAGGCCGAGCCAGGGCGGACCCACCCAGTTGTCCGGGTTGTTCCAGGCGCGTTCGTTCCGTTCGTCCTGCGTCAATGTCCTGCGATCCCGGGCGGTCATGGTTCGTTCCTGTCGCGGGTCGTTGCCGGCTGTTTGTCGATCCATGAGGCGATGTCGCTGATGACCTGGGCGTCGACCCGACGCGGCTGCATGTAATCGGCCGGTAGCGACGGCCCCTTGCCCGGCATGAACAGATGGTCCAGCGCGGCATACGACTTCACATGGATGCCGGCATCGACGCCAGCCAGTTCCCGCCAGGCGGCGAAATCCTCCAGGGTGACCTGGTAGTCGCGCTCGCCCTGCAGCACCAGCGCCGGTCGCGCCGCTTCTCGCGCGGCTGCAACCGGCTCGTAGCCCGCCAGGCTGCGCCAGTAGCTGGCACCCAGTCCGAGCAGCAAAGGGCCGTCGACCTTTTCGCCGTCACCCAGCCTGCGAACCCGTTCCGCCTGTTCCTCGATCGCGACAATCCTGTCGTTGTCGATACCCTGGCTCGGAGCGAGGTAACGGATCTGCTCCACGACGAGGTCTTCGATGCGCCGCGCCGGTGCAGCGAGCAGGATCATGCCCGTACAGTGTTCGCTGCGCCGGCAGATGCGCGGCGCCATCATCGCGCCCAGACTGTGGCCGAGCACGAAGATCCGTGCGGGATCGATCTGTGCCTGAATGGATACCCACGCCATCGCGCTGACGGCATCGTCGGTGACCTCGTCATCGATGCCGAAATCCGGTGTCTCGGCGAGCATACGGCCGGCATGTTCCTTGCTGCGTTTCACGTAGCGCAGGCTGGCGACGCCGAGATCAGCCAGGCCATGCGCCAGGTCGCGGAACGGCTTGTTGGAGAAAATGGTTTCGTCGGCATCGTGCGGTCCGGAACCATGCACCATGACGACGACGGGGAAGGGGCCGTCGCCGTCGGGACGGGTCAGGATGCCGGGCAGTGGCCAACCGACGGCGCCGACCGACACGCTGCGTTCACGCTCGTCTTCAACCGGCGCGCTCCCGGCGTCCGATGCGACCGACCCAGCGGAGCAGGGCGACGCGTGCTGCGGCGGCACGAAGAAGAGGCCGGCGATCCGGTCCTCGGCATCGAAAGTGACTTTCGCGTCGAGTGGCGCCTGTTCGAATGCGATGCGCTGCCACAGCGTATTGGCGCGCCCCTCGCAGCCGTGTCGCCAGGGGCCGCGGTCCTTTGGATCGCCCAGCTGTTGGCGCAGTGCCTCGACGATGCCGCTGATCCGCCCGGCCGGCAAGGCTGCGCGTAGTACTTCGTTGAAATGGCGGCTGGCGGCGACACCTTCGCCGTCCAGCACCGCGTCGATCGTCTCCATCGCGCGCGCCTCGCGCTTCCCCTCATCGGCCTGCGCAGCGGCATTGCCGCAGAGGAGGCTGACACTCAACAGGATCGATGCGCTACGCATGTCCTTCCTCCATTTCATTCATCATCGTTGACCGGATCCGGCCGGTTCGCGGCTTTCAGACGCCCGACCTTCCGCAAGGCATCGCGCAATATGAATTCGATCTGCGCGTTGACGCTGCGCAGGTCATCATCCGCCCAGCGCTGCACCGCCGTGAGTACCGCCGGCGAGATGCGCAGGGGATAGGCCTTCTTTTCCGCCATGATTCCGGCTCGACGGCGATCAGTACAGCGAGCCGGAATTGACGACGGGCTGTGCGGCACGATCGGAGCACAGCACCACCAGGAGGTTGCTGATCATCATCGCCTTGCGTTCGTCATCGAGTTCGACCTGCCCGCCCTGGCGCAACTGCTCCAGGGCCATGTGCACCATGCCGACGGCACCTTCGACGATGCGGGAGCGAGCGGCGATCACCGCGCCGGCCTGTTGGCGCTGCAGCATTGCCTGGGCGATTTCCTGGGCATAGGCCAGATGGCTGATGCGCGCCTCGATCACCTCGACACCTGCCTTCGACAGACGCTCCTGGATCTCGCGGCGAAGCTCACCGGCGATCTCCTCGCCGTGGCTGCGGAGGGAAATCTCAACGCCGTCGTGCATGTCGTAGGGATAGCGCGTCGCCATCTGGCGAAGGGCGGATTCGGACTGGATCTGCACGAAGTTCTCGTAGTCGTCGACCTCGAACGCGGCTTCATAGCTGTCCACGACCTGCCAGACCACGACCGCGGCGATTTCGATCGGCGAACCCTCCAGTTCGTTGACCTTGAGGCGACCGCTCTCGAAGTTGCGCACACGGAGGGAAATCTTCTTCTTGGTGTAGAACGGATTGGCGAAGCGCAGCCCGGTTTCGCGGCAGGTTCCGATGTAGCGGCCGAACAGGGTCAGTACGACACCCTGGTTCGGTTCAACAGTGAACAGTCCGCCGAGGCAGACGAGGGCGATCATGGCGGCGACCGCGGAGGCGATGGCGACAAGCGTGTGGCCATGCTTGCCTGCCCAGATCGACATGAAGATGAAGCCGGCGATGCTCAGCAGGATGACGGCAAGGGCGAGCAGGCCATGCGGGGGCTGGACGGTACGTTCGTGAGTCATGGGGGTCTCCTGGGGCAATGATCAACACGATATCTAAATGATATCTAACCTGCAAGCGGTCACGGACGCACAGCAGGCGTCTTGTAGTTGTTAGCGATTCGCATTTACACTTGCGCACGACATCTCCCGCGCCGCGTACAGGCGCTGGAAATTTAAGCAGTCCAATCGCGCCAACGACCAACCATGTCCCGTCGTCCACCCGATCGCCGCCTTCCCGGCCCGCGCCGCGGGACAATTCCATGTTGAATGCGACCGCTGCGGTGGATGCGGGGACGCGCGTCCAGCGGGAAGTCGACCGGCGCCGGCACCGGGCACGCTGGCTGAAGCGCATGCACCAGTGGCACTGGATCAGCTCGGCGATCTGCCTGATCGGAATGATCCTGTTCGCAGTGACCGGCATCACGCTGAATCATGCGGCAAGCATCGAAGCGCAGCCGCAGGTCATGACCTGGACCGGCGTGCTGCCGGACCCTCTGCGGACGTCGCTCGCGATCGCCCCTGACAACAGCGTGCTGCCGACCGAAGTGCGGCGCTGGCTTCGCAGCGGCACGGGACAACGCATCCCGGCACGCGCCGCGGAATGGTCGGACGACGAGGTCTATCTTTCGCTGCCACGTGCCGGCGGCGATGCCTGGCTCGCCATCGACCGTGCGACCGGCGAAGTGGAGTTCGAACGCACCGACCGCGGCTGGGTGTCGCTGCTCAATGACCTGCACAAGGGTCGCAATACCGGCACCGCCTGGTCGTGGTTCCTTGATGTTTTCGCGGTCGCCTGCCTGGTGTTCTGCCTGACCGGCCTGGTGCTGCTCAAGCTGCATGCCGGACATCGGCCGTCGACCTGGCCGATGGTCGCCGCCGGACTGGCGATTCCGCTTCTGCTCGTCGTTCTTCTCCTGCATTGATGCCAAGGACCCCGTCCGTCATGTCACGACTGCCACTGGCCGCATCCCTCCTGGCCGCCTCTCTCCTGGCCGCCGCAACGGCACAGGCCGCGGAATTCACCGTATCGGTGGAGATACCGCGCCTCGACGTCGCCGAGTACCACCGTCCGTATGTCGCCGCCTGGATCGAGCGTCCTGATCGCACGGTCGCCGCACAGCTGTCGGTCTGGTATCAGCTGTCGGAAACGCGCGAAGGCCACGGCACCAAGTGGTTGCCGGATCTGCGCCAGTGGTGGCGACGGGGTGGCCGCGAGCTGGAAGTGCCGGTCGATGGTGTGACCGGCGCTACGAAGCCGCCAGGACAACACACGCTGCGTTTCGCTGCCGACTCAACCGTGGTGTCGGCGCTGGCGCCGGGCAGTTACGTGCTGCTCGTCGAGGCCTCGCGCGAAGTCGGCGGTCGCGAGCTGTTGCAGATTCCCTTCGATTGGCCCACCGGAGAAGGGCGCACGCTGGACGTACGCGGCGAGCATGAGCTCGGCGTCGTCACGCTCGAACTGGTTCCCTGACCCCCTGCTGGAGTTCCTGTCCATGAATGCTTCCCTGCGACGTCTTCTCCTCGTGGCCATCGCCGCGCTGCCTTTGCCCGCCCTGGCCCACAAGGCGTGGCTGCTGCCGTCCGCCACCGTGCTCAGCGAAGGCCAGTGGATCACCGTCGATGCCGCGGTGTCCAACGACCTGTTCTATTTCAACCACGTGCCGCTGCGCCTCGAGAATCTGGTGATCACGCAGCCGGACGGCAGCACCGGGGAATTCTCCGGCGGACACACCGGCAAGTACCGCAGCGTCTTCGACGTCGAATTGAACAGGCCGGGTACCTGGCGTCTCGCGGTCTTGAACGAAGGCCTGTTCGCCAGCTGGACCGAGAACGGTGAAAGCAGGCGCTGGCGTGGTCGCGCAGCCGATCTTGCCAAGGCGCTGCCTGCAGGTGCCAGCGACGTGCAGGTCACGCGCTCCATTGGCCGCGTCGAAACCTATGTCACCGCTGGCGCGCCGACCACGGATGCCCTGAAGGTGCAGGGTGCCGGGCTTGAACTGGTGCAGCACACGCATCCCAATGATCTGTTCGCTGGCGAAACCACGCGCTACCAGTTGCTGCTCGACGGCAAGCCGGCGGGCGGCGTCCAGGTCGAGATCGTTGCCGGTGCGACGCGTTATCGCAGCCGCCTCGGCGAAAAGCTCATCACGACCGATTCCGAAGGTCGTTTCGAAGTGACGTGGACCGAGCCGGGCATGTATTGGCTGGAAGCGACGGCGTCCGCAGCGCTGGAAGGCGATGCGCTTGCCAGTCGGCGCCGCGCCGGTTATGTGCTGACGCTGGAAGTGCTGCCACAGTAATCGCGGGAAGCTGCAGGTCACCAACGGAAAGGTCGCATGCTGCGTCGCCTCGGACTGTTGCTGATCGCCTGTGCCCTGCTGCCAGGTTGCCAGCGCCTGCCCGACACCCTGCGGCTGGAAGGACCGACCATGGGGACCACGTGGTCGGCGCAATTCGCAGACCACGCGAGTCTGGATCGCAACGAGGCGCTGGCGGCGATCCAGGCGGAGCTTGACGAAGTCGTTGCGCAGATGAGCACCTGGCGCGCCGATTCGTTCATCAGTCGATACAACGACGCCGATGCAGGAACCTGGCACGCACTGACGGAAGGCTTTGCCAGTGTGCTCGAAGCGTCGCTGCAGCTGGCAGCCGCGACCGACGGTTACTACGACCCGACCGTCGGCCCGCTGGTCGACCTCTGGGGCTTCGGGGCGAGGGGCGTCCGGGCCGAACCACCGGCCGCTGCCGACATCGAAGCGGCGAGGGCGCGCGTCGGTTGGCAGCGACTGCAGTTCGACCCGGCGTCGCGGCGCCTGCTGCAGCCAGGGGGCCTGCGCCTCGACCTGTCGTCGATCGCCGAGGGTTACGCCGTGGACCGCATGGGGCTGGCGCTGGAGAAACTTGGCGTCACTGGCTACCTGGTCGAGATCGGGGGCGAGTTGCGTGCACGCGGTTCGCGTCCCGACGGCATGCCCTGGCGCGTCGCCATCGAGCAGCCTGTCAGCGACGCGCCGGCGACGGTGGTCGCGTTGCGTGACCGGTCGATCGCCACCTCCGGCGACTACCGCAAGTACTTCGAATTCAATGGCCAGCGATACAGCCACGCGATCGATCCGCATACCGGACATCCGGTGCAACACGGCCTGGCCGCGGTCACGGTGATCGCCGCGTCGTGCATGGAAGCGGGCTCAACAGCCACCGCCCTCAGCGTACTTGGACCGGAGCGCGGCTTCGACCACGCCACGCGCCACGACATCGCCGCGCGCATGGTGATCCGCGACGGGCAGGGGGGATTCGCATACAGGGACACGCCGGCGTTCACGGCGCTGGTCGATCCGACCTGACGGCGTTGCCGGGGTGTTCAGCTTGCCGCCCGGGCTTGTACTAGGCTGATCCGACCCATTCGCAATCCGGAGAAATCCCATGATCCGCAAAGCCACCGCAACCTGGACCGGCAACGGCAAGGAAGGCCAGGGACGTCTCGACACCGTTTCGGGCGTACTCGACCAGACGCCGTACGGGTTCAACAGCCGCTTCGAGGACGGGCCCGGCAGCAATCCCGAAGAACTGCTGGCTGCCGCCCACGCCGGCTGCTTCACCATGGCACTGGCATTCCAGCTGGAGCATGCCGGTTATATGGCCGAAGAACTGCGCACCGAGGCCGCCGTATCGCTGGGCAAGGAAGGCGAGGGCTTCCGCATCAATCGTTCGGCATTGACCCTGACCGCGCGCGTGCCCGGCATCGAGCAGGCCAAGTTCGACGAACTGGCACAGACGGCGAAGAGCGGCTGCCCGGTCTCGAAGCTGTTCAACGCCGAAATCACGCTGGACGCGACCCTCGCCTGACGCCGAACTGCCGCGGACATCTTGACCGCGGCCGCGCACCTGCCTAGACTTCGCACCCCACCTCACGGCGGGCGGTTAGCTCAGCGGTAGAGCACTGCCTTCACACGGCAGGGGTCGCAAGTTCGAACCTTGCACCGCCCACCACGCGTTGCGCCGACGGCCCATACGGGCCGTTAGTCGTTTCTGGATCCCTGCATTGCGGATGCCGCGTCGGATCGCCATGCTGCCCATTCCGCTAGATCCAAGATCGAAGCGATGTCGACACCGGACACCCTTGACTTGCCGCACCCATCGCGCATCGACGACGAGCGCTGGATGCGTCGCGCCCTGCAGTTGGCGGCGCAGGCGGAGGCCGAGGGCGAAGTTCCGGTGGGCGCGGTGCTGGTCCGCGATGGCCAATGCATCGGCGAAGGGCACAACCGCCCGATCGGCGCCCACGACGCCAGCGCCCATGCCGAGATCCAGGCGTTGCGCGCCGCCGGTGCGCTGGCCGGCAACTACCGGCTGCCGGGCTCGACGTTGTACGTGACGCTGGAGCCCTGCGTCATGTGCGCCGGTGCGATAGTTCACGCGCGCGTGGCGCGCGTCGTGTTCGCCGCCACCGATCCCAAGACCGGCGCCGCCGGCAGCGTGTTCGACACCCTGGTCAGCCCGTTGCACAACCACCGCGTGGTCGTGCAGGGCGGGCTGCTGGCAACCGAGGCGGGCGAACTTCTGCGCCGCTTCTTCCGTGCCCGCCGCTGAGCCGCCTCAGCCGTCGCGGCTGAAACGGTCCAGTTCCTGGTGAAGGGCACGCACCGCCATCGCGGCCTCGCGATAGAGGAACAGGCAGGCAAGCAGGACCAGCGTCACGCCGGCGACGGCGAGGGCGGTCGGCAGGTGCGCCAGCTGGTGGTCCAGGGCGCTGTCGGCCGCCACGGCAAGACTGCTGCCGACGAAGGCGGCCAGTGCGAGGTAAAGGAGTCGGCAGGCGGCGAGGATGAGCTGGCAGCGCTCGCGCTGGCGGTCAATGTGCTGGCGCAGGAACCGGCTGCGTTCCGGCAAGGTGTCCGCGGCTTCGCATTCGCGCATCAACGTGCGCATGCGATCGACGACGCGCGCCAGCCGGTTGTTGCCGGATTGCAGCAGCGATCCGGTGGCCGTCATGAACAGGGCGGGTGCGAGCATGGACAGCAGGATGGCGTAATGGCCGGCATTGCTTCCGAACATGGGGTCCTCGTGGCAGCTATCATTCCCACCGCAGACGACGTGGACGCGGCATGAGCAAGCATAACGACAACCTGATCTGGCTGGACCTGGAAATGACCGGGCTGGAGCCGGATCGCGACACGATCATCGAGATCGCCACCCTGGTCACCGACAAGGATCTCACCATCCTCGCCGAAGGACCGGTGTTCGCCATCCACCAGCCGCTGGTCCGTCTTGAGGCGATGGACGACTGGAATCGCAACCAGCACAGCCGTTCCGGTCTCTGGCAGCGCGTGGTCGAGTCGCCGTTCGACATGACGGCGGCAGAGCAGGGCACGCTGGCGTTCCTGCGTGAGTGGACGGTGGCCGGCAAGTCGCCGCTCTGCGGCAATACGATCGGCCACGACCGGCGTTTTCTGGCCCGCTACATGCCCCGCCTGGAACGCTGGCTGCATTACCGCAACCTCGACGTATCCACGGTGAAGGAACTGGCGCGCCGCTGGGCACCGGAAGTGGCCGATGCCGGCAAGAAGACCTCGGCGCATACCGCGCTGTCTGACATTCGCGATTCGGTGGCCGAACTGCGCCACTACCGCAGCCACCTGCATGCGTTCATGGCCACACCGGCCACCTCCGCATAGCAGGACGTCCCGGCAGGCCGGGACGTCTGGGCGATCGGACTTTCGGGCTGGATCGCCGCTTACGCGTTGCGGCGTCTTGCCAGTCGCAGCCAGGTGTCGACGACCGTGTCCGGATTCAGAGACACCGACTCGATGCCCTGGTCCATCAGCCAGTCGGCCAAGTCAGGATGGTCGGACGGACCCTGGCCACAGATGCCGATGTATTTGCCGCGTTCGCGACAGGCGCTGATTGCCATCGACAGCAGCTTCTTGACCGCTTCGTTGCGCTCGTCGAAAAGGTGCGCGATCAGGCCGGAGTCGCGATCCAGACCCAGCGTCAGCTGCGTCAGGTCGTTCGACCCGATCGAGAAACCGTCGAAGAGGTCGAGGAACTGGTCGGCGAGCAGGGGGTTCGACGGCACCTCGCACATCATGATGATCTTCAGACCGTTCTCGCCACGGCGCAGACCGTTCTCGGCAAGAATGTCGATGACCTGGCGCGCCTCGTCGACGGTGCGTACGAACGGGATCATCACCCAGCAGTTGTCCAGCCCCATGTCGTCGCGCACGCGCTTGACCGCCTGGCATTCCAGCGCGAAGCAGGCGCGGAATGCGTGGTCGACGTAACGACTCGCGCCGCGGAAGCCGATCATCGGGTTCTCTTCGTGCGGCTCGTACTTGCGGCCACCCAACAGGTTGGCATATTCGTTCGATTTGAAGTCAGACAGGCGTACGATGACCGGGTGAGGGGCGAACGCTGCCGTCAGCGTGGCGATGCCTTCCTTGAGGCGGTCGACGTAATACTCGACCGGATCGTCGTAGCCGGCGATGCGCTCCAGGATTGCCGCCTTGATGTCGGCCGGTTGCTCGTCCAGCGCCAGCAGCGCATGCGGATGCACGCCGATCTGCCGCTCGATAATGAATTCGAGTCGCGCCAGGCCGATGCCGCGATGAGGCAGCTGGGCGAAGTCGAAGGCGCGCTCCGGGTTGCCGACATTCATCATGATCTTCAGCGGCGCTTCCGGCATGCGGTCCACTTCGGTCTCGCTGCGCTCGAAGGGCAGGATGCCGGCGTAGATGAAACCGGTGTCGCCTTCGGCACAGGACACCGTCGCCTCAGTACCGTCGGCGATGGCGGTGGTCGCGTTGCCGCAACCGACAACGGCCGGGATGCCCAGTTCACGGGCGATGATCGCGGCGTGGCAGGTGCGCCCTCCGCGATTGGTGACGATGGCGGCGGCGCGCTTCATGACCGGTTCCCAGTCCGGGTCCGTCATGTCGGTGACCAGGATGTCGCCGGCCTGGACGCGGTTCATCTCGGCGATCGACTTGACCACCTTGGCGACACCGCTGCCAATGCGCTGGCCGATGGCACGACCCTCGCAGATGATGTCGCCGCGGCGCTCCAGGTGGTAGCGCTCGATGGTGGTCGACCGGGCACGCGACTTCACGGTTTCCGGGCGCGCCTGGACAATGAAAAGGTCGCCGGTTACGCCGTCCTTGGCCCATTCGATATCCATGGGCCGGCCGTAATGCTGTTCGATGGTCAGCGCCTGGCGGGCGAGGGCCTCGACTTCCTCATTGCTCAGGCAGAAGCGGCGCGACTTTTCGGCCGCAACCGGCTCGATGCGCACGCGCTCCGCGGAGCCGGGTCCGCCGTAGACCATCTGCTGCTGCTTGGCTCCAAGCGTGCGGCGCAGGATGGCCGGCTTGCCTTTTGCCAGCGTCGGCTTGTGGACGTAGAACTCGTCAGGATTCACCGCGCCCTGCACCACCATCTCACCCAGGCCGTAGCTGCCGGTGATGAAGACGACATCGCGGAATCCGGATTCGGTGTCGAGCGTGAACAGCACGCCCGAGCAGGCCAGGTCGGAACGGACCATCTGCTGGATGCCTGCCGACAGGAACACGTCCTCGTGCTTGAATCCATGGTGCACGCGATAGGCGATGGCGCGGTCGTTGTACAGCGACGCGAAGACCTCCTTGACTCGCTGGACGACGGCATCTTCGCCCTGGACGTTGAGGAAGGTTTCCTGCTGACCGGCGAACGAGGCATCGGGCAGGTCTTCCGCCGTGGCCGAAGAACGGACAGCGACGGCCACTTCGGTGCCCGCGTGTTCGCACATCTGCCGATAGCCTTCGCGGATCGCGGTATCGAGATCGGCTGGCAGCGGTGAGTTGACCACGAATTCGCGGATTTCCCTGCCGACCTTCATCAGGGATTCGACGTCGTCGACATCGAGCGGCGCCAGCAGGTCGGCGATGCGCTGCTCCAGGCTCGAGTCCGCCAGGAAGCGCTGGAAGGCCTCCGAAGTGGTCGCAAAACCACCCGGCACCGAGACGCCGGCACCGGCCAGGTTGCCGATCATTTCGCCCAGCGAGGCGTTCTTTCCACCTACCTTGGACAGATCGGACAAGCGCAGGCGATCCAGCCACAGAATCAGCTCGGACAAGGGAAATCTCCTGGAAAACGGCAAAACGGCACGCTCGGGCGCTTATGATGATGCGGCGCAGCGTCGCGGGCAAGAACATCCCGCCGGGCGGGGCGATTCCAGCCACAGGGAGAAGGCACGATGCGGCGACTGGTTTTCTATGTTTCGGACGGCACCGGCATCACCGCCGAAACCATCGGTCACACCATACTCACCCAGTTCGAAGGGGTGGAATTCCAGACCGTCAGGATTCCGTTCGTCGACACCGTCGATCTTGCGCGGCTGGCGATGGCGAAGATTGAAGCCCATGTGCACAACAGCGGGCTGCGCCCGATCCTGATCAGTTCGGTGATCAATCCGGACATCACCGCCGTGCTCAACAATAGCGGGGCGCTGGTGCTCGATGTCTTCGCGCCGTTCATTGCGCCGCTGGAGGACGAGCTGGGCATGCAGCGTTCGCCGCGCGTCGGCAAGGCGCACGGACTGGTCAATTTCGACGAATACGAAGCCCGCATCAACGCCACCAATTACGCGCTGAGCCATGACGACGGCATCGACGTCAACTATGCCGAGGCCGAGGTGATCCTGGTCGGCGTATCCCGGTCCGGCAAGACGCCCACCTGCCTGTACCTGGCCTTGCACTATGGCATCCGCGCCGCCAACTATCCGCTGACCGAGGAAGATCTGGACAAGCAGGAGCTGCCGGAGAAACTGCTGGCCTACCGGTCGCGTCTGCATGGTCTCACCATCGATCCGGTTCGCCTCGCGCAGGTCCGGGAAACCCGCCGTCCCGGCAGCCGCTACGCAAAGCTGGACCAGTGCCGCTGGGAAGTCGCGGCAGCGGAAAAACTCATGCGCGTCGAGCGGCTGCCCTGGGTCAGCACCACGAATTCCTCCATTGAGGAGATCGCCAGCAAGATCCTAAGCGCACTCGACATCCAGCGGCATATGTACTGAGCGACCGTGACCCGTGGAGGAGGGCGTGCGACTGCACCGGGCCTCGCGTATGCTGGGTTCATGACGATCCTGCAACTCTCTTCCGAACGCCTGCTGTCGCGCCGCTTCGTCTGGTTGATGGATCTGTACGAGGAAAACTTCAACCGTCTCGAGAAACTGTTCAGCCCGTCCACGCTGGTGCCTGATCGTTACCGGTCGAGCGTCCATGACGGATTCGACGTGCTGCTGGAGATCGTCGAGCGTCACGCCTACACCACCGAGATGCGTCTGAGCTACGATCTGGTAGACCCGGCCACCGGTTTGCACACGCCGTCGGCCATGCTGCGCCTCTATGCCGATGCACGCCTGGCGGAGGCGACCCATTGCCTGCCGGGTCGGCAACTGGTCGACGTCCTGGGCCCGTTCCCGCCGGCAAGCACGGTCGTCGAGCATCGGCTGCGCATGAACAACTTCCTGAGCCGCTGGCTCGACTATCTGTCTGGACACGGCCACGGCACGCAGACGCTGATGATTGCAGGCACAGCGGGCGGACCGGTTGCCGGGACGGGCGAGGGCGACCGCTCAAGGCCAGGACTGGACGACATTCGCGATCCCAGTTCATGTTGAGCACAAACTTCCCAGCGCAAGTACCGCAGCGCAAAGGGATTGGAAAAGACGTGTTGACGAATCCGGATGACGTCGGTATTCTGCGCGTCCCTCGTGTGGGGCCATAGCTCAGCTGGGAGAGCGCTACAATGGCATTGTAGAGGTCGACGGTTCGATCCCGTCTGGCTCCACCAACAGGTCAAATTTCAGGAATACAAGGTCTTAGCTCCTCGTTAGCGATCATTTTCGCTGCGTCCCCATCGTCTAGAGGCCCAGGACACCACCCTTTCACGGTGGATACAGGGGTTCGAATCCCCTTGGGGACGCCATCTTTTTCAAGCGTATTCAAGCGCTTATTCAAGAAAGATGTCGTCTCCGGCGATATGCCGGACAGATGCCGGTGTGCAGATGCGCACCGGCTTTTTTGTTTCTGCGTCCCATGGAGCGTCACTGCGCCATGCCGCCGCGTCTGACGCCGACCACCAGGTCAGGCGACGGCACCCAATTACCGTGCCTCCTGTGGCGTCGAGTTCCCCGTATCCAGCAGCACGCACCGATCGTCGCTTCGACCTGCGTGGCCACGCGAGCCCTGACCCCGGCGTACCGGTTCAAGAGTGGGCTGCAATACAACAGCGCCACCTTCGGTGACGGCAAACCCGACAAGACATCTGCGACACCGTGGGTAGCAGGCGCCCTGGCCAACTATCACCGCAGGCCCGGTACAGGGGCTCAGCGCGCAACGGCAAGAACGTGCAGGGCAGCTGGACCTTGAATGTCAGCGACAATGCCGGTTCGGTGCTGGGTCCGATCTTTGGCCGGGAACGGATCCCGACCCCGGCTACGAAGCCGACCTGCGCCGTCTGCGACGACGCCGGCATCCACATCATGGATGGGCTCGAGTAGCCGGCGATCGGCTTGGTGCATCCTGTGGCGAATCGGCGGCGGCCGCCGGGCCGGCGCTTGGGCTGAGGCGGATCGGGGACGTGGCGGTCCCGAGGCTCGGCCTGGAGGCTGCCTTGATTACATAATAAACATTATGCGAAATCGATG
>CAZYHP010000015.1:0-38401 GCA_964647135.1 uncultured Rhodanobacteraceae bacterium
CGCGGGGCGTGAAACTGGCACCGGAAGACGTCTGGGACAGGCTCTGCTTCATCCTGTCGGTGAAAATCGCCGACCCGCAGTTCTCCGGGCAGACCAAGGAACGCCTGAGCTCGCGCGCCGCCGCGGCGCTGGTCGAGAACACGGTCCACGACGCCTTCTCGCTGTGGCTCAACCAGCATGTCGGCGAAGGCGAGGCGATCGCGCAGCTGGCGATCGAACGGGCCGCCGCGCGACTGAAGACCGAAAAGCAGGTGGTGCGCAAGAAGATCTCGCAAGGACCTGCCCTGCCCGGCAAGCTTGCCGACTGCAGCAGCCAGGACCTGTCGCGCACCGAACTGTTCCTGGTCGAAGGCGACTCCGCCGGCGGCAGCGCCAAGCAGGCGCGCGACAAGGACTTCCAGGCCATCCTGCCGTTGCGCGGCAAGATCCTCAACACCTGGGAAGTCGAATCCGGCAGCGTCCTGGCAAGCACGGAAGTGCACGACCTGGCGGTTGCCATCGGTGTCGACCCGGGCAAGCCGGACCTGGCCGGGCTGCGGTACGGCAAGGTCGTGATCCTTGCCGACGCCGATTCCGACGGCCTGCACATCGCGACGCTGCTGTCGGCGCTGTTCCTGCGCCACTTTCCCGCGTTGGTCGAGGCCGGACATGTCTTCGTGGCCATGCCGCCGCTGTTCCGCGTCGATGTCGGCAAACAGGTGTTCTACGCACTGGACGAAGGCGAGAAGAACGACCTGCTCGCCCGCATCGAGCGCGAAAAGATGCGCGGCCAGGTGTCCGTCACGCGCTTCAAGGGTCTGGGCGAAATGAACCCGTCGCAGCTGCGCGAATCGGCACTGCACCCCGACACACGCCGCCTGCTGCGTCTGGACGTCGATGACCCGGCCGCCACGAAGGCGATGGTCGACATGCTGCTGTCCAAGAAACGCGCCGGCGACCGCAAGAGCTGGCTCGAAACCAAGGGCAACCTCGCGGCGCTGGAGATCTGAACGCTGCCCCGGAAACAGGAGTCGCCACCATGATCGACCTGCACTACTGGCCGACACCGAATGGCCTGAAGATCCGGCTGTTCCTCGAGGAAACCGGGCTGCCGTGGACACCGCATCTGGTCGACATCAGGAAGGGCGAGCAGTTCGAACCGTCGTTCCTGGCGATCTCTCCGAACAACCGCATCCCTGCGATCGTCGACCATGATCCCGTCGGTGGCGGCGAAGTGGTCAGCCTGTTCGAGTCCGGGGCGATCCTGCTTTACCTGGCCGAGAAGACAGCGCGCTTCATTCCTGCTGACGTGCACGCCCGCGCCGAAGTGCTGCAGTGGCTGTTCTGGCAGATGGGCGGCCTTGGACCGATGGCGGGCCAGGCCGGCCATTTCCGCGTCTACGCACCGGAAACCGTGGCCTACGGCATCGACCGCTACACGCGCGAAGTCGCGCGCCTGTACGGCGTGCTCGACAGGCGTCTGGCGGACCGGGAATTCATCGCCGGCGACTATTCGATCGCCGACATGGCCTGCCATCCCTGGATCGCACCGCACCAGGCGCACGGACAGAACCTTGGCGATTTTCCAAACCTGCGCCGCTGGTTCGAGGCCATCAATGCCCGACCGGCAACGCAGCGCGCCTATGCAGAGTCCCAGCCGGCCTATTCGCGTCCATTGAGCGACGAGGAACGTGCCGTCCTGTTCGGATCGACGCCGAACCCCTAATCGGCGGCGCCGGGCGTCGGCGCTGGCAGGAAGCGGTCGCGGCAGTACACCGCCGGCTCCGGCCGGTGCAGCGCGAAACCCTGCACGTAGTCGATGCCGAGCATGCGCAGCCGTGCCGGCAGCTCCGCCGAATCCACGGACTCGGCGACGACGCGCAGGTCGGCATGGTGGCCGATTTCCGCCACGGCGCGCACGATGGCCAGGCTCATCGGATCGGTATCGATCTTGCGGATGAAACTGCCGTCGATCTTGATGATGTCGACCGGCAGCTGGCGCAGGTAGCCGAACGAGGCCATGCCGACACCGAAGTCGTCGAGCGCGAAGCGGCAGCCGATCGCGCGCAGGCGGCGCATGAAGGTCTGCACGCGGCGCAGGTTGCCGACCGCGGACGTCTCGGTGATTTCGAAGCAGAGCTTGCCCGGCGTGACGCGATGGCGCTCGATGGAAGCGATGATGACGTCGGCGAAGCCCTCCGAATCGACGCTGGCTCCGGACAGGTTGATCGAGCAGCTGCTCAGGTTGGGACCATCCGGATGCAGGCGGTCGAAATTCGACAGCGCGGTGTCGACCACCCACTTGTCGAGCAGCGGCATCAGGCCGAAGCGCTCGGCGGCGGGAATGAAGTTGCCCGGCGAGATCATCGTGCCGGAGGGATCGCGCATGCGAAGCAGCACTTCCACGCGCGCACCGGCGCCGGTCACTTCCTTGCGCAGCGAACGGATCTCCTGGTAGTCGAGGCTGAGTCGCCCGTCGGCCATCGCCTGGCGGATGCGGCCGGGCCATTCCATCTCGCTGCGCCGGTGCGCACTTTCGGCATCGGTCTCGGCATACAGGTAATAGCGGTTGCGACCGTGCTCCTTGGCGAGGAAGCAGGCGGTATCCGCCATCGACAGCGCATCGCCGCGCGTCATGCCGGGCTCGTCCAGCACCACCAGGCCGATGCTGGCGGTGACCGCGATGCTGCGCTGGTCAAGACGATGGATGTTGGCGGCGACCGCTTCGCACAGGCGCTGCGCCACTTCGCGCGCATTGGCCTCGCGGCCGTCGGCGAGCAGGATGCCGAACTCGTCGCCACCCAGGCGGGCAAGACGATCGCTGGGACCCAACTGGTCGCGCAGGCAGGCGGCGATGCGCACCAGCAGCTCGTCGCCGGCGGCATGGCCACTGCTGTCGTTGACAACCTTGAACTGGTCGAGATCGAGATAGAGCAGCGCGCGTGGAATGCCACCGGCATCCACCGCGGCAATGGCGCGATCCAGTTCGGTGTCGAAGCCGCGACGGTTGCTCAGGCCGGTGAGATCGTCGTGCGTCGCCTGGAAGCGCAGACGTTCGGTCAGTTCGCGCAGCTCGCTGACGTCACTGGCCACCATCAGCAGTTTGTATTCTCCGTCCAGCTCGACGCGCGTCACCGACAGGCTGGCCCAGAAGCCGCCCTCATGGCCGAAGTGGATCGTCTGCTCGATCAGCGGTTGTCCGGTCTCGGCGACGGCGCGGACCTGGCGGACCATCTCGGGATCGTCGATGAGCTGGTCCAGCGTCGACAGCAGTGGCGTCAGGTGCTGACCGAACCGTCCCCGGCCGGCATCGTTGACGTAGTCCAGGCGGCCGTCATCGGCGCGTACCAGTGCCACCGCCACCGGCAGCAGGTCGTTGAGGGCACGGAAGCGCGTCTCGCTGGCCTGGTACTGGCTCGCGAGCTTGTTGGCGAGGCGCTGCGCGCGCTGGCGCATGCCGATCAGGGACCACACCGCCAGCCCCATCATCACGCTGGCGAGCAGTCCGATGCCGAGTGTCAGCACCGCGGCGGAGGTGCGCTCCGACCCGGTCGGCATGGCGCTGAGGTGCAGGCGCCAGGTGCGCTCGCCGAAGCGGACGTCCTCGACCAGGTCGACCCATGGCGTCTGGGTACCGGGATCGGCGATGACGCTCTGGAACAGCATGGTCCCGGTCTGGACGTCGCGCACGTCGACGTTGAAGTTGGCCAGCACGTCCGGCGGCAGCCCGACCTTCAGCAGCGCCGAGACATCGAAGATCGCGGCCACCGAACCGGTCAGGCGGTCCTGGCGCTCGCCTTGCGTTGCCGGCGGAGCGCCACGGGTGAAGACCGGCAAGCGGAAACTGACGGCGAGCCATTCGCCACGGATCGGATCGCCATGGCGGAACGGCGCCGAAAGCACCGGCTGGTCGCTGCTGGCCGACCGCTGCAGCGCTTCAAGGTCGTTGGGACGTGCCGACACATCGAGGCCGAGCAGCGCGTCGTTGCCGGCGACGGGCGCGACCATTTCGGTGATGTAGCGACCGCCGCCTTCCGGCGTCGGACGTCGCACGGCGTATTCGAGCAGCCGCAAGGCCGGAACGTAGTGATCCTTGTCGAGGATGCGGTGCAGCGTGGCGAATTCGCGCGCAGTCACGCGGTCGGCCGAAAGGAACGCGGCCTGCAGCGAGCGGATCATCTGGCTGGCGAAGGCGAGCTCGCCGTTGAGCGTCTCGGCGCTGCGCGCGGCGATGCGCGCAAGCTGCAGGTGCCGGTCTTCGACCAGCTTGCCATGCTGCCAGTGCGCCACCAGCGCGCTGCACGCCAGTCCGAGAAGCAGCGCGACGAGACCCCAGAGCCGCGCACTCATCCTCGAACCGGACTGTTCGGCCACCAAGTTCGCCATTCCTCCCCCGCCAGGAACGATCCTGATCGTGCGCTGCACTTTAGCGCAGGCGGAAGGCCGAAGGGCGAAATGCCCGACGACTCAGGTCTGCGTACCGCCGACGGTCATCGCATCGATGCGAAGGGTCGGCTGGCCCACGCCCACCGGCACACTCTGGCCGTCCTTGCCGCAGACGCCGACACCGGCGTCGAGCTTCAGGTCGTTGCCCACCATGCTGACCCGGCCCATCGCATCCGGTCCGTTGCCGATCAGCGTGGCCCCCTTGACCGGCGCGGTCACCTTGCCCTCCTCGATCAGGTAGGCCTCCGAGGCCGAGAACACGAACTTGCCGGAGGTGATGTCGACCTGGCCGCCGCCGAAGTTCACGGCATACAGGCCGCGCTTCACCGAAGCGATGATGTCACCGGGTTCGCTTTCGCCCGGGCGCATGTAGGTGTTGGTCATGCGCGGCATCGGCAGGTGCGCGAAAGATTCGCGGCGACCGTTTCCGGTCGGGCGCGTTCCCATCAGGCGCGCGTTGAGCTTGTCCTGCATGTAACCGGTCAGCACGCCGTTCTCGATGAGCGTGGTGCACTGCGTCGGCACGCCTTCGTCGTCGATGTTCAGCGAACCGCGGCGACCACCAAGCGTGCCGTCATCGACGATCGTGCACAGCGACGAGGCCACCTTCTGGCCCATGCGGCCGGCGAATGCGCTGGTGCCCTTGCGGTTGAAATCGCCCTCGAGACCATGGCCGACGGCTTCGTGCAACAGCACGCCCGGCCAGCCCGGCCCGAGCACGACCGGCATTTCACCGGCGGGCGCATCGACGGCTTCGAGATTGACCAGCGCCTGCCGCACCGCTTCGCGTGCGAAGGCGAACGGCAGTCCCTCGGCGAGGAAACGCCCATAGTCGTGGCGGCCCCCGCCACCGGCGCTGCCCTGCTCGCGGCGGCCGTTGCCTTCGACGATCACCTGCACATTGCAGCGGACCAGCGGCCGGACGTCACCGGCCAGGGTGCCGTCGCTGGCCGCGACCAGAACGGTCTCGACACTGCCGGCGAGGCTGACGATGACCTGCTGAACGCGCGGATCCAGCGATCGCGTGAAGGCATCGACCTCGCGCAGCAGCTTCACCTTGTCGGCATGGTCGAGACTGTCGAGCGGATCGACCGGCGCGTAGAGGCTGCGCCCGCTGGCGATCCTCAGCGACTGTCCCGGTGACGACTGTCCCTCGCGGGCGATCGCGCGCGCGGCACGGCCGGCTTCGAGCAATGCCGGCAGGACGATCTCGTCCGAATAGGCGAAGCCGGTCTTCTCGCCACTGATGGCGCGGATGCCGACACCCTGCTCGATGGCATGCGTGCCGTCCTTGACGATGCCGTCCTCGAGCACCCACTGCTCGCTGCGGCTGCGCTGGAAGTACAGGTCGGCGGCATCGACACCCGGGCCCATCACCTGGGCGATGACGCGCTCGAGATCGCCCTGCCCCAATCCGGTCGGGGCCAGGAGCGAGCGCTCGGCCAGTTCGATGGGGGCGGGAAATTCATTGCTCATGTCGCGGGTTCCATGTCGGCGCGCTGGGCGCGTTGGCGAGGCGAGGTGCCGCTGATCGGCTCCTGCTTGATGATGATGGGATCGTCCCAGGGACCGGTGACGCGATAGACCATGTGGCTGACCTTGTGGGCACGCATCAGGCCCTGCATGAGCAGGCCTGCGGCCGCCCCGGCAGGACCGCCGGCTATCACGCCGACCACCGGCAGTGTGCCGCCGACGCGCGGCGTGACTTCCAATGTCTGGTCGTAGTCGCGCAGGATCAAGCCCGTCCGGCCGGTGACCAGGATGTCGGCGGAGGGCGACTTCAGCAGCACGTTGTCGGTGTAGGCCTCGCCGACGTCGAGCTGGAAACTGCCTTCGATGGAACTGAAGCGCATGCCCTGGCTGAAGATGTCGCGGAAATCCAGCACCAGCCGGCGCGGGATCTCGCGCAGGTTGAGCAGGCCGAACAGGCGACCGACACCGGGATCGATGTCGGTGATGCGACCGGAGCCGACCTTGAGCGTCAGCACGCCCTCGATGTTCTCCAGCGCGAATGCGGCGGGTGAACCGGCCCACCTGCCGCGGATCGAACTGTCGGTGCGCCCCCCTTCGATGAGCCGGGCGAAACCGAAACTTTCCAGCATGCGTCCAAGGTCCGGCGCCCGCAGCGCGATGTCGAACTCGGAAACGTCAGCGCTGTCGACACGCCCCCATACGCCACTGGCATCCAGTTCGAAGGCGGGATTGCGCGCCTGGAAACGCTCGACGCGGAAGCGGCCGTCGACCACGTTCGCGACCAGCTCGGTGCGGCCGAGGTGCTTGTTGCCGATACGTACATCCTCGGCCTGGACATCCAGCGCCGGCATCGCCGCCGGATCAAGGTCACCGCCCAGCGTCGCGCTGCTGGCGTCCGGCACGTGCACTCGACTGAATCGTCCGCGCACGACGCGACCCTCGCTGGCCTTGGGCCAGACCACTTCGCCTTCGATGTCGGGACCGCGCAACTGCACCTTCACCGTGCCGTCGGCGGGCAGCATCTGCAGGTCGACATCGCGGAACGTGCGCCCGAAGACGCCGAGTTCACCGGCACGCATCATGATCGGTGGCCAGGTCGTCGTGGATTCGTCGTCGCGCCCCGCCAGGTCCAGCCAGCCGGTGAGGTCGAAGGCCGGCACCTGTCCGCTGATGCTCAATCCGATTCGCGGAATCTGTTCCGGCGTCGCCCCGCCGAGGGCGACAGCACCGGCGAAGCCGAGCCCGGCACCCGGCAGCCTCGCCTTCATGTGCACCAGGCTGCCAATGCGCAGTTCCAGCGGCCGCGTCTTCCCTTCCGGCGCCAGTCGCGTCTCCACCATCAGCGGCAGCACGCTGCTCCGACTCTTGGCCAGCGGCGCCGGCAGATCGAGGGCGATGCCCCGCAGGTCGCTGTCCACGCGTATGCGTGCGCCCGCTGCGTCGCCTTCAGGCTCACCCCGCGGCACCTCGACGCGCACGCGCCAGTCGGCCCGGCCCACCATGCGTGCAACCATCGGCGCCACGTAGGCGATGTCGCCGAACAGCGCCGATGCCGGCAGTCGCCCGCGAAGCTGGCCTTCCAGGGTGTGCCGCGCATCGCTGACATCGTCACCCAGGCGCAGGTCGAGCACGGCCGGCTCGCCCGCCAGTTCGACAGCGAGATCGGAAACCGAAACGCCGTGGCGGGTGAAGTGCAGTTCGCCTTCGACCCCATCGAAATCCAGCTGCCGCTGGCTGTCGCGGAAATGCGCGCCAGCGAACACCACGCGGCCATCCACGGAGGCATTGCCGAGCTCCGGTTTCAGCGGCACGCGCATCTCCACCAACGCGCGTGTCGGCCCTTGCAGGCTCATGCCGCCGAGGTGTTCGCCCCAGCGCTTTTCCACCGGCGTCTTGCGCAACAAGGCGAGCAGGGCGGCACCATCGCCGTGGCCGGCGCCCTGCCCCTGCATGATCGGCTGCTTGAGGTTTTCCACGCGGATCTTCGCCTGGTCGATGCGCACATCGACCATCCTCGCGCGCCGCGACTGGGCGGTGAGGCTCATGTTCTCGAAGACCAGGTCGGCGTCGATGTCGCGCAGTGAAGGCCATTCGCTGTGGTAATCGAGTCCCGCCCCGGCGACGCTGGCGGTCGCCTCGAAGTGGCCGCTGCCGGCCGGGAACGGGAACCGCCCCACCGGGCCTCGCAGCCAGGCGGCGCCCTCGACGATATGACCGCCACGCAGGGACCGGTTCAACCAGCGCGCCGTATTGGGGATGCGATTGAGCGGCCAGAACGCCTTCAGGGCCTCGATCTCGGTGCGTCCGACGCGGGCGCCAAAATCCATCTGCATGGGTCCCTCTGGCGGAAGGCTCACGCCGCCCGCCAGCTGCACCTGGAATCCATCGCCCTGGACCGGCAACTGGTCGGCGTGGAAGTGCCAGCCCTCGCCATCGTTCCAGCCGCTGATCGCGCCGGGACCGACGTCCATGCGGATGGGCGCCGCCAGGACGCCCGGATACTCGACCACCAGGCCTTGCGCCTGTGGCCAGGCGACAAGACCGCTGCCATCGCCGACGAGGACGAGGTCAAGGCCGCTGACGCCGGGCTGTCCCGGCGCCGCCATCGCATGCAGCCCGGTTGCGCGCAGTGCGTACTGGCGCAGCTGACCGTCCGAAAATTCCACATCGAGCACGTCGATCGCTGCCGCGGGCTGACCGATCTGCAAGGCTTGCCGTGCCGCTGGTGCCCTGGCTGCCGCCAGTTCGGCGAAGCCGCGCAAGGGCGCCAGCGCCAGTCCGGTCGCCCGCAGTCGCAGTCGCCGGTCGGCCGCCGCGGCGACAATGCGCCCCATCGCCTGGTCATCGACGCGCAGGTCGTCAATGAGCAGCCGGCTGCGGTCGCCCTGGCGCTGCCAGCGCATGCCCATCGCCAGCGCGGGCAAGGTGACCGGCGCGATCGTCGCGGCGGACGGTGCCTCCTGGCCACTTTCGTCGGTCGACGGCCCGGCGTCGCGTTGCCAGACCGATGTCGAGACGGCGAGTTCGGCCTGCGCATCGTGGACGCCGCGGTCGTCGAAGGTGATCCAGGCTTCCAGATCGAGCCGGCCCTCGGCGGGGCGGGCCGGCAGCGGCACGCTATCGTCCAGCCAGTGCGACAGCCGCACGCTGTCGGCACGCAGGTAGGCGTTGCCGCGTCCCTGCGCCAGGTCCAGCGCGAGTTCGATGTCGTGGGCGTCCTCACGGGAGCCGAACGGACGGATGCGACCCCGCCAATGATCGCCTTCATCGCCACCGATCCAGCGCAATTCCGCCAGCTGCACCCGCAGCGGCGGCCGTTCCTGGTCGTAGCGCACCTGCAGGTGGCTGTCGCGGACGGCGAAGGCCGGCAGCGCCTGCAGGATCTCGCTCAGTGAGCGACGGCTGTCGCCGCGCAGCAGTTCCGGCAGACCGAGCACTTCCCAGCGGCCATCGTCCTTGCGTGACAAGGTCACGTCGAGGCCCTGGACGCGGAATTCGTTGAACACCCGTCCGGGCAGCAGCAGGCCGGCGAAATCCACCGCCCAGGCGGCGCGGCCGATGCGCAGCGCCGAGTCGCCGTCGCCCAGACGCACGCCGTGCAAGGCGATGACCGGACCACGCCTGCTCCAGCCCGGCTCGGTCGATTCGATGCGCACGGGCGAGCCCAGCCGCGACGACAGCAGCCGCGCCACGCGATCCGGATCGGAGGCCCACCACGGCAATGCCAGCTGGATCACGCCGACCAGTACCGCGGCCACGATCAACGCACCCGAAACCGACCAGAACAGCCAGCGCTGCAGTCTTCGACGCCAGATCTTCACATCACCGCCAGGCCGGGGGCCGTTTCCATTGCGCCATCAGAGCAGAACCACATCGTACTGTTCCTGACCGTATTGCTCCTCGGCCTGGAAGCGGATGCTCTTGCCGAGGAATTCCTCGAGCTCGACGACCGCTGCGGACTCCTCCTCGGTGATGCGGGTGACGACCTTGGGCGAGGCCAGCACCAGCAGCGTGCGCGCCTCGAACTGGCGCACGGCCCGGGTGATCTCGCGGAAAATCTCGTAGCACACGGTTTCGGCGGTCTTGATGACGCCGCGGCCGGCGCATTCGGGGCAGGACTCGGTGAGCTGCCGCGCCAGGCTCTCGGTGGTGCGCTTGCGGGTCATTTCGACCAGCCCCAGCGGGCTCATCGCGTAGACGGTCGCCTTGGCGTTGTCGCGGGCGAGGAACTTCTCCAGCGTGCGCAACACCTGGCGCTTGTGCTCATCGTCTTCCATGTCGATGAAGTCGATGATGATGATGCCGCCGAGATTGCGCAGGCGCAGTTGCCGCGCCACCGTCTGCGCCGCCTCGAGATTGGTGCGGTAGACGGTTTCCTCGAGGTTGCGATGGCCGAGGTAACCCCCGGTATTGACGTCGATGGTGGTCATCGCCTCGGTCTGGTCGATGACCAGGTAGCCGCCGGACTTCAGCGGCACTTCCTTGGTCAGCGCCTTCTGGATCTCGTCCTCGACGCCATAGAGATCGAACAACGGCCGCTCGCCCGGGTAATGTTCGATGCGGTCGATCTGGTCGGGCATGAAGGTCTGTGCGAAGGCGATGGTGCGATCCCAGGTTTCGCGCGAGTCGATGCGGACCTTCTCGATATTGGCGCGCATGAGGTCGCGTACCGCGCGCAGCGGCAGGGACAGGTCCTCGTAGAGACAGCCGCCCACCTTCGTCGACGGCGCCCTCGCCTGCACCTGGGACCAGGCCTTGTCGAGATAATCGACATCCTCGGCCAGCGCCTCGGAGGTCTGCCCTTCGGCGTTGGTGCGCACGATGTAACCGCAGCCGTTGCGCTCGCTGAAAGTCTGGACGATGGATTTCAGGCGCACGCGCTCCTCTTCTCCCTCGATGCGCGCCGACACGCCCAGCGTGCGGCTGCGCGGCAGCAGCACCAGGTAGCGCGAAGGAATGGAGATCTGCGTCGTCAGGCGGGCGCCCTTGCTCCCGATCGGATCCTTGATGACCTGGACCACCAGCTCCTGGCCTTCCCGCACCAGCTCGGTGATCGGTGGCACCTGCGGCGGCGTGTTCGCAACCGCGTCGTCGGTCAGCACTTCCACCGGCGCCGCGCGGACGATGTCCGACGCGTGCAGGAACGCCGTGCGTTCAAGGCCGATCTCCACGAACGCCGCCTGCATGCCGGGCAGCACCCGGACGATGCGGCCCTTGTAGATGTTGCCGTACCAGCCCCGGCGCGCGGCACGCTCGACATGCACTTCCTGCAGCATGCCGTTTTCGACCAGCGCCACGCGTGTTTCGCGGGGCGTGACGTTGATCAACAATTCTTCAGACACCGGCGCAATCCCTTGTTCCTCCGGCCGATTGTGCCCGAAAAATGCGGTCAGACCGCGAATCCCGCCTCCCGGAGCAGTCGGGCCGTCTCGAACAGGGGCAGTCCCATGACCCCGGAATAGCTGCCGTCCAGATGGCGGGTGAAGGCGGCGGCCCGGCCCTGGATCGCGTAGGCACCGGCCTTGCCGAAGGGCTCGCCGGTCGCCACATAGGCGCGGATCGTCGCATCGTCCAGCGCCGCGAACCGGACCTTCGTCGTACAGACCAGCGCCCGGGCCGGCCCCGAGCGCGGCGGCCCGGCAAGGCAGACGCCGGTCAACACCTCATGTTCACGTCCGGCCAGGCGGCGCAGCATCGCGATGGCATCGTCGTCATCCGCCGGCTTGCCGAATATTTCTCCGTCCAGCACGACCTCGGTGTCGGAGCCCAGCACCCAGCCCTCGGCGCCGGCGCCGACGGGCAACCCCTCACGACCCGCTGCGGCCTTTTCGCGCGCCAGGCGCTCCACGTACGCGACCGGCGATTCACCCGGCGCCGGCACCTCGGGGATATCGACATCAATCAGCGCAAAATCGACGCCGAGCTGCTCCAGCAACTGGCGGCGACGCGGCGATTTCGAGGCGAGGAAGAGCATCGGGTTTGCAGGAATGCCGGGCGGCGAATCATAACCGGAGGCAGACCCGGTCCCGTCGCCGCTTGATCTTTCTTGCCGGTGAACCGGCGAGTGGATCAACCGCACTCACGCATTGCCTGCACAGGTTCGCCCGCGACGGGCTTCCCCCGGCTTTCGCCTCCTCGAGCATCGGCCGCGGATGCCTGGTGGAGGTCGACGCGCACCGGGCCTGTTTTCAATCGCGGTGGTAGGGATGTCCCGTCAGCAAGGTCTGTGCGCGATAGAGCTGCTCGGCGACGACGATGCGCACCAGTGGATGCGGCAGCGTCAGCGGCGACAGTGACCAGCGCTGTTCGGCACTGGCGCGAAGCTCGGCGTCCAGACCGTCGGGGCCACCGACCAGCAGCGCGATATCGCGACCATCGAGCTGCCACTGTTCGAGACGGTCGGCCAGCTGGCGGGTCGTCCAGGCGCTGCCGCGTTCATCGAGGGCGAACACGCGGGCATCGCGCGGGATCGCCGCGCGCAGACTCTCGGCCTCCTCGCGCTGGCCGCGCGCGACGTCGCCGCGCGAAGCCCAGGGCGACGCCGGACGTTCGACGAGTTCAAGCTTCAGATGCGGAGGAAAACGCCGCGCGTATTCGCGGTAGCCGGTTTCCACCCAGGCGGGCATCTTCTGCCCGATCGCCAGCAGCAGCAGGCGCATCAACCGCCCGCCAGTGCGCTACGCAGATAGACGGCGACGCCATCGAGCACCATCTGCACCGACAGCGCGACCAGCAGCATGCCCATCAGGCGTTCCAGCGCGCTCAAGGCGCGCGCGCCAAGCAGGCGGTAGAGCCAGGTCGCCGAGAACAGGATGGCCGCGGTACCTCCCCATGCGAGGATCAGCGCGAGGCTCCAGTCGGCGGTGCGCTCGGGGTTCTGGTTCGCGAGCAGCAACAGCGCCGCCATCGTCGACGGACCGGCGATCAGCGGTACCGCCATCGGCACGATCAGCGGCTCGCCATCGGGAATCTCGCCGAACAGCCCTTCGGCGGTCGGGAAGATCATCTTCACGCCGATCAGGAACAGCACGATGCCACCGGCAATGCTGATCGACTCCTGGCGCAGGTGCAGACCCGCCAGCACCCAGTGGCCGGCGAACAGCACCACGAACAGAATGGCCAGGGCGATGAGCAGTTCGCGCGCCAGGACGAACAGGCGGCGACGCGGAGGAAGCGGCCGCAGCAGGCCCAGGAACACCGGAATGTTCCCGAGCGGATCCATGATCAGGAAAAGCAGGACGGCAGCCGAGAGCACTTCCATCGTCGGACTCTAGCGCCTCCGCGGCACCGGTTACAGGCGCAGCAACTGCCCGCGGTGCAGACCGCCTTCCCTTCCAAGCAGCGCCGTGATGACCTGCGCGGCGCGGTCCGGCGTCGGGATGCTGGCCGGATCCTCGGAGAACCACACTCGCTGCCGCAGCGGGGTGCGCATCGGGCCGGGGTCGATGGCGTGGACGCGGACGGGGCCGTTCTCGGTCTCGTCATGAAGGACCGCCGCGAACTGCGCCAGGCCGGCCTGCGCCACACCGTAGCCACCCCAGTAGGCGCCCGCCGTGCCCTCTGGACCATTGACGGCAAACACCACGGACGCATCGGGCCGCGCCTGCAGATGGGGCAGGCAGGCCTGGGTCATCAGGAACGGTGCGCTCAGGTTGATGTGCAGGGCAGCAAGCCAGTCGTCCGCAGGCGTGCGTTCGACACCGCACAGACCGCGCAGATGGGCCGACGCGAACACCAGGGCGTCGATGCCACCGCACTGCTCGACCACGCAGGCAGCGAGGTCGGCATAGTCGTCCGGGTTGGCGCCGCCCAGGTTGAGCGGATAGAGCGCGGCCGTGCCGCCCGCCGCCTCGATGTCATCGTAGACGCGCTCCAGCGCCACGACCTTGCGCCCGACCAGCACCACTTCGGCACCGGCGGCGGCGGCCGTGCGGGCGACCGCCTGCCCGAGTCCGCCGTTGGCGCCGACCACGACGACCACGCGGCCGGACAGGTCGGGGGCTGCCGACGGCCAATCGGCCGGGCAGGACGCTACGGGCAGGGCCATGGGATCAGGCGCGGGAGACTTCAGACACGAGCTGCTGCAGCTCGCCCTTCTCGTACAGCTCGATGGTGATGTCGCAACCGCCGATCAGTTCACCGTTGATGAACAGCTGCGGAAACGTCGGCCAGTTCGAAATGCGCGGCAGGCCGGCGCGGATTTCCGGGTCTTCCAGCACGTTCACCGAAGCGAACTGCGCCCCCACTGCCTGCAGGGCCTGCACGGTGCGACTGGAGAACCCGCACATGGGGAACTGCGGCGTGCCCTTCATGAACAGCACGATGGGCTGCGAATTGATGGCCTGCTGGATGCGCTCGGTGACGTCCATGGAGGAATGCCTCGGGAAACGGAAGAGAGTCAGTCGGCCACTATGGGGGCCCGGCAGGCGCTTTGCAATGGCTGCCACGCGTGGCGGTCATCGGCGATCCGGGTCCATTTGCTAGACTCGCGGGTCCTGCCACCCTGCCCGCCCACGCCAGCACACGAGGATACGACGATGGCCATTGAACTGCCCCCGCTTCCCTACCCGCGCGACGCCCTGCAGCCGCACATTTCGCAGGAAACCCTGGATTACCACTACGGCAAGCATCACCAGGCCTACGTGGACAACCTGAACAAGCAGATCGCCGGCACCGAATTCGAGAACCTGTCGCTGGAAGAGATCATCCGCAAGTCCAGCGGTGGCGTCTTCAACAACAGCGCCCAGGTCTGGAACCACACGTTCTACTGGAACTGCCTGTCGCCGAACGGCGGTGGTGCGCCGACCGGCAAGCTGGCCGAGGCCATCGATGCCGCATTCGGCAGCTTCGAGCAATTCAAGGAACAGTTCACCCAGACCGCGCTGACCACGTTCGGCTCCGGCTGGGCCTGGCTGGTGCAGCGCCCGGACGGCCAGCTGGCGCTGGTATCGACCAGCAACGCCGCCACCCCGCTGACCGGCACCGACACGCCGCTGCTGACCTGCGACGTCTGGGAACACGCCTACTACGTCGACTACCGCAACGCCCGTCCGAAGTATGTCGAGGCGTTCTGGAACCTGGTGAACTGGGACTTCGTCGCCAGCCAGATGCGCTGATCGCGTCGAGCCTGAAGGGGCAGCGGCGGCAGCGCCGTTGCCCCGACGCGGGTCCGCCCGATTCTCCTTGCTGAAGCATCGCCGGCCCCTCTCGCGATTCGATGTCGGCCGCAATGCAAAGGCACGATGGCAGCCGGCCCACGCCGCGAAGCACAGCCAACCATCGACCCATGTCGGGCCGCTTCGCCTCTGCTACCGTTCGGGCCGTGTGGATCGCCCGATCGATGACAATCACTCGCGCCGCAGCCGTGTCACCAGGCTCGCACGACGGCGATCGCACCTGCGCGTCGGTCCGCACACAGGCGGCCTGCATTGACCGCCGCAGTCACCCGTTGACCGCGTCCGACATCCGCCGCCCCGGGGTTTTCGCCCTGCCATGACGATCGACCTCGTCATCATCCTCGCGCTCATCCTGCTCAATGGCTTCTTCGCGATGTCGGAGATGGCCGTTGTCACCTCGCGCCCGGCCAGGCTCCGGCAGATGGCGCAGACGAGTCGGGGCGCACGCATGGCGCTGCAGCTGGTGGAGCGGCCCGAGCGCTTCCTGTCGGCGGTCCAGATCGGCATCACGCTGGTCGGTGTGCTGACCGGCGCGCTGGGTGGCATCGCCATCGCCGACGACGTCGCCGGGTGGCTGGCGGTGTTCCCCGGCCTCGCCCCTTACGCGCACCCGGTTGCGATCGGACTCAGCGTCACCGCCATCACCTTCACCACACTGGTGCTGGGCGAACTGGTGCCGAAACGGCTGGCGCTGACGCAACCGGAACAGATCGCCAGCCGCGTCGCCCCGCCGATGCGCGTGATCGCCGCCGTAACCCGGCCATTCATCGCCGTACTGGCATTCTCCACGCGAGCGGTGCTGCGACTCCTCGGCGTGCGCGAAGGACCGGCGCAGACCGTGACCGAGGACGAGATCCGCCTGCTGGTCGCCGAAGGCGCCGAACAGGGCGTCATCGATACCGATGAACGCAACATGGTCAACCGCGTCCTGCGCCTGGGCGATCGCGATATCGAGAGTCTGATGACGCCACGTACCGACATTCTATGGCTCGACGCCGATGCGACGCCCGACGAGAACCTTGCGGTCATGCGGACGGTCCCGCATTCGCGCTTTCCGGTGCGCCGAGGCGGCGATGACCGCATCCTCGGTATCTTCGAGAGCAAGCGCATGGTCGAACTGCCGGACCTCGGCAATGGCCAGTGGCTGGCACACCTGCGACCACCGCTGTACCTGCCGGAAACGACGCCCGTGTTGCGTGCCCTCGAACAGTTCCGCGAACATGACCTCGCCTTCGCGCTGGTCGTAGACGAGTACGGCGACCTGCAGGGTCTGGTCACCAGCAACGATGTGCTCGACGCCATCGTCGGAAACCGGGCCAGCAGCGCCGAAACCGGCGACGGCGACAACGAATCACCCATTGTCGAACGCGAACACGGCGGCTGGCTGGTCGACGGCCGACTCGCGACCGACGACCTGCGCGAACTGCTTGGCGTCGCAGCGCTGCCCGGCGAGGAAGAGCATGACTTTCATAGCGCCGCCGGCATGCTGATCGCGCATTTCGACCGCATCCCGGCCGTGGGCGAAGCCTTCGACTGGCGCGACTGGCGATTCGAAGTCGTCGATCTCGACGGCGCCCGCATCGACAAGCTGCTGATCGAGCCGCTGCCCGGCCCTGCCGCCGCACACGCACTGCACTGACCGCCGGAGCGCCATGACAGAGGCCGTGCACACCGTCCGAACCACCGAGATGATCCGGCAGATGCTGGACGCGATCGACGGCGACCGCATCACGCTGGGCGAACTGGTCGACCGTTTCAACCGTCGGGGATTCGGTTTCATCCTGCTGTTCCTGTCCCTGCCCGCGTTCATCCCGATTCCCGGCGTGGCCGGCGTCACCGGGCCGCTGATCGCGATACTCGGTGCGCAGATGCTCATCGGCCTGCGCCATCCGTGGGTGCCCGCGTTCGCGCGCCGGAAGACCCTGGCCAAATCGTCGATCGAAACCTTCACGCGGCGCATGGGTCGGCCCTTGCGTGTCATGGAGCGCTTCTGCAGGCCGCGCATGCTGTGGCTGTTCGACAATGCCGGGAACCGCGCCACCGGATTGATGCTGATCCTCTATGGCCTCCTGCTGTCGCTGCCGATCCCGTTCACCAACTACATCTTCGGCCTGATCCTGCTGGCCATGGCGATCGCGCTGATCGAGCGTGATGGCATGCTGCTGGTGAGTTCCTGGTTCGTCATCGGACCCCTGGTGATGGCCATCGGCGTGCTGGTGCGCAATCTCCGTGCGTGGCGCCATCGCAGGCGGCGCGCTGGCCGGGCGATGAACGGAAACTGATCGGTGCTTCGTGGTGCGCCATTAGACTGGACGCCGTGAACAAGCTCGATCCCATTGCCCGGGCTGCCGCGTCGCTGCAGCGTGGCGAGCCTGACGACGCGCTGCGCCTGCTCGCCCCCGTTCTGGCATCGCAACCCGATCATGCCGCCGCATTGGGATTGCAGGCGAATGCCGCCTTGCTGACCGGTCGACTCGACACCGCCGTGCAGTCGCTGCAGCGACTCGTCGTCCTGCAGCCGACGCAGACCACGCTGCGCCGCGTGCTTTCACAAGCGCTCAACCGGCTCGGCAGCGATGCCCGTCGTCGTCAACGCGCGGATGAGGCGGAGCGCGCCTTCGTCCAGGCGATCGAGCACTGGCCCGACAATCGCGAGGCCCTGTTCAACCTCGCGCTGGGCTACATGGCTTCGCGCCAGCCTCGACTGGCGCTGCCGCTGTGGCAGAGGCTGAGGGATCTGGCACCCGACGACGTCGAAGTCGCCGTCGAGCTGGCAGCGGCGCTGGCGCTCGCCGGACGGATCAAGGAGGCACGCGACGTGCTGGATGACGCGCGATCACACGCCGACCTGCCGGAAGCGCTGCGCATCCGGCGGGTCGAAGTGCTGGTGATCAGCGGAGACTGCGCGGCTGCAGCGCGTGAAGCGGAAGCCCTGCTCGACGGCAACGATCCACAGCTGGCGACACCCCTCGCCCGGCTCGCAGAGTCCTTTGCACACGCCGGCGATGCCGACGCGGCGCGCAGGCTGTATCGGCATGCCGCGCGATTGCGCGGCGATGGCGCCGCGGTGCCGGGGCTGCGTGACCTGATCGCTGCACACCTGGCGCTGCCGGCCATCGTCGACGACTCGTCGCAGGTCGCGATCGCGCGCGACGCCTTCAGGCTGGGACTTGAATCCCTGCACGGGCTCCTTGACGAAGCGCGAGTGCGCGCCTGCGAACCCGGCCTGTCGCAGCTGGTCTGGAGCAATTTCTATCTCGCCTACCACGGCGGCGACGACTGCGCGCTGCAATCGTCCTACGGCGACCTGCTGTCGAAGCTCGCCGCAGGCATGGCCCGGACACCCGTACCGGGCGTTCTTGCCGACCAACACGCCGACCGACACGCCGAACGACGCCATCGGGCGCGCATCGGCATGGTGTCGTCGTGCTTCCGCGAATGTACGGCCGGCGCCTACTTCGGGAGCTGGCCGCGGATCCTGGCTGAGCTCGGGTTCGAGGTCCATGTCTTCCAGCTCGGACCGCATTTCGACGCGATGACTGCGCAGATCGGGCAGGCACCCGCCGTCCTGCATCGCATCGAGGGCGGCGCCGACGAACTGGCGGCAGCGCTGGTGCATGCGGAGTGCGACCTGCTGATCTACCCGGAGCTGGGCATGGATGCGCGCCTGCTTCCCGTCGCGGCGTTGCGCCTGGCGCCGCGACAGGCCTGTGCCTGGGGCCATCCGGTCACCTCGGGCCTGCCGACCATCGACGGCTATTTTTCCTGCGCCGACATGGAGCCCGACGCCGCGACCACTCACTATCGCGAGCGGCTGCTGCTGTTGCCCGGGCTCGGTACCGCCTATCGCGTTCCGCCGCAGCCGGTGGCACTGTCGCGGTCGGCACTGGGCCTGCCGGAGGATGCCCACCTCTACCTGTTGCCGCATTCGCTGTTCAAGCTGCATCCCGACAACGATGCCGTGTATGCCGCGATCGCCGGCGCTGACCGCGAAGCCGTGCTGGTGATGTTCGAAGGCGAAGGCGACGCGATGCGCGCGCCCTTCATGGCCCGGCTGACGAAGGCGATGCGCGCGGCGGGCGCCGATCCGGAACGGCAACTGCTGATGCTGCCCATGCTCGGACGTGACCGCTTCCTGCAGGTCAACCAGGCCTGCGATGTCATGGTCGACAGCCTGTACTGGTCCGGCGGCAATACCAGCCTGGATGCGCTGCATGCCGGGCTTCCCGTTGTCACGCGCCCGGGGCAAACCATGCGCGCGCGGCAGTCCATGGCCATGCTGCGCCGGATCGGACTCGAAGAACTGATCGTGCAGACGCCGGCCGACCTGGTGGCACGCGCGATGGCGGTCGCGACCGATCGGGATTACCGGGACGGACTGTCGCGACGAATCCGGGACAGGCTCCACGTCCTGTTCGATTCTGCCGGCCTGCGCGACGCACTTGCCGCGCACGTGAAGACCTTGCTGGAGCTGGAATGAACGGGCAAACGCGCGTGACACTGGTGTTCGCTGTCGCCCTGTCGGTCACCCGAACCGGCATGACGGCCGCGGAGGTCGACGCCGAGGTCGTCGACTCGACCAGCGCCCGGCGACTCGATACCGTGATTGTCGACAGCACCGGACTGCGCAACGTACCGGCCTTCGAAACACCGGCATCGCTCGACACGATCCACGTCGGCGACAGCAGCCGGACTCAGGCGATCGTCTCCGAAGCCTTGGCCGGTATCGCCGGACTGGTGGCGCGAGACCGCCAGAACCATGCCCAGGATACGCAGCTGTCGATTCGCGGCTTCGGTGCCCGGGCCACTTTCGGCGTCCGTGGAATCCGTCTGTACGCCGATGGCATTCCGGCGTCGATGCCCGATGGCCAGGGTCAGCTCTCGCATTTCGCGCTGGCCGGCGCCGAACGCATCGAAGTGATGCGCGGACCGTTCTCCGCGCTGTACGGCAATTCGTCTGGCGGCGTGGTGCAGTTGTTCAGTGCCGAGGGTCAAGCCGGAGATCCGTGGCGCTTTCGCGCCGCGCTCGGCGCCGACGACAGCCGGACCGTTTCGGCCAACCTGCTGGGCGGAGATGCACGAGGCGGCTACAACATCGCCCTGGCGCGCTTCGACACCCACGGCTATCGCGATCACAGCGCCGCACGTCGCGACGCGTTCAACATGCGCCTGCACCGGTTGTTCGAACATGGGCGCCGCCTCGACGTGATCCTCAACCATCTGGACCTGCCGGAGGCCCAGGATCCGCTCGGCCTGACCGCCCAGCAGGTCCGCGACGACCCACGACAGGCCACGGCGGTGGCGACCACCTTCAATACCCGCAAGTCCGTGCGGCAATCGCAGGGCGGCGTCCGTTATGCACATCCGGTCAGCGCTGCCGGTACGGTGCATGTACGCGTCCATGCCGGCGACCGCAGCGTGATCCAGTACCTGTCCGTGCCCGCTGCGGCGCAGATGAATCCACTGAGCGCCGGCGGCGTGATCGATCTCGACAACCGCTACGGTGGTGCCGATCTGCGCTGGAGCTGGCTCGGCGAACTGGCCGGACGGCGCGCGGAATTCACGGTCGGCGCCAGCGTCGAGCGCCAGGACCAGCATCGCCGAGGCTTCGAGAACTTCGTCGGCGAGACGCTGGGCGTGCGTGGCGCACTGCGCCGCGATGAACGCAACCGCGCCGGCAACAGCGATCAGTTCGCGCAGCTGTGGTGGCAGGCGGGCGAGCGGTGGTCGGTGCTGGTCGGCGCACGTCGAAGTACCGTGCGCTTCCGCTCCGACGACCGCTATGTCGAAAACGGCAACCCCGATGATTCCGGAAGCATCCACTACACGCGCAACACACCGGTCGCCGGCCTGGTGTTCGCGCCGGTCGATGCGCTGCGCGTGTATGCATCGGCGGGCAGCGGCTTCGAAACGCCGACCTTCAACGAACTGTCCTACCGCGCTGACGGCGGCGCCGGCCTCGCCTTCGACCTGCGCCCGGCGGTCAGCCGAAACCTGGAAGCCGGGCTGAAATGGCGGGCACCGCAAGGCGGCATGCTCGAAGCCGCCCTGTTCCGCGCCGACACCGATGACGAACTCGCCGTCGCCCGAAATGTCGGCGGCCGCAGCAGTTTCAGCAATGTCGGGCGCGCACGCCGCGAGGGTGCGGAAGCGACGTGGACGCAAACGCTGGGACCGGACTGGGACCTGCGGGTTGCCGCCACCTGGATCGACGCCACCTTCCGCGACGACTTCCTGGCCTGCACCGGAGCCGGCTGCACGCAGCCGGCAACAGCCGTGGCCGCCGGCACCCGAATACCCGGCATTGCCCGGCAACAGGCCTACGCCCGCCTGGCCTGGCAGGGCGGCCCCTGGCAGCTCGCTGCCGAAGGCGTGGCCATGGGCGACGTACCAGTCGGCGACACCACCCGCGAATCTGCGCCGGGCTATGGTCTCGTCAACCTGGAAGTCGCCCGCAGCTGGGAACAGCAGCGCGGCTCGCTGCGCGCCTTCCTGCGCCTGGACAACGCCTTCGATCGCGCCTATGTCGGCTCGGTGATCGTCAACGAGGGCAATGGCCGTTTCTACGAGCCCGGACCCGGCCGGACCTGGCTCGCCGGCGTGCAGTGGAACTGGCAGCGCTGAGCGTCGCGACCGCGTGAGGTCAGGGGGCGGTTACAATGCCGGCCCTGTTGCCCAGCGGAATCGACCATGCACCTGAACACCGTCAAGGCCGTCATCACCGGCGGCGCCTCCGGCCTCGGCCATGCCGTCGCCCGCCATCTCGTCGCCCAGGGCGCGCAGGTCAGCCTGCTCGATGTCCAGGCCGATAAGGGGGCAACCGCCGCCGCCGAACTGGGCGCAAACGCCCGTTTCTTCCAGGCCGACGTCACCAGCGAGAGCGGCATCATCGACATCATCGCGCAGGCGCAGTCGGCGATGGGCGGACTGAACGCGGTGATCAACTGTGCCGGCATCCTCGGTGCCGGTCGCGTCCTCGGCAAGGAGGCGCCCATGCCGCTCGACACCTTCGCCCGTACCATCGGCGTGAACCTGGTCGGCAGCTTCAATGTCGCCAAGGCCGCGGCCAACCTGATGCAGCACAACGAGGCGGGCGACGACGGCGAACGCGGCGTGATCGTCAACACCGCTTCCGTGGCCGCCTTCGATGGCCAGATCGGCCAGGCCGCCTATTCGGCGTCCAAGGGTGGCGTGGTCGGCATGACCTTGCCGATGGCGCGCGAGCTGGCCCGCTTCGGCATCCGCGTGATGACCATCGCACCGGGCATCTTCTGGACACCCATGGTCGATGGCATGCCGCCGCAGGTGCAGGAATCGCTGGGCGCCTCCATTCCCTTCCCTTCCCGCCTGGGCCGGCCCGAGGAATTCGCCGATACGGTCGCCTTTATCCTCGGCAACCGCTACCTCAATGGCGAAACCATCCGTCTTGACGGTGCCGTCCGCCTCGCCCCGAAGTAATCCCCTCCGTCCCAGGGTTTTTCCACCATGAGAGCCAACGAGATCAAGCGCGGCAACGTCGTCGAACACGAGGGCCGCACCTGGCAGGTGCGCGACGTCGAGAAGAGCGTGCCGACCGCCCGCGGCGGCAACACCACCTATCGTTTCACCCTGTACAGCGTGCCTGGGGGCCAGAAGCTGGACCTGAGCCTGCGCGCCGACGACGACCTCCGTGAAGTCGAGCTGGCGCGCCGCCAGGCCACCTATTCGTACAAGGACGAGGACGGCTACATGTTCATGGACGACGACGACTTCAGCCAGTACCTGCTCGGTGCGGACGTGCTGGGCGATGCCGTCGACTACATCACCGATGGGCTCACCGGATGCTATGTGCAGCTGATCGAAGGCGATCCGGTCGGCCTGCAGCTGCCGCCGAACGTGACGCTGGAAGTCGTCGACACGGCACCCGAACTCAAGGGCGGTACGGCGACAAAGCGGCCGAAGCCGGCGCGACTGTCCACCGGCCTTGAAATCATGGTGCCGGAGTACATCGCCAACGGCGAGAAGATCCTCGTCAGCACCAGCACCGGCGAGTTCGCGGGACGCGCCTGACCTGCGACCAGCCGCGCACGGGGGCTGCCACCCGCCCCGTGCGTCATCGGCTGATCCGCGTTCAAGTGGGCTTCCTGAGCTGCGGCCCCGGCACGAGGATGTCCATTGGACCGGTGTGCACTCCTGTCGATTCGCGTCGCGCCAAGACACTTCTGTCGCACGTCAACCTCGCAGGGGGCCACCTTCTCGTGCGGTGCGGATGCCACATCGGGCCCACGCCAGCGAGTCGTACCGCAGCACTGCTGGTTCCTGGAACCGGCCCTGGCGGCGAGGCGCGGCCACGGTGGCGGCGTTCAGTCCGCAGCGACCGCCCTGGCATCACGCCGGTACGGCGTCGGATCCACTACGCCTGCTTCCGCGAATCCCTGCGCGCGCAGGCGGCAGGCATCGCAGCGGCCGCAAGCCAGGCCTGCCTCGTCGGCCTGGTAGCACGACACCGTCTGCGCGAAGTCGACGCCCAGGCGCAGGCCCTCAAGCACGATGGCGTCCTTGCCCAGGTCCATGAGCGGCGCATGCACGCGCAGCGTGTGGCCTTCGACGCCGGCACGGGTCGCGACGTTGGCCAGCCGTTCGAAGGCCTCGACGAACGCCGGCCGGCAATCCGGGTAACCGGAATAGTCCACGGCATTGACGCCGACGAACAGGTCGTCAGCGCCGATCACCTCGGCGTAGCCCAGCGCCAGCGACAGGAACACGGTGTTGCGGGCCGGGACATAGGTCACCGGGATTCCTTCGCTGGGCGATTCCGGTACGGCGATATCTGCGGTCAGCGCCGACCCTCCGATTGCGCGAAGGTCGAGGTTGAGCACCTTGTGCTCGGCGACGCCAAGGTCTGCCGCCACGCGGCGCGCGGCCGCCAGCTCGACCGAATGCCGCTGTCCATAGAGGATGCTGAGCGCGTGCACGGCGAAACCCATTTCGCGGGCGATCGCGACCACCACGGCGGAATCCATGCCGCCCGACAACAGGACGACGGCTTTGCGTTGGGTAGATTCGTTCATTTCGCCACAGGATCGGATCTGGAATCGGGAAGGCCGGGGTCCATGGGTCAAGTCCGTGCCTCCGCAACGCGGGCCGGACCCTCGCTCAGCGCCCTTTCGCGTCGCCCCACAGCAACTTGTGCAACTGCATCTGGAAACGCACCGGAAGCCGGTCGGCAAGGATCCATTCGGCCAGCTGCGCGGGCGGCAACTGTCCCTGCACCGGCGAGAACAGCACCTGGCAGCGCGCCGCCAGTCCATGCTCCCGCAGGCAGGCGACCGCCCAGTCGTAGTCGTCGCGACCCGCGAGCACGAACTTCACCTGGTCATGGGGCAGCAGATGGTCGACATTGGCCCAGTGGTTGCGCGCCAGCTCGCCGGAGGCCGGCGCCTTGAAGTCGACCACCTTGCGCACGCGCGGGTCGACGGCACCGACATCGAGGGCGCCGGACGTTTCCAGGGACACCTGGTAGCCGGCATCGCAGAGCCGCTGCAACAGGACCAGGCAGCGCTTCTGCGCCAACGGCTCGCCACCCGTCACACAGACATGACGGACTTCATGGGCGGCAACCTCGGCGAGGATCGCGTCGATGTCGCGCCATTCGCCGCCGTGGAAGCTGTAGGGGGTATCACACCAGGTGCAGCGCAGCGGGCACCCGGTGAGGCGCACGAACACCGTGGGCCAGCCGACAGCATCGGCTTCGCCCTGCAGCGAGTGGAAAATCTCGGTGATGCGAAGCCGCTCCGCGGAGCGGCCTTCGACGGCCGCGTCCATGGAGGCTGTCCTCAGGGGTTTTCAAGCGCCAGGGCGCGAAGCCGGCTTTCCGCCAGGCGGGCGACGGTGGTGCCCGAATAGCGGTTGACGACGTTCTGGAGTGCCTGTTGCGCGCTGGCGTACTGGCCCAGCTCGTACAGGCAGTAGCCGATCTTCAGTTCCGCATCGGCCGACTTGTCGCCATCGGGATAGCGCTCGGTCATGGCACGGAACGTCTGCAACGCCATCTCGTAGTTCTGGGTGACGTAGTAGGACTCCCCGAGCCAGTACTGGGCGTTGTCGGCCAGTTCGTGGTCCGGATGGTTGCGCAGGAACTGTCCGAACAGGCGCGAGGATTCATCGTAGCGACCCTGCTTGAGGGCATCGAACGCGGCCTGGTATTCGATCTGCGGGTCGGCACCCGGCGCTGCGTCGACGGCCGGCGCCGGTGGCGCGGCGGTGTCAGCGGCAGCCAGTGGCTCGCCCGTATAGGGATCGACCGGGACCGCGGACTCCATCTGCAACTGGTTGGGATCGGACGGTGCTGCCGGTACCGGCGGAATCCGCGTCGGCATCGCCGCGCCGAGGTCCGGCGTTCCTTCCTCGCCATTGCCGTTGCCGGCACGGCGCTGGATCCGCTCGTAGAGATCGCTGTACTGGTCAGCCTGACGCTGCTTCAGCTCGTCGATCTCGAAGCGCTGCTGTTCGATCAGGTTGCGCAGTGCCTGCAATTCCGTCTGCAGGTCCTGGATGCGGTTGAGCATTTCCAGGTTGCCGTTGGCCGACGGTGCCGGCTGGCTCTGCTGCGACTGTTCCAGGCGCGCAACGCGCTCGGCCAGACTGAGCCGGCCATCCTGCGCCGGTACGGAGCCAGTGGTGGCGACCAGTATGGTCGCCACCACGGCGGCGGTCAGGGAGCGCCGGCTCGTCATCACTTGACGTTGTAGACGATCTCGACGCGACGGTTCTGCTGCCAGCAGGACTCGTCGGAGCTGGTGCAGGTCGGACGCTCTTCGCCGTAGCTGACGACGGTCAGCTGGCTGCTGGACGCACCGGAAGCCGTCAGCGCGTCACGCACGCCATTGCCACGACGCTCGCCGAGGCCGAGGTTGTATTCGCGGCTGCCGCGCTCGTCAGCGTGGCCTTCCAGCGTCACGCGGGCGTTCGGGCGGTTGCTCAGGTAACGGGCGTGGCAAGCCAGGATCTCGGCGCCTTCCGAACGGACATCGGAGCGGTCCAGATCGAAGTACACCACGCGCTGACGCAAGCACGGAATGCGATCCAGCGAAGCCGGGTCGGCCCACTCGTCGACCACCGGAGCCGATTCGACCGGCGCCTGGGTGACCGGGGTGTCGTCGACGACTTCTTCGCGGACGGTCTTCTTCTTGCAGGCGACCAGGCCGAAGGCCAGCAGGACGGCCAGGCTGATACGGATAACGGCGTTCATTGCGATATTCCCCAGTAGCTGTAGATGTTGTTGGGCAAGGGTGGTTCTCGGGTGCAACTTCAGCGCTGACGGTAGGGCGACCAGGAAGGCTCCCGAACGTCACCATCAGCCAGCACCAGCCGCTGACGGACCCTGGCATCGGCGGACACCGAGTACAGGACCCCGCGTCCGCCTTCGCGTGACGCGTAGATCAGCATGCTGGCGTTTGGCGCAAAACTCGGAGACTCGTCCATGCGGCCCGGTGATATGAACCGGTACTGGGCCATCCCCGAGGATCGATCCAAAACCGCTATACGATACACGTTACCACTGCCCTGCACCATGCCGAAGCGCTGGCCGTCATGGGCTACGGTCACTCTCGCGTTGTATTCACCCTGTGCGGTCAGGCGCTGCGGCTCGCCACCGCTGGCCGGGACCTGGTAGATCTGCGGCTTGCCGGCGCGATCGGAGGTGAACACCAGGGTGCGCCCGTCGGGGAGCCACTGCGGTTCGGTATCGATCGACCAGTGCCGGGTGACCTGGCTGACCTGGCGACTGGCCAGGTCGATGAGGTGGATCTCGGGGTTGCCGGTCTTTGACAGCGACACGGCGAGGCGCTGGCCATCCGGCGAGAACGCCGGGGCGCCGTTGATGCCCGGGGCCGCGGAAACGACCTCGCGGCTGCCGGTCGCCAGCTCCTGGATATAGATCGCCGAGTTGCCGCGCTCGAAGGACACGTAGGCCAGACGGCGGCCGTCCGGCGACCAGGTCGGCGACATCAGCGGCTCGCGCGAACGCACGACCAGCTGCGGGCCGTAGCCGTCGGAGTCGGCGACCATCAACGCATATTCGGTATTGGCGCCCAGGCCCTTGGCGGTGATGTAGGCAATGCGGGTGAAGAAGGCGCCGCGGATGTTGAAGATCTTCTCGTAGACCAGGTCGGCGATCTGGTGCGCGACGCCGCGCAGCTCGGTTTCGCGGCCGCTGATCGACCCGGCAAGGATCTGCTGCTCCTTGGCGACATCGAAGGCCTCGTATTCGACCCGGAACACCCCACCACCGGCATCGCCGACCCGGCCGATGACCAGGTAATCCTGCTTGAGCAGGCGCCAGGTGCCGTACTTCACCTCGTTGCCGCGGACGGGAAACTCCACCACGTCACCGCGGGCCAGGCTGTTGATCTGGCCGCTGCGGTTGAAGTCGGCGGCAATCACCTGGGCGATGTCGACGCTGGGCGGCAGGCCGGCGCCTTCGTGCGCGAACGGCACCACGGCGACGGGAACGGCACCGACGTTGGCGCCGCTGATGGTGAGCCGCAGGGGCTCTTCGGCGAAGGCCTTGCCGGCCAGCACGGCCAGGCTCAGCAACAGGACTGTCAGCAGGCGCTTGGTCATTGCGAAGTGCACTCGGGAAGTTCCTTGGGGTGGCAGAACGTGATTATAAGATCGCTGCGGAACACCGATTCAAAGCCCTGGAACGGCAGCGGCTGTGCGTTCAAGGCCGCATTTTCGAGCCGACGCCGCTGCGCCGGATCGGCATTGCAGGGATTCGTCACCGACACGTTCAACACTCTGCCGCCCCGTACCTGAACAATGTGCAACGTGCAGACGATATTGCCGGTGTTTTCGGGCTCGCGCCATTGCTCATGGACCTTGCGGGTGATGGCCGCGCCGTACTGGGCCAACAGGCCGTCGTCCTGACCGCCACTGCCGGCCTGGGCCTGCTGCGCTTCGCGCTCGGCCTGCGCCGCCGCCTCGCGTTCGGCGGCTTCGCGGGTTTCCCGCTCGGCTTCCTCGGCCGCCTCGCGCTCGCGGCGCTGCTGCTCCTCGAGGCGTTTCTGTTCTTCCTCGCGGCGCTTCTGTTCTTCTTCGAGCAGGACCTGCTCGGCGCGTCGGCGCTTCTCCTCCTGCTCGCGCGCATCCTGCTCGGCACGCAGCTGCGCATCACGGTCGATGCGCTGCTGCTCGATGGCGTCGCGCGCACTCTGGTCGGTGGCCGGTGGCTGCGGCGGTTGCGGGCGCGGGCGCTCCGGCTGGGCCCGTGCAGGCGTCGGTCGCGGCGGCGCCGGTCGCAGCGCGCCGAGGTCGACGAACACCGCTTCGATCGGACTGCCCGCCGCCCGCACCACTTCACCGGTCTGCCACCAGAACATGCCGCCCAGCGCCAGCGCGACGCACAGAAGGTGCACCAGCACGGCATAGATGACGGCCTTGACCTTGTCGGCGGTCGTCTCCATCCGGTCCTCAGCGTGGCGGCGCGGCCGATTCGGCCGGCTGGCTCATCAGGCCGACCTTGGGCACCTCGGCCTGCTGCAGCAGGACCAGCGCCTGGTAGACCTGCGCGTAGTCGACCCGGCCGTCGCCGCCAACCAGCACCGGCACGTCCGGGTTGTTGCGCACGAACGCGGCAACCTTGGTCACCAGCGTTTCCGGATCGATGTTTTCGCGCGGATCCTTGCCCAGCGTCAGGAACAGCTGGCCTTCCTGGTCGACCGTCACCAGCACCGGTTCGGCATCGACGTTCAAGGAGCGGGCGTTGGACTTCGGCAGTTCGATATCGACGCCCAGATTGAGCATCGGCGCGGTGATCATGAAGATGATGAGCAGCACGAGGGTGACGTCGATATACGGCACGACGTTGATCTCGGCCTTCAGTGCACGACGTTTGCGGCGACTGGCCATGGCGTCCGTTCCCCCGCTCAGCCGACGTCGGCGCTGTGGGCCTGGCGCTGCAGCAGCGTCGAGAACTCGTCCTGGAAGGTCTCGTAGCGGTTGTTGATGCGCTCGACCTTGTTCTGGTAGCGGTTGTAGGCGATGACCGCCGGGATCGCCGCGAACAGGCCCATCGCCGTCGCGATCAGCGCCTCGGTGATGCCCGGCGCGACCATGGCGATGGTCGCTTCACGCACGTTGGCGAGGCCGTGGAAGGCGATCATGATGCCCCACACGGTACCGAACAGGCCGACGTAGGGACTGGCCGAACCGACGGTCGCCAGCATCTCCAGGTTCTGCTCCAGGCGGTCGACCTCGCGGATCACCGCGGCGCGCATGGCGTGCTGCGCCCCTTCGACGGTGGTGCGCGGATCGGCGAACTTGCGCTGGCGCTGGCGCGCGAACTCGCGGAAACCGGCCTCGAAGATCCCGGCCATGCCGACCGGGTCGCCGCTGTGGCTGACTTCCTTGAACAGGGTCGACATCTCGGTACCGGACCAGAAGCGCTGCTCGAAGGCTTCCGCCTCGTCCAGCGCGCGGTTCAGGACCGTGCGCTTGCGGAAGATGACGAACCACGAGGCGATCGAGGCGGCCAGCAGCAGGCCCATGACGATCTTGACCGGGATACTGGCGCCGAGGATCAGCTCCAGCAGGTTCAGTTCATTGCTCATGCGGTGAGGCTCTCAAGCAGGGCATCGGGAATGGGAAAGGGTCGGAAGTCGGGCACGCGCACACTGGCCACGCGCACCTGCGCGCTGCTCAGCAGCACCCCATCGCTGCTGCGCAGGATGCGCTGTTCGACGCGCAGGCTGGCACCCCGCATCTGGCGAACGAACAGTTGCACTTCAAGCAGGTCATCCAGTCGTGCGGGCGCGATCCATTCGACCGCCATCGACCTTACGGCGAAGGCAACACCAGGACCGGCCATCAGCGACTGTTGCGAATGGCCACGCGCGCGCAGCCATTCAGTCCGGCAGCGCTCGTAGAAACGCAGATAGCCGGCATGATAGACCACGCCACCGGTATCGGTGTCCTCGAAATACACGCGTACCGGCCAGGAGAAGCTGGGCTGTTCGCTCATCGCGTCAATCGGTCCAGGTGGGGAACGGCAGGCCAGCAGATCACAGCTGTTGGCAGCGGCGCGCTCAAGGCACATCCGGCTGGTCGGAACCGGCTGAAAATAGATCGTTGTCGCTTAAGCCGGGCTGACGCGGCGGCACTTTCAGGCCGAGATGGCGCCAGGCCTTCGCCGTCACCATGCGTCCACGAGCGGTGCGGATCAGGAAACCCTGCTGGATCAGATACGGTTCGACCACGTCTTCGAGCGTGCCGCGTTCCTCGCTGAGCGCAGCCGCCAGCGATTCGACACCGACCGGCCCGCCGTCGAAGCTGTCGATGATGGTCGACAGCAGGCGCCGGTCCAGTGGATCGAAACCTTCGTCGTCGACTTCCAGCATGCCCATCGCGGCGCGCGCCGCCGCGGCATCGATGCGCCCTTCGTGGCGGACCTCGGCGAAATCGCGGACGCGGCGCAGCAGGCGGTTGGCGATGCGCGGCGTGCCGCGCGAGCGCCGGGCGATCTCGCCGGCGCCCTCGCGCTCGCAGTCGATGCCCAGGATGCCGGCCGAGCGCACGACGATCTCGGTGAGCTCGTCCGGCGTGTAGTAGGCGAGACGCTCGACGATGCCGAAACGGTCGCGCAGCGGGTTGGTCAGCATGCCGGCGCGGGTGGTGGCGCCGATCAAGGTAAATCGCGGCAGGTCCAGCTTGATCGAGCGCGCCGCCGGACCCTCGCCGATCATGATGTCGATCTGGAAGTCCTCCATCGCCGGATAGAGCACTTCCTCGACCACCGGCGACAGGCGGTGGATCTCGTCGACGAACAGCACGTCGCCTTCCTGCAGGTTGGTCAGCAGCGCCGCCAGGTCGCCGGCGCGCTCGATCACCGGACCGGAGGTGGAGCGGATGTTCACGCCCATCTCGTTGGCGATGACATGGCTGAGCGTCGTCTTGCCCAGTCCGGGCGGACCGAAGATCAGCACGTGATCGAGCGCCTGGCCGCGACGGCGCGCCGCCTCGATATAGACGCCGAGCTTTTCGCGCACCGGCACCTGGCCGAGGTAATCGGCCAGCTTCTTCGGACGGATCGACGACTCGATGCGTTCGTCCTCGCTGCTGCCCTGCGGGGCGATCAGGCGGTCACTCATGGTCCGGCGGCGCTCCCGTCCTGGCTGACAAACGCCTGCGACGACCGCCCGGGGCAGTAAGGGCACCGGCCGATCATGACAGGGCCGTCAAGTGCGGGATGGGCGAATTCGGACATGCGCGTATTGTGACCGATCGGAACGCCGGTCGTTCAGTCCGATCCGCTTTTCACCGGCGAATCGGCGCCATCGACCACGATCCACTGCCCTGCCGACTGCTCGGACGGCGGCGAATGGGCTTCCTCAGGTCTTGAGCGCGGCCTTGAGCGCCTTGCGGATGATCGCCTCCGCATCGTCCCCTTCTTCGACAGCCTGGCGCACCATGCGCAGGGCATCGACGGGTTTGTAGCCGAGCGCCTGCAGGGCCGATGCCGCTTCCGATTCCGGATCCAGCGGCACCGGCGCGCCCTTCGGCAAGGCGATACCGCCACTGCTGCCCAGGTCCGACACCTTGTCGCGCAGCTCGACCAGGATGCGTTCCGCGGTCTTCTTGCCAATGCCCGGCACACGCGTGAGCGCGGCCGGATCGCCAGCCTGCACCAGCGCGGCGAAGGCATCGACGCTGACACCGGAGAGCACGCTCAGCGCGGTTTTCGCACCGACGCCGGACACCTTGATCAGCACCCGGAACAGCGCGCGTTCGGCCTCACGATGGAAACCGTACAGCGCCACCGCGTCTTCCTTGACGGCGTAATGGGTGACCAGCGTCGTTTCGCGCCCCAGCTCGGGCAGTTCGTAGAACGTCGACATCGGGCATTCCAGCTCGTAGCCGACGCCGTTGACGTCGAGCAGCAGCCAGGGCGGTCGCTTGTAGAGCAGTTTTCCGTGCAGACGGCCGATCATCGCGATTCCACGGTCATTCGTTTCGACGGTTGCGTCCGGGTGGGTGAACCGGGACGTGCATGAGGGCCAGTGTAGGCGAAGCGGCCTCCGACCCGCCAAGCAGGCCGTTTCCGATCGGCGGTGCCTGCGGCAGCGACGTGGATCGTGACGGCTGCTGGAAACACTGCGCTGCGCGGGCGCCAGCGCGCACCCGCCACGTTGATCCAGCGTCCGGGATCCGCCGACGTAAAGACCCCCACGCGGTCGCCCGCTTGATCGCCTTCAGCGACGCCGACGCCAGGACGAGCGCGCAACGCCGGCACGCCCCAGGGTCGACCGGGTATGCGCATGCGTGAGGGCGATCGCCAGGGCATCGGCCGCATCCGCCTGGATCCGGCCCGGCAGACCCAGCAGCACGCCGACCATGTGCTGGATCTGCGCTTTCTCCGCGGCACCGCGGCCGACCACCGCCTGCTTCACTTCCTTGGCGGCGTACTCATGGATGCCGTGGCCGTGCTGGACGACGGCGCAGATCGCCGCGCCACGCGCCTGGCCCAGCTTCAGGACCGAATCGGCGTTGTTGCGCGCCGCGAACACCCGTTCGATCGCCACTTCGTGCGGACGCCACTGTTCGATCAAGGCGCCGAGGTCGTCGAAGATCTGTTTCAGGCGCAGCGCGAAACTCTCGTTGTCCAGCAGCACCAGCGTATGGTGATGGACATGCACGCTGCGACCGGCGGCATCGACATCGACGATGCCGACGCCGGTGCGCTGGCTGCCCGGATCGATGCCCATGATGCGTGTCGTCGCCGCCACGGCAAGGGTTCCACGACCGGAAAGGGTCGAGGTGACGCGGTCTTCGGGCGCCGGGCCACTCACGGTGTCATTCCTGCCCCACGAGCCCGATGTACCGCGGCTGCCCCGCGCCGGCGCCGGCACCGCTCATTGTCTCGTAACGGGCCGTCGCCGGATGGTCCGGCAATGCCCGGCCGGCCATCAGCCGCCAAACCGGAGGGCCGGCAGCGCAGGGTGCCTCCAGGCAGGCCCCGGCCCGGAACCGGTTCAGACGTAGGCATCCGCCGGCAGGTCGGCGTTGGAATAGACGTTCTGGACATCATCCAGGGCTTCAAGGCGATCCAGCATCTTCGCCACGGCCTGCGCGGTCTCGCCTTCGACGGCGACATCGTTGTCGGCGCGGAAGGTCACCTCGGCGTCGTCCGGCTGCAGGCCGGCGGCGACCATGGCATCGCGCACGCGCTCGAAGGTCTCCGGCTGCGTGAGCACTTCGATCGACCCATCATCCGGGAACACGACGACATCATCGGCACCGGCTTCCAGTGCCGCTTCCATCACCGCATCCTCGGACGTGCCGGGCGCGAAGGACAGCACACCCAGCTTGCGGAACATGAAGGCGACCGAGCCGTCGGTGCCGAGATTGCCGCCGTGCTTGGTAAAGGCATGGCGCACGTCGGCGACGGTGCGATTGCGGTTGTCGGTGAGGCAGTCGACGATCACCGCGACGCCACCGGGGGCATAGCCCTCGAAACGCGCTTCCTCGTAGTTCACGCCCTCCAGCTCACCGGTCGCCTTCTTGATCGCACGCTCGATGTTGTCCTTCGGCATCGACGCGGCGAACGCCTTGTCGATCGCCAAACGCAGGCGCGGATTCATCGCCGGATCGCCGCCGGCAGTGCGCGCTGCGACGTGGATTTCACGGACGAGCTTGGTGAATTGCGCACCGCGCAGGGCATCCTGCTTGCCCTTGCGATGCTGGATGTTGGCCCACTTTGAATGACCTGCCATAAGCGACTGAACCCCGGATCCGGTGGAAACTGAACCCGCGGATTTTAGAGCATCGGCGCAGGCTGCACGCGGTCGCAGCCTTCAGGCGGCCGTGCCGGCGTCGGCCACGGCAGGGAAATGGCCATTGGCAAGAAAGCCGGCGACCCGCTGTGCGACCTCGTCGGACAGCAGCAGGCCGGTATGGGACGTGCTGACGGTGGCATGGTCGGCCAGGCCCTCCATGAAGGTCTCGCTGACCGCCACGGTGCCGTCGTGGGGCCGTTCCAGGCCGGGCACCAGTGCGCCCAGGCCGAATGGCAGACTGCCGGCGATCTGCCCGACATCGACACCTTCGGGGAGATGGCTGGCGCCCGAACACAGCCGCTCGCACGCCTGGCCCAGTGTCCAGCGCAGCGGCAACAGGTTGGCCAGAACACGCGCGACCGCGCTGCCGCGCAGCGGTGTTCCCAGGCAGACCACGCGGCCCATTTCGAGATGATCGGTCACGCCCTGCGAAGCGACATCCAGGGCCAGCAGCCCGCCCAGGCTGTGTCCGACCAGGTGCAGCCGCGTGCCGTCCGGCAGGCCGTCGAGATAGCGGTGCACCCGCGCGACGCCCTCTTCCGGACTGCGGGTGACGCTGGCGTAGTCATAGCAGGACACCTCGTAGCCCGCGGCGCGCAGGCGGCGCGCCAGCAGCCCCAGGGTGAAGCCCCGCATCCAGATGCCGTGCAGCAGGATCACATGCTCATGCATCGGCGCAGTGTATCGGCGGCGCTGTAAGAATGTCCCTTACCGGTTCGTCATGGTGGTCAGGAACAAAGGAGACACCGTGGACCGCTGCCCCGCCACCCCGTTCGAGGTGCCCATGACCCCGTCCCGCTGCGCGATCGACGTCGGCGACCTGGCCCGGCAATTCGGCCGCCAGGTTTTTCATGCCGCCTGGCGCGTGCTGGGCGACAACGCCCTCGCCGAAGACGTACAGCAGGACGTCTTCGTCCGCCTGCTGGAATCCCGCGATCTTGACGGCGTCGAATCGTGGCCGGCCTGGCTCAACGCCATGGCCACGCGACTGGCCATCGACCGTCTGCGCAGACAACGGCGCTGGTGGCAGATCCTGCCGCTATGGCGTGACAGCGGTCCAGCGCATGCGCCCTCGGCGGAACACCATGCCGACCAGCACGAGCGCGCCACCCGCCTGCGCTCGGCGCTGGCTTCACTCAGTCGCAAGCAGGCGCAGTGTTTCGCATTGCGTCACCTGCAGGGCCTCGATATTCCCGATATCGCCAGGCTGCTGTCGATCAGCGAGAACCTCGTCAGCGTCAATCTTCATCGCGCCAGCCGCGCCCTGGCCGCCCGCCTGGGCGACACGAACACCCTTGGAGACCGGTCATGACCCCCTCCCGCACGCCTTCGCTGGACGCCACGCTCGCCAGCCACGTCCAGGCCCTCGAAGCGGCCAGCCCCGACAACCATGCTGTGGAAGCCGCGCAGCTGCGATTGCAGCATCGGCTTGCCGGAGGCGACCGCCCCGCACGATCCACCCTTTCGCGCCGCCGCGGCTGGATCGCTTTCGCCGCGACCGCCTCGATCGCGCTGGCGCTCACGCTGATGCCCCTGCTGCTCGGCGATCGTGGCGGTCTCGCCTTCGCGGACGTGCAGCGGCATTTCCAGCAGTTCCGCATCCTGTCGATGCGCATCGAACAGAGCGGTCTCGGCACGATGCTGCCCGTCGTCGATGTCGTGATGAGTGAACACGGCCAGGTCCGCACCGACATTGCCGGCTCGCTGAGCGTCGTCGTCGATCCCGTCGCCGGCCGGGTGCTGATGCTGCTTCACGACAGCCGCAACGCCATGCGCTTCCCGATCGGTGTCGAAGGCATCGTGCCGGCCCGCGAAGCGATGCAATGGATCGAGGAACTGCGCCACTTCAAGGGCACGGCGACCGCATTCACCGAAACGCGGGTCATCGACGGCGTGACCGCCAAGGGCTGGTCGCTGGCCATCGGCGGCGCACGGCTGGAACTGTGGGCGGACGAAAGCGGTCTGCCGCTGGCCCTGTCCATCGGCGACGGTGCCGACGCGGTCGTCGACCTGCAATTCCGCTTCCGCTTCGATGAGCGGGTCGCCGCCGATGCCTTCTCGACCGATGTGCCGGCCGGCTACACCCTGGGACTGGGCGGCTGACATGCGTACCCATACACCAGTCGGCCACGCGCGCGCCCTGGGCCTGATCCGCTTCCGCATCAGGCTCGCGGCGATCAAGGGAGCGATGCTGCTGGCCCTGTCGGTCCTTCTACCCTCACCCCCTTCGGGTTCTGCGGAATTGGTGAACAGGCCTGCTGCGCCAGGCGGGCCGACTGCGGTGGAGGCCGGCGCCATCGGCGACCATCGGTCGACGCGTCGATGGTCCAGGGCCCTGCCCGGCATGGTCCTGCACAGGCGTTCCCTTCATTGACGCGAACAGGTCCGGCGCCACGCTCCCGAGGATTGCAGGCGCATTCGCCATGACACCGATTCGCCAGCAGGGGCCTGATCGCGCCGGCATCCGCGATGCAGGCCGCATCGACACCGGATGCGCGGGTCGAAACGATGCCGGCGGCGATCACTACGAAAGACCTCGACTCCGCCCGGCCATGGCTTATCACCGACGACTGTCCCGGGCCCCTGCGGCGGGCGATGCTGGAATCGATCCATCGCTGCATGGAGGAGCACGCCCCTACGTTTTCGGCGCGTGCATTGACGACCGCAACCCGAACGCTGCAACAGGGTGGAATCGGCGAGTGCGGCCGGTCGAGGGCCGAGGGTCGGCTCGTTGCAGCATTCGCGCTCGATCAGGGAAAAGCGCACAGGCCCGGTGGATGGATTACTCACGGCCGGACGGTTCCGGTCGCCCCCCCTTTCCCATCACAAGTAGCGGCCGAGCATTTCGCAAAGCGTGGTGGATGGCTACTGGAACCCGTTGGCGAAGATCACGTCACCCAGCGACTGCACCGCACCCAGGTCGGGCGTGGCACCACGCGGTCGTCCCAGCAGGTCGTCCGCCGGCATGTGCGTGGCGTCGGCCTGACCGATACCGGCACCCGAGCCGGCCGGCGTGCCCCAGGTCATTGCCAGCGCAGTGAAGACATCGGCGATGCGTGCATGGCCGCCATTGAACTGCCCCGATCCTTCCTGCCAGTACGGTCTCACGACCGCAGCCGGTTCCGGCAGCTGCGGATTTCCGATCACCGCCTGCGCATCGTTGCCGATGTTGATCAGATCGGAGGGATGGTTGGGCAGCGCGGCGCCGTTGTTCCAGTACAGGTTCCGGCTGAGGATGAAGCTCGTCGTTTCACCGGGCGGCGTGGTGCTGAACCGCGTCATGGTTCCGGTCGGATCGCTCCAGAGGTTGTTCCGGAACACGATGTTCTGGTTCGCAGGGTTGCTGCCTTCGGTATTCAGGCGCAGGGCGAACGCCGTGCCGGGCAGGTTGCCGCTGATCGTGTTGGCGCGGAACACTACATCGCGGCAGCCCTTAACACCGAACGGCGCGCGGATGTTCACCGCACTGTTGCCGAGGAACAGGTTGTTCTCGACCCGCATGTCATAGGACTCGTGGTACGGATGGCCGTCCTCGCCGCAGAGCACGAAATTGCTCCCCGGGGATCCCTGCCAATTGAGGAAGACATTGCGCCGGATGCGCGTATTGCGCGCCCCGACGATGCCGTCATCGTTGCCATTGGAATCCTTGACGACGATGAAGGCCGAGCTGTCCGTGCTCACCGGCCGGCCCGAGGCCGCGAAATCGTTGAAGAACACATTGCCCTCGACCAGCACGTCATCGATGCTGTTGATGTCGATGTGCTCGTCGGACGCGCCCTGGTTGTAGAACAGGTTGCCCAGCACCTGCACGCGGCGGGCGCCGTTGTTGATCTTCAGGATGTCGTTGCTCCAGCTGTCGTGGAGGATGTTGTCGGCGATGACGATGTCCTCGGCAGGGCTGGCGGCGCCCATCGCCTGCACATGCACGACGATCGCCTCCGCGCCGCTGCCGCTGTGCGCGATGTCGAAGCCCTCGATGCGGATGCCGCTGACCCCGTTGCCGTCGTAGACGGTCAGCACGGTGGCGTTATGGCGCAGCTTCGCGCGATACGGCACCTGCGAACGCACCGTCACCGGCGGATCGAAATTGCCGCGGATGCGGATGCGACCGTTGTAGGTGCCCGGCGCCACGAGGATCAGTGATCCATTCGGCACACGGTCCAGGGCATACGTAATCGTCGCCCAGGGCTGGCCGGCGCTACCGCCACCCGGCACGTCGCTGCCCGTCGTCGCCACGTAGTAAGTGGCCTGCGCCGACACTGGCAATGACCAGGACAGGAACAGCGCGCACAGCGCACCCAGAAATCGCCCGAACATCGAAGCCCCCTTCGTCTGGCGGAATTCCAGGGGCCACAATAGGGCAAAAGCCGCCCAGCCACAGCCGGCACGCCTCCGACTTCAGTCGAAGATGCGTTGCACCTCGGTGGCATCCAGCGCCCGCCACGCGCCGGCAGCGAGCTGCAGCTCATCCAGGCGCAGCCTGCCGATGGCGACGCGCTGCAAGCCCGTGACGGC
>CAZYHP010000016.1:0-38208 GCA_964647135.1 uncultured Rhodanobacteraceae bacterium
GCCGACCAGGTTCCAGAAGGCGACCGCGACGAAGAACAGGATCGGCCACTTGTAGCGTGCCATCCAGGGTGTCGCCTTCTGCAGCGACCACTGGTGGTAGGCCTCGAAGCCGATCAGTGCCAGCGGCACCACTTCCAGCGCCGAGAAGCTGGCGCCGAGGGCGATCACCGCCGTCGGTGTGCCGGTGAAGTACAGGTGGTGCAGCGTGCCGAGCACGCCGCCGGCCATGAACACGATGGTGGCGAACAGCACGGCAACCGTGGCGAGGCTGGCGCGGATCAGTCCCAGCTTGGCGAACAGGAAGGCGATGACCGCGGTGGCGAACACTTCGAAGAAGCCTTCCACCCACAGGTGCACCACCCACCAGCGCCAGTATTCGACCATCGACAGGTGCGTGTGCTCGCCCCACATCAGGCCGGCGCCGTAGAACAGGCCGATGGCGACGGTCGACAGGAACAGCAGGGCGGTGATCGACTTCATCTCGCCGCCCTTGCGGATCGCCGGGAGGAGACAGCGTCCCACCAGCGTCAGCCAGATACCGAGGCCGAGGAACAGGAACCACTGCCAGAAGCGGCCGAGGTCGACGTATTCCCAGCCCTGGTGGCCGAACCAGAAGTTGTTGGCGAGGCCGAGCTTCTGCATCACCGCGAACCATTGGCCGGCGAAGGCGCCGACGACGATGATGAGCAGACAGACCCACAGCACGTTGACACCGAGTCGCTGGAAGCGCGGTTCATGGCCGGAGATCGCCGGTCCGATGTACAGGCCCATGCCCAGCCAGGCGGTGGCGATCCACAACACGGCCAGCTGTGTATGCCAGGTGCGCGTGAGCGAGTAGGGCAGCACGTCGGCCAGGTTGATGCCGTAGAAATCGTGGCCTTCGACCTGGTAATGGGCGGTGATCGCACCGAGCAGGATCTGCACCAGGAACAGCGCGATCACGACCCAGAAATACTTGGCGCTGGCGCGCATCGACGGCGTGACGGTGATGTCGGCCAGCGGATCGCGGGCGGGCAGCTGGAAGGCGTGATCCTCGCGATGCGTCGCGTAATACCAGCCGAGCAGGGCGATGCCGGCGATCAGGAACAGCACGCTGAACACCGTCCATAGCAGCAGATGCGGAGGCGGCTCGTTGCCGACCAGCGGATCGAAGGGCCAGTTGGCAGTGAAGCTGATGTCCTGGCCGGGTCGTTGCGTGACCGCCGACCATGCCGTCCACCAGACGAACGCCGCCAGCTTCTGGCGATGTTCGGCCGAGGGCACGGTGTCGTTCTTCATCGCGTAGCCCTTGCGAAGTTCCAGCAGGGCCGGGTCGCTGCCGAAGAGGCTGTCGTAATGGTCGGCCACCGTGGCGATGGCGGCCGCGCGCTCGGGCGCGATGGTGACGGTGTCGCGATCGGAATCGAAGGTGTTGACGCGGATCTGCGTGCGCAGGCGCGCCTGCAGGGCCGCCCGTGCTTCGTCATCGAGGGCGGCATGGTTGTCCGCGCCGCGCTCGCGCGCCATCAGGTCCAGCCAGGCGACGGCTTCGCGGTGCAGCCAGTCGGCGGTCCAGTCCGGTGCCACATAGGCACCATGGCCCCAGATCGAGCCGAGTTGCTGGCCACCGATGGACTGCCATACCTGGCGGCCGGTCTCGATGTCGCTGCGGGTGAAGACGACACGGCCATCCGTCGTCGTGACGGTGGCGGGGATGGGTGGCATCTGGCGGTGGATCTCGCTGCCGACCCAGAGCAGGACGGCGAACGAGGCCGCCAGCAGGACGGCGAGGCCGGCCCAGAGCTTGCGGGTGGACATGGTGCGTTACTCCCGGTGACAAGTCGCCGGCATGGTCGGCCGCTGTCGGGAGGACTGCACTGATCCATGTCAGCCTCGGCGCGAATGGCGCCCGAGGCCGGCCCGCACGGGGTTTCGACGCTACTCGCGCAGCACGCTGGCAGCCAGCGCGGTCAGCCGGTCGAGGTCGAGGATTTCCAGTTCGCGGCGCTCGACGGCGAGGATGCCGTCGTCCTGCAAGCGGCGAAGGACGCGGCTGACCGTTTCCGGCGCCAGGCGCATGTAGTTGCCGATGTCGCTGCGCGTCATCGAAAGATGGAAGCGGCGACCCGACAGTCCGCGCACGCTCAGGCGGCGCGACACCGTCAGCAGAAACGCCGACACCCGCTGGTCGGCGCTGTAGTCGCCGGCCAGCAGGGCGGCCTTGCCGATGTCCTGGCTGAGCAGGCGGAAGAGCTGGTTCTGCAGGCCGGGCATGCGCGTCGCCAGCAGCGCCATCTGTGGGAACGAAAAGCGGCACAGCGCCACGGTATCCAGGGCCACCGCGTTGCAGGGGTAGCGTGCCGGGTGGATCGCATTCAGTCCGATCACTTCGCCGGGCAGGAAAAAACCCAGTACATGCTCATCGCCATGGCTGTCGATGACGTAGGTCTTGACCGTACCGGCACGCACGGCCGCAATCGCCGTGAACGGCTCGCCTTCGCGGAAGATGACGTCGCCTTCGTGGAACGGGCCGATGTGCTCGACCAGGCAATGCAGGTCGCCGAGCGCGGCCTTGTCGTAGCCCTGTTCCAGGCATGCGGCGGAAAAGGCGCAGGTACTGCAGAAACGCAGGCTGTTGCCGTCTTCTGTCGCGGCCGGGTTGGGCAGGCTGGCGCCAAGGCGCGGCAGGCTCATCATCGATCTCCATTGCATGCGGGCGGGCAGGCCGCCCGGGGCGCATTCGCGGCGAGGGAAGGTCATGGACCGTGCCGGGCGCAATGATACGTGAGCGAGCGGGCATCGGTGCTGTGGGCCGCACTTGCCTGCCGGATCGATGGCAACGACGCCCGATGGCGCGGCTTTGCGATCCGGCCCTGCCGTCGCTCGTCGACCGGAATCCATACGCGCGGGAAGGGTGAGTCGTCGCGGGTACGGATGGTGGTGGCTGCGCATCGTCGGTCGCGGCGCAGGTTGCCAATTTTCTGACCAGTAAAACGTGAATACGGCCTGAACAAATCCCGCCGTTTGTGCCGAGTGACACAGAATGGAAACACAATTGTGAATAGCATCCCAACAGATGCACGTTGTCCAAAAAATGGACAACACGATTAATACAGGGGGAGTCATGTTTTTCGTTGGCAAGTTTCTTATCACTGCGCTGTATGGTCCCATCGTCGTAAAACGGACCCGCGCGACCCTCTGATACCGCGCCCGAACCGGGCATGGCCGTGCGCCATGCCGTCTTTCCGGCACCCCATTCGTCATGTCATCCCAACGCGCTGCCGCTGCAGCAGCGAACGGTGGCGTGCGGCTCTGCGCAGGTCCAGTCGCGATGTTCCGGGTCGTCCCGGCTGGATGGATGTGGCTTTTCAGACCCGAACCCTTCGCTTTTCCTAATCAAGGAGACGAAACATGAACAAGCAGATGATCGATAGCCTGGTTGGCGAAATCGTGCTGGACGAGTCCCTGCTCGATACCGTCGTCGGCGGCCACGATTGCAACCCGGTCACCTCGTCGGGCTGCCCGAACACCCGTCCGCTGGTGTGCGGTGGCGGCACGACGCCGGACTTCAGCTGTATGCCTCCCGGGATGCAGTGCTACTGATCGATTCCGGATCGGCCAGGCGGCGCACGCCGCCTGGTTTCCGAAGTCACCATCGATGCAGCGATGTCCATTCGAGCGTGAATGCGAGAGACCGGGCATCGCCAGTCGCGGCTTGTCGTGGGACCAATAGAGCGGGGGCTTCCGTCTGGGCATTCAACAGGGTGTAGCGCGCTGGCAGCCCGCCGCGCTGTCCGTCACTGACAAGGGCGAAGAGGCCCGCATTGCCGACTGGCGTCGCACCACGGGTCTGCTGGATGACGCGCTGTTCAAGCAGCGTCTGGCGGCGGAAGGACTGGACAACCCGTCGCTAGCGGCGCGGATCTCGGACTGGGAAACGAAGCCGCACCTTGCCGGCATCGAGTCGATCGCGGATCCGGCCGCGCACGACGACGGACCCGCGCGCCCCGATGACGCGGCCTGCCCGCCTGCGTGGGCGGACTGGAGCGGGCAGGAAAGTGCCCTCGCACCGCTGCTGGCCCTGGTCGCGCCGGAAGTGCGTGCCGCGGAACGGGACGCATGGCAGAGTCTCCAGCGAATCGCCGCGATCAGTCCGGAGTCGGTGAATCCGGAGGCGGTATTCCTGTGCGCCAGCGCCAGTCTGCAACGTGCGGCCTTGTCGTTCATTTGCCGCGCTGCGATCGTCGAACTCAATCGTGCCGACTCGGAGGGCCAGTTGGGCGACGGCGATGGCGCCGAAAAATTCCAGTCCTTCGTCACCCGCCACGTGCGAGGCGAGGGACGACAACGGTTCTTCCAGCGCTTTCCGCTGCTCGCGCCTTTGCTCCAGCAGAGACTGGCGCAGGCGCAGGCTTCGTTTGCGGAAGTCATCGGACGGTTCGCGCATGACCGCGAAAGCCTGGCCAGGCTGACCGGCGGAGACCTGCCGGTCCTCGTTGCTGTCGAACTCGGCCGCAGCGACCGGCATGCAGCGGGACGTACCGTGGCGATCATGACGGTCGCGGGCGGTCAGAGAATCGTATACAAACCGAGATCGATGGCGATCGAGGTGGCGTACTTCGGGCTCGTCGAGTGGCTGAACGGGCACGGGCTGGCGCCGCCACAGCGCATCGCGTCGGTTCTCGATTGCGGTGACTACGGCTACATGGAGTTCATCTCCGCCTTGCCGCTGGCGGCAGCCGCCGATGCCGACACGTATTACCAGCGACTCGGTGGACTGATCGCGCTGATGCATCTGCTCAGCGGCACCGATCTGCATTGCGAGAACATCATCGCCCATGGCGCGTTCCCGGTGCCGGTCGACCTGGAAACGCTGTTGCATCCGGTCCTGCCATCGCGATTGAACCGCGACGGCACGCAGCGTCTTTCGGCCGACAGCGTGCTCTGGAGTCAGCTGCTTCCCACGGGTGGATCGGAAAGGAGCGGCCTGGCGGGCGTCAGCGAACAACCGACAATGGCACAGGGTCAGGCGCCCGTGAACGCCGGCACATCGACGCTGCGTTTCCAGACGGCCCCCATTGCCGTGGAACCGATGTACAACCTCCCGCTGCTGGACGGTCGCGCCGTACAACCCGCCGGGCACGTCGCCGCGATCGTCGAAGGCTTCCGTCGCTGTTACGACCTGCTTGTCTCGTGCAAGCGCGCGCTTCGCGATGAACGCGGACCGCTGGCTGCCTTTCGTGGCGTGAATTGCCGCGTGGTGCTGCGCGGCACGCATGTCTATGCGACGCTGCTGAACGCCGCCTCGCATCCCCAGAGTCTGAGCGGTCGGATCGAAGTGGAGCGCTTGTTCGAGCGCCTGTGGCTGTCGACAGCGCATACCCCGAAGCTGGCCGGTTGTGTCGCGACGGAACGACGCGCGCTGTGGCGGGGTGATGTGCCGCGCTTCCATGTCCGCAGCGACGAGGTTGTGCTGCGCGACTGTTTCGGCAATCCGGTCGCGGACTACTTCCGCGAAAGCGGCTGGCAGGGGCTGCGACGCCGTGTGCGCCTGCTGTGCGCACGGGATCGCGAACGACAGGTCCACCTGATCGATCAGTCGATCGCCACCCTGCAACCCGTCGGACAGATGGAAAGCTGGCAGAGGACGCCCTATGGGCCATTGCCAGCGGTGCCGGCGGAGGCCGATGCATTCCGCGCCACGGCGGTGTCGCTGGCCGAACGCGTGATGTCGCGACGATTCACCGAAGGCGGCGAAATCCGCCTGCAGCAGGCGCACCTCGGCAACGAGGGTTACGACGGCATGGCGCCACTGGGTGCGGACCTGTATGAAGGCTTGCCCGGCATTGCCCTGTTCTATGCGCATCTGGGTGTCCAGACCGGCGAGGTTCGATACCGGCGCTTCGCCGAGCGCCTTGTCGATACCACCCGTCGCCAGATTGCCGTCGAACCGTTGCCGGGCGCCGGCGCCTTCAATGGCGTCGCCGGCTGGATGTATGCGTTGACGCATCTTTCGCAACTGTGGCGGCAACCGGCGCTTGCCGACGAGGCGCTGCGGGCGCTGCCGCAACTGCGATCCGCGCTGGAGAACGACGAGGCGCTCGACCTGATCGGTGGCAGCGCCGGTGCGATGTGGTGCCTGCTGCGCATGCATCGTCATCACCCGCACCCGCTCCTGCTGGACGTGGCGCGCGAGTGCGCGGAAAGGCTGCTGCGTCGCGCGCGCGAAATGCCGACCGGCATCGCCTGGTTCACCAGTGCCTACGACACGGTCGCGCTCACCGGCCTGTCGCATGGCAGCAGCGGCTTTGCGGTCGCGTTGGCCTGGCTGGGCGAAGCGACGGGTGAGGAACGATACGAAGCGGCCGCGCGCGCCGCACTCGCCTATGAACGCACCACCTTCGACCACGATGCCGGGATATGGAGCGACCTGCGTCATGATCGCCGGGGTGAGGATGGTGCGCCCGCGCGGCTGCATGCCTGGTGCCATGGCGGACCGGGCATCGCGCTGTCGCGACTGTGCCTGCCGTCGACCTATCGCGACGGCACCTGGGCGCGGGAGGTCGAGGCGGGGCTGCGCGGCATCGTGCAGCACGGCCTGGGTGCCGGCCATTGCCTCTGTCATGGTGACCTCGGCAACCTGGACGTGTTGATCGAAGCCGAGCGGCAGGGGGTATTGCCGGTCGATCTCGGCGACTGGCGCTGCCATGCCGCGCAGGTGCTCGAACGCGTCCGTGGGCAGCCGCGCTGCGGCATGCAGGTGCGGATCGAACTGTTCGGCCTGATGACAGGCCTGGCTGGCATCGGCTACGGCCTGCTGCGTTGTGCCGATCCGGATCGGCTACCCTCGGTACTGGCGCTGCAACTGCCGGACGCAACGCCGCGTCCCGTGGAGTGAGGAGGGCGCGTGGACGTCGAGCGCATTGACCGGATTCCAGACAGCTTTCCCGGACGCACGGCCGGTCGGGTCGGTGGCGCGGCGCCGGACTACGAGCCGCTGCTGCCGCGCTGGACGCGGCACGGCGGTCTGCTGCTGATGGTTTTCGCGGTGGCGATGCTCCCTGCGGCGACGTTTCTCCGCTTCGACACCTACCAGCGCGTGCGCGCAACACTGGTCGATCACGGCCCGGATCGCGTGTTGATCCTCAGTGGCGGCGTTCCGGCGCAGGCGATGCCGGCAACGGGTCCGCAGCTGCGCTTCATTGCCGAAGGCGACCGCAATCGGGTGTATCCGTTGCAGCTGGAGCGCGCGACGGAACTGGACACCGGTAGCGGCGCGCTTCACGGCGCGACGGCATCCGCTACCACGGCCTTCGTGGTGAGCTTTGCAGACGCGGCACCCGCCCGGACGATTCCGGTGCTTCCGCTTGATGGCGTGCTGGTCGTGCCGGCCGGGCGTCTGTCGCTCTGGCAACACCTCGGGCAATGGCTATGAACGGAAGCGCAGTCGGGACGGAAGTCCGGGCGGCCGCTTCGCCGCCGCGGGGCCGGGTTCCCGTGATCCACCAGGGCAGTGCCAGTGACTGCGCGGCGGCCTGTCTGGCAATGGTGCTCGCTTTCCATGGCTGCTGGATCCCGCTGCGGAAACTGCGCACCCAGCTGGCTTCCGGACGCGATGGCGCCACGGCGGCGGAGATCCTGGCCAGCGCAAGGTCCCATGGATTGCAGGCCCAGGCGCTGCGCATCGACAAGGTCGACGACCTCGCGCGGCTGCCGCCGGGAACCATCCTGCACTGGCGGGGCAATCACTTCGTCGTCCTTGATCGCCAACAGCGCAGAGGCCGGATATCCATCGTCGATCCGGCGCACGGACGCCGTCATGTCGACCGCGACGAAGCCGCCTCAGCGTTCTCAGGCATTGCCCTGGTCTTCGAGCCGGGTGCCGGGTTCGAACGTGGCGGGCAGCGCGAGTTCGGACTGGCGCGATTCCTTCAGCCGATGGCGGCGCAGTGGCCGACATTGGCGCGCGTGGTCGCCGTTTCGCTGCTGCTCCAGGTGTTGGCGTTGGCGCTGCCGGTCGTCACCGGCATCGTTGTCGACCGTGCCGTGCCCAACGCCGACCGGCAACTGCTTTGGATACTGAGCGTTGCAACGCTGGTCCTGCTCGCCTATCGCTGGCTGGCGCAGCTGTTGCGCGAGTACCTGCTGCTGCGGCTGCGCGGCGTGCTCGACAGCCGGCTGACCGGTGATTTCCTGCGCCATCTGGTCGGCCTGCCGTTCGCCTACTTCAATACGCGCAGCCATGGCGACCTCGCGGTGCGCCTGGAAAGCAACGCCTTGCTGCGCGAGATCCTCACCACTACGGTGCTCTCGGCCGTTCTCGATGGACTGCTGGTTCTCCTCTACGTCCTGCTCCTGCTGGCGGGCAACCTGCAGCTGGCGCTGCTGGCGCTGGCCTTCGCGGTGGCACGGCTGGCGGTCTACGTGGTGGCGAGACGACGCACCCAGGAGTTGACCAGCGATTTCATCCGCGCCAGCGCCGAGACCCGTGGCTACCAGATGCATGTGCTGCGCGGCATCGAGACGCTGAAGGCCAGTGGTCGTGAGGACGATGCCGTCGAACGCTATGCACGCATCTACCGCGACGAACTGGACGCGTCCATCGCCCAGGGGCGTTTCCGCGCCCGCATCGATGCGGTGCTGCTCGTGCTGGGCGCCGGTGGGCCCTTGCTCTTCCTGCTCTACGGCGCACAACTGGTGCTGTCGGGCGCGCTGAGCCTGGGTGGCCTGCTTGCGATGGCTGCGGTGGCCAGTGCTTTCTGGACGCCGCTGTCGGGCCTGGTCGCGGCCGCGTTGAGCATGCAGCAGGCCAAGAGTTATCTCGAGCGTGTCGAGGACGTGCTCTCGACCGATCCCGAACAGGCCGAGGGCGCAGGTCGCACGCCGCCGGTACTGAGCGGACACATCAGCGTCCGCAACGTCGGCTTCGCCTACGGTCCGGGCGCCGCCTCCGTGCTGGATGACGTCAGTGTCGACATCCGGCCAGGACAGATGGTCGGCATCGTCGGGCGCTCCGGCTCGGGCAAGTCGACGCTGGCGACCCTCCTGTGCGGCCTGTATGCGCCCGGTCGCGGTGACATCCGGCTCGATGGCGAAGACCTCCGCGAACTGGACCTGCGCCAGGTGCGACGGCAGATGGGCGTGGTGTTGCAGAAGCCTTACCTGTTCGGCACCACGATCGGCCGCAACATCGCGCTGAATGATCCGGAGGCTGATCTGGAACGCATCGTCGCGGCGGCACGTCTGGCCGCGATCCACGACGATATCGTCGCCATGCCCATGGGTTACGACACCCATGTCTCCGATCTCGGCGGCTCGCTGTCCGGCGGTCAACTGCAACGGATCGCCATTGCGCGAGCGCTGCTGGCGCAGCCGCGGATCCTCGTCTTCGACGAAGCCACCAGTGCGCTGGATGCATTGACCGAGCGCAAGGTCTTCGACAACCTGCGCGACGTGAACGCGACGCGCATCGTCATCGCCCATCGCCTGTCCACCATCCGCCACGCCGACATGATCCTCGTGCTTGAGGCGGGCCGGCTGGTGGAGTCGGGCAACCATGAACAGCTGCTCGCGGCCGGCGGCCACTACTGCGCGCTGCTGGGTGCGCAACTGGATGATGCCGGCGTCGGCAGGGAAGGAACCTGAATATGGATGTCGTCAAGGCACCGGTGCCGTGGTATCGCTCGCGGCGGCCGTACCTGCTGGCGGTGGCGGCAGCGGCCCTGCTTGTGCTGATCGGCCTGGCCTGGGGCCTGAACAATCGCGCGCCCGCGGTGGATGGCGACCGTCTATGGATCGCCGAAGTCACCCGCGGCGAACTGCTGCGCGAGGTAACCGCGATGGGCGCGCTCGTCGCCACCGAACTGCGTGCGGTCACCAACCAGAGCGAGGGCGTGGTCGAGCGCATCCGCGTGTTGCCGGGTGACCTTGTCGAACCCGATGATGTCCTGGTGGAAATGAGCAGCCCGCAGCTCAATGAGGAGCTGGCGGCAGCGCGTTGGGACCTGGAAGCGGCGCAGGCGGACGAAGTCCTGCAGCGCGTCGAGGCCGGAAACCGCCATCTCGACCTGGTCACCCAGCACGCCAGCGCGCTGTCGGAATACACCAGCGCCCGCATCGAACTGGATGCGCGCGAAGCGCTGCGCGACAAGCATGTGTTCTCGGCGATCGAGATCGAGCGTACGCAGTTGCGTGTCGAGCAGTTGCGCAGCCGCCTTGAGGCGGAAAAGACCCGCCTTGAGCGCTTCGACGAGTTCCGGCGCGCGAGCAGCCAGTCGTCGGCCGCCAGGTTGGCACGGCAGCGCGAACTGGTATCGCGACTGCAGGCGCGCGTCGAAGGCCTCAAAGTCGTCGCCGGCACGCGCGGCGTCGTGCAGGAGATCAATGTGCAGGAAGGGGAGCGCCTGGGCCTGGGCCAGGCCGTCGCACGCATCGTCAATCCGGCGCAGCTCATCGCCCGCGTGCGCGTCTCCGAGCGCGAGGCGGCGCAGGTGGCGACCGGCCAGCTGGCGCAACTGGAGGTGGGCCGTGAGACCATTGCGGGGCGGATACGCCGGGTCGACCCGACGGTGCGCGAGCGCATGGTGAACGTCGACATCGATCTCGAACCCGATCCCCTGCCGGCTTCTTTCCGGCCCGAGCTGAGCGTCAGCGCGCGCATCGAACTGGAGCGCGTCGACGACGTGCTGATGGTCTCGCGCCCGGCCGGTCTGCGCGGCGAGCGCGAAACCATTCCGGTGTACCGGCTCAATGGCAGCCGCGATGCGGCCGAACGCATCGATGTCGGGATCGGACGTGTTTCCAGTCGACAGGCCGAGGTCGTCGCCGGACTGCAGCCTGGCGACCGCATCATCATCAACGAACTGGCCGAACTCAACGGCGAGCCGGTGATCCGTATCCGCTGAAGACCCTTGCCGGGAACGAAAACGTGTCCGAGACCGACCTGTTGATCCAAACCGACGCGCTGCGCCGGACCTATTCGACGCAGACCCTGGAAACGCACGCCCTGGCCGGCGTGGACATCAAGGTCCGGCGTGGCGACTACCTGACCATCGAAGGTCCTTCCGGCTGCGGCAAGTCGACACTGTTGTCCGTGCTGGGGTTGCTGGACGAACCCTCGTCGGGCCGATACAGCCTTGACGGCGTGCCCACCGACCGCATCGATGCCGAGGCACGCGCGCGATTGCGCAACGGCAAGATCGGCTTCGTGTTCCAGAGCTTCAACCTGATTGCCGAGATGTCGGTGGCCGAGAATGTCGGTCTGCCGCTGTTGTACCGCAAGGGCGTCGGCAAGGCCGAAATGAAGGAGCGCGTGGCGGACGCCCTGGCGAAGGTGAACATGACCGCGCGCGCCGATCACAAGCCGGCGCAACTCTCGGGTGGCCAGCAGCAGCGGGTGGCGATCGCCCGTGCGTTGATCGGCGAGCCGGCACTGGTGCTCGCCGACGAGCCGACCGGCAACCTCGACCAGGAAAATGGCGACCAGGTGATGGCCCTGCTCGATACGCTGCACCGGCAGGGCACCACCTTGATCACGGTGACGCACAATCCCGAGTATGCGCGGCGTGCCTCGCGGCGTCTTCGCATGCTCGACGGTCGTATCGTCGACGAGGTGGCCAGCTGATGCAGGGCTGGGCCTGGGACCTGCGGCATGCGCTGCGACTGCAGCGCGCGACGCCGGTCAGCAGCGCGATGGCGGTGCTTGTCCTGGCGGCGGCGTTCGCCTTCGTGTGCGTGTTCCTCTCCTTGTGGAGCGAACTGGCGCTCAAGCCCCACCGTGGCTTCGAAGCGTCGGGGACGCTGGTCTCGATCGGCCAGCACAAGGGCGACCGCGTGATGCCGGTCAACCTGGATTTCATCGACGACGTCCGCGAACGCGTCCTCGGCCTGGAGGCCGTTGCCGGCGTGATGGCGATGAGTCACGAAGTGGCGGGTGAAGAGGAAAGCCGTTTCATCGCCACTGAACTGGTCACGCGCGATTACGTGCCGGGGCTGCGTCCGCGCCTGGCGCTGGGACGGGGCTTCGATGCCGCCGATCACGAGGCGCAGGCTGAACGCGTGGCGATCCTCTCGCATGACTACTGGCAAAGGGAATACGGCGGCAGTGCCGACGTCATCGGTCGGGAGCTGCTGATTGGCGGCCCAGGCTGGCGCGGTACTGCGTCGTCGCCCGGCGATGCCTCGGCGTACCGCATCATCGGGGTGATGGCCGCCGAGTTGCGGGGAACGCATGGCGAGGGAACCGAAGCCTGGATGCCGTTCGAGCGAGCGGTACACGACATGTTTCCGGGTATGCCGGGCCATATCGGCCGCATGGCGACGCTGTTCCCCGTAGGCCGGCTCGCATCCGGCGCCGAAATCGAAGCGATCCGCGACGACCTGCAACGCCGGTATCCGGAAGAGGTCGCCAGCCGCTTTGGCCTGCGTGCCGACTATGTGCTGGACGCGGTGTCGGGCGTGGTGAGGGACATCGGCGCGCACCGCGACGCGCTGCGGCACATTCGTCTGGCGCTGGCCTCGATGCTGCTGGTGATGGTGGTGGCAGCGTGCAACCTGAGCCTGTTCCTGCTCGCGCAGGCGCCGCGCCGTCGCAAGGAGCTTGGCATCCGTCGTGCGGTCGGCGCGCCGATGCGACGGATTGCACGCCAGCTGGCCACGGAGTGCCTGGTGCTCACGGGTGTGGCCGCCCTGCTCGGCGTGCTGCTCGGGTTCTGGCTGACGGGCGTGGTCGGCTCATTGGCGGTCTTCCAGCAGGTGCGCCTCGAAGCGGCCTCGCCGCTGGACTGGCGCGTGATGTCGGCGGGAATCGCCGGCATGCTGCTGCTGGCGCTGGTGGTGTCGCTGGCGCCGATCGCCATGGCGCGGAGTGCCGGCATCGCCGCCAGCAGTCGTGACGACGGCGGTACAGGGGCGCGCTGGCAGCGGCTTGCCGGCGCCGCGCAGGTCGCCGTGGCGACGGTCCTGGCCTGTGTTGCCGTCGCGATCGGCTGGCATGTCTATCAGCTCGCGACGATGGACCGCGGTTTCGACGACAGCGACATTCTTGTCGTGGATGTCGCCGGTTCGACATTCGCCAGCGAAGCGGGCTGGGAAGGATTGGCCAGCACGCGCGCCTACCGCCGCCGCCTGCTCGAGTCGATTCCCGGCATCGAACGTGTCGGCTTCGGCTCGCCCTTGCCGGGCCAGCGCATCACCTTTGCCACGGCCGTGCCCAGCCAGCAGGGCGAGCCGCGTCCGGTGCGTGCCGTGGTCGTCTCGGCCGACTCGGTGTTGCCGGAGATACTCGGCCTGCGGCTGACGCACGGCCGCTTCCCCGGGCCGGATCAGCCGCAATCGGTGCTCGTCAATGCGTCGATGGCGATGGAGGTCTGGGGCCGGCTGGATGTCGCCGGAGAGGTCTTCGAGTTGCCGGCCTTGCGCTCGGTGACGACCGATGGCGATGTCACGGTGACGGTGTCCGGTGTCGTTGCCGACGCGACGTTCGTCCATCCCGCGCTGCCTGCGGAACCCATGGTGTTCACGCCACTGTCGCCATCGGCAGAGATGGACTCGGTCGTCCTCGAGACGCGCCTGGGCATTGCCGAACTGCGCGAAACGCTGCAGCTCAACGTCGAACACGGTGGCCTGGACCTGAGGGTGAACGGGATCCGGCGGTTGTCGGACATCTGGCACGACCTGATGGCGGCCGACCGGGCACGCACGCTGGTCGCCGTGATGTCGGCGCTGCTGGTGCTGGTGCTGTCGGTGATCGGGTTCTACGGCACGTTGCTCTATCTTGTCGCCGCCGGACGTCGGGAATACGCGGTGCGCTCGGCCATGGGCGCCGGTCCGCGACTGATCCGCCGCCTGGTGGTCGGACGCGGGCTGCGCATCGCCGCGCCGGGCATTGTCGTCGGCGCCGTGGGAGGCCTTGCCGCCGTCGGCGCCTTGCGCGGCACCCTGGTGTCCGAATCCACGCGCCCGGTCGCCGTCGTGCTGGTGGTCATCGCGTTGCTGGCACTGGTGGTCATCGTGACCAGCGCGCTGCCGGCACGGCGTGCCGCGCGCGTCCTGCCGGCGCAGGCCCTTCGCGAAGAGGGCTGATTCCGGGAGCGACGTCGGACCCGGCCCGGCTTGGCTCGTCTCGCCGGTCCGGATCGTCGGCGCATCCTGCCCCGGCGAATTGCCGCGACCGCCCCGCCATGGCAAGGTGCCGGCTACGAGGCGAGGGGTATCCGTGACCGATTCCAGCATCACCACCCTGATCGGACAGGCGCGTGGGGGCGACCGCGAAGCCTCCGACCGGCTGTTCAGTACGCTGTACAACGAGCTCAAGCGGCTCGCACGCGGGCAATTGTCTGGTGGCGATGCGCCGATGCACGCCACGTCGCTGGTCCATGAAGCCTACGAGAAGCTGGCGCGCGGCGCCGCGGTGGCGATCAATGACCGCGAACACTTCTATGCCGTGGCGGCCCGCACCATGCGCCAGATCGTCATCGACCACGTTCGCGCCCGCGACGCCCAGCGCCGCGGCGGCGGGATGCGCGTGGACCCGCTCGACACCGGCGCGCTGCGGATCGCCGGTGTCGAGGACGGTCGCGAGGATCTGCTGGCGCTGGATGCCGCGCTGACCCGCCTTGGCGAGCTCGATCCGCAATTGGCGCGACTGGTCGAACTCCGTTTCTACGGCGGCCTGGAACTGGCCGAGATCAGTGCCCTGATGGAGCGTTCGGAACGTTCACTCAAGCGTGACTGGCGACGAGCCCGCGCCTTCCTCTACGCCGAGCTGGATGACGGCGGCCCGGCGATTCCCTGACGGCGGCGGCGCCGGATCGCCCCGCTTCAGGAGCCGGCAGAATCCGCGCCCGGCGCTGGCGACGACCGCGGACGATCATGGGGACGGAAGAATTCAGCATTGTGTCTTGGAAAGTCGGCGATACTCCGTGCCCATGAGGGTGGTACCGACATCAGGCAACGGCCATCGCGCCCGCTTGCCCCGGCCCCGTCGCGCGACGCGCGGGTCGACCTGGAACAGCGCGCGGACGCGGATGCCGCGCTCTCTGCGCTGCCTGGCGCTCATCCTGGTCCTGTCGTTTGCCCTGGGTTTGCCGATCGCGTCGGCCTGCGACGACCTGCTCGCCAAGGCCAGCGAACTGGCGCAACGTCGTGATTCGGATCCCGAAGTCGCCGTTGCGCAGGGCGAACAACAGCTCGCGGCGGCGCGCAGGCGAACGCCGCGATGTGCGCTGGGCGAAGCGATGCTGCTGACGGCGATCGCCAACAACCTGCACATCCTGGGCCGCATCGGAGAATCGATCACCTACTACCAGGAGGCGCTGTCGATCCTGCCGGAAGAGGCATCGCCGGCGCAGCGTGCTGCCGTCCATCGCGGTACGGGCGTCTCCCTGTCCGACGCGGGCGACTACGTCCGCGCGCTGGAACACTATCTCGACGCGCTGGCTTCCAGCCAGGCGGCCGGCGACACGCTGGAAGCCGCCAAGACTGCCGGCAACATCGGCAACCTCTACAACAGCCTCAACGAGTTCGATCTCGCCCGCGATTACCACCAGCAGGCACTTGCGGGCTTCGAGGACAGCGGCTTCAGGCAGGGTGTGGCCGGCACGTCGCTCAACCTCGGCGCGGTCGCCCTGAAGGTCGCGACCGAGGCGCGTGCTGCCGGGGACGCCGGGTCGGAGCAGCGAGCGCTGCAGGAAGCGGTCGACCACCATGAGCGTGCGTTGGCGCTGTTCACCGAAATGGGCAACGAGCGTGGGATCGCGCTGACGGAATCGGCGATTGGCAAGGCGCTTTCCGGGCTCGGTCGCTGGCGCGAGGCGATCCCCCGTTTCCAGCGCGCCATCGATCTGCACCTGCACGTCGGCGACCGCCGTGGCGAAGTGAATGCGCGGATCAACCTGGCCGAAGCGCAGTCAGCCCTGGGCGAACATGACCTGGCGCGCGGCAACCTCGCCTTGGCGGAATCCGCGATCGATGACCTGCCGCCCAGCATGTCGCTGCTGATCGCCACAGTCCGGGTCGACATCGCCGAAGCGGAAGGCCGGTTTGAAGAAGCCCTGCGCTGGCAGCGGGAAGTGCAGCGACTCTCCGGCGTGCTCGCCGATGAGCAATACAACACGCGCGTCCTGGAGCTGCAGGCCCGGTTCGACACCCACCAGCAGTCACAGGAAATCGAATTGTTGCGCAGCCAGGCTGCGCTGCGCGATTTGGAGCTCTCACGGCAGCGCATGGTGGTGTTCGTCGCCGTCGTCGTGGTGCTGCTGGTCGTGCTGATCCTGGCGGTGCTCTACGGGCGCCTGCGCATGGGTCGGCGCATCGCCACCGAACTGAAACGCGCGGCGCGTACGGATTCCTTGACCGGGTTGTCCAACCGCCGCCACATGATCGCCTGCATCGATGATGCCGTCCGGCAGGTACGCAACGGTGGCGCCGGATTCGTCGTCATCATGATCGACGTCGATGACTTCAAGTCGATCAACGACCGCTTCGGCCATGGCGTCGGCGACAAGGCGCTGCAGGAAGTCGGGCGCAGGCTTGCCAGCCGTCTTCGCCAGGATGACCTGCTGGCGCGCTGGGGTGGCGAGGAGTTTCTCGTCCTGCTCGCCGACACCGATCTTGCCGGTGGACAGATCGTGGCCGAGCACCTGCGCGCGGTTGTCGCGTCGGCACCGATGCACGAAGGCGATCATGCGATTTCGCTGAGCATCAGCCTGGGCGTCTGCGAATATCGGGCCGGCATGGGCGTTGACGAATGTGTCAACCGCGCCGACCGGGCGATGTACAGCGCCAAGCGCCTGGGCGGCAATCGCATCGGTGGCGTGGCGGACGGAGATCGGCCCTCGGGGGAAGTGATGGCGGCCCGCTGAGGCGGGTCGCCGACCGCGGCGTGGACGCCAGTGCGGTCCTGCGCTGTCCATGGCCGCCGCGCCGCGAACGGCCGCGCCGTCGCTGACGGCCCCACGGGCGCACCGTCCCTGGCCGGCCCCGTGAAGTACGGGCCGTCAGCGGTCACCGTCGGGGCGACGGGACCCCTGCACGTGCCTCAAGCCGGTGTCGCCGGCGCGGGAAAGGTATCGTCGACTTCCGCGGCTGTCAGAATGCCGTCCATGTGATCAGGAGAATGCCATGTCCGTCCACGAGGTGTACCCCTATCTGTGCGTGACCGATACCGCCGCCGCCATCGATTTCTATGCGCGCGCGTTTGCGGCCACGGAAAAGTTCCGGCTCGTCGAACCCAATGGCCGCATCGGCCACGCCGAGATCGACCTGGGCGGCGTGACCGTCATGCTGTGCGACGAGTTTCCGGAATTCGGTATCCGGGCACCGCAACCGGGCGCCGGCACGCCGCTGTCCATCCACTTGCATGTCGATGATGCCGATGCGGTGATCGCGCGGGCCGTCGCCGCCGGCGCCACCCTGGATCGGCCCGCGTCCGACGCGTTCTATGGTGAACGCAGCGGCAGCGTGTTCGATCCTTTCGGCCATCGCTGGCTGATCGGTCACAGCATCGAAGAGGTGACGCCGGAGGAAATGCAGCGGCGCTATACCGCACTGTTCAGTGAAGGGGCGCCGGACTGAGCGTGCCGCAACGGGGTGGGACCCCGCGCGCCGTCGAATTCCGGTACGCCCCGGCGCGCGCCGTGGACGGAGGACTATCCGCAGCGCCCGCGCGTATCAGCGCAGCAGTGCAACAGCGTGCGCCTGCGTGCTCGATGTCAGCGCGTCGAGGTCATATCCGCCTTCCAGCATCGAGACGATGCGGCCTGCGGCATGCCGATCGGCGATGTCGGCCAGCTCGCAGGTCAGCCAGCCGAAGTCGTCTTCGTCGAGTTGCAGGCTGGCCAGCGGATCGTCGCGATGGGCATCGAACCCGGCGGAAACGAGCAGCAGCTGCGGTTCGAATGCGTCGACGCGGGGCAGGATGTGCGAGCGCCACGCATCGCGGAAGACTTCGCTGCCGGCACCCGCCGGCAGCGGCGCGTTGACGAGCGTGTCGTGCGGGCCGCTTTCGTCCGCGCGGCCGCTGCCCGGATAGAGCGGCCACTGATGGCTGGAGGCGAACAGTACCCGGGCCTCGTTCCAGAATATCGCCTGGCTGCCGTTGCCATGGTGGACGTCGAAATCGACGATGGCGACGCGCTGCAGGCCATGGACTTCGAGCGCATGCGCCGCGGCGACCGCGATGTTGTTGAACAGGCAGAAGCCCATCGCCGTACCGCGGGTGGCGTGGTGTCCAGGCGGACGCACGGCACAGAAGGCACGACGTCGCGATCCGCCCAGCACATGGTCGACGGCAGCCACCGCTGCGCCGGCGGCACGCAGCGCCGCCTCCAGCGAACCGGCGGCCATCGCGGTATCGGGATCCAGCTGCAGGCTGCGGCCGCTTTCGCCTGCCGACATCACCCGTTCAACATGATCGGCGGCATGCACGCGCAGCAGTGACCCGGGCGTGACGCGCGGTGCTTCGTGGATCGCACAGTGCTGCAGGGGCGGGGACGAGAACGCGGCCATGGCTGCGGCCAGCCGGGCCGGTCGCTCCGGATGGCCGGGCACCGGATCGTGGTCGGCGCAGGCCGCATGGGTGAAGACGGCCAGGCTTGCAGCCGTGGGCGAGATCTCAGCCATGGTGGGGGCGTGGCCGTCCCATCAGGTCAATGCCGGGTCGATGTCGCCGCACCTGCCCATCATGACGGGGCGCGGTCAGGCCAGGGGCTTGCGGCGATGCTCGTTCTTCCAGAGCACTTCGCCGGCGCCGGCTTCGCGCGCCAGCACGCGGGCGATCACGAACAGCAGGTCGGAGAGCCGGTTGAGATAGCGGACGCATTGCGGGCGCACCATCTCGACCCGCGACAGGGCGACCAGCCCGCGCTCGGCGCGCCGACAGACCGTGCGTGCCAGATGGCAGGCCGCCGCCGCATGACCACCGCCCGGGAGGATGAAATCCTTCAGCGGTGGCAGTGGTTCGTTGAAACCGTCCAGCAGCGCTTCAAGACGGGTGATGTCGTCGTCGAAGACCAGTTCGGTGCCCGGCGGCAGGCACAGCTCGCCGCCGAGATCGAACAGGTCGTGCTGGACCTGCGTGAGTGCGGCACTCGCCGCGTCGGGTATGGCATGGGCGAGGACCATGCCGATGACGCTGTTGAGTTCGTCGACCGTGCCGTAGGCATCGACGCGCAGGCTGTCCTTTCCGGTCCGCCGGCCGTTGCCCAGGCCGGTGCTGCCGTCATCGCCGGTACGTGTGTAGATCTTCGAAAGACGATTGCCCATCCGTGGCCGCTCAGGTCGGGCTGGCCTGCTGCAGGGCCGGCCAGCGGCGGCGCAGGACCTCGTAGCCACCGAAGAGCACAGCCGACCAGAACAGCGCGCCCAGCAGCGTCCACTGGAAGAACGGAATCGCCGCGACGTAGCACGGCACCAGGCCGGTGGCGCAGGCCGTGTGGCCCGGCACCGACGACGCGGTCAGCCAGACGGCGAAATTGGTCACCACGAAGAAGATCACCGCCCCGGCCAGCGACCAGCCCAGCACGCGGCCGCCGGTAACGCGGCCACGCAGGGCGAAGCCGGCGATCGAACACAACAGGATGCAGGCATAGACCGCGACATGCGCCGCAGAGAAGAGGTGTTCGGCATACAGGCCGCCGCGCAATGCACCCAGCAGCAGGTCGGACAGCACCATGGCGGCGATGGGGACGATGATCGCCAGGTGGCGATGGGCGAACCACGCGCCGGCAAACAGCGCCATCGATTCGATCGGCGTGAAGTTCGGCGGGTGCGGCAGCAGGCGGGCGAGGGCGGCCAGCACGATCATGCCGGTGACGGTTGCGGTGCGCGGGTTGAAAAGGCGCTGGGCCAGGGTCATGGGAGGTCTCCAAACAAACCGGCCTCGAAGTGCGAGGCATTCCAATAGCATAGCTCAAAGCGTCCGCGTCGCCTCCGCATGGCCGACACATGCGCGTGATCCATGCGCAGCAGCAACGCGTGCTGCAGTGGAATCGCCAGCGCGTGGCAGGCGAGCGCGCGCAGCGGACCGGCGTGGCTGCTGACGAGCACCATCGCCTCGTCGTCCGCCGAGGCGAGCGTTTCATCCAGCCATTCGCGGCAGCGCTCGGCCATTCGCGCGAAGGATTCTCCGCCCGGCGGCACCTGGCCGGACCAGTCGGTGAGCCAGCGCTGCAGGGCGTCGTCGCCACGCCGGTGCAGCAGCGACCAGGGCTCGCCGTCCCACTCACCGAAATCCTGTTCGTCGAGTCGGTGGTCGACCTGCGGCAGTCGTCCGAAGCGGCGCGCGAATGGCGCCAGTGCCGCGTAGCTGCGCTGCCGCGAGGATGACACCAGGCCCGTTGGCGCCGCGTAGGGCCATGCCGCGGCGAGGGCCTGCATCTGGCGGTGGCCCGCTGCAGAAAGCGGCACTTCGGTACGTCCGATGCAACGGCCCGCGCTGTCGGCCGTTTCACCGTGATAGAGCAGGACCAGTCGCATGCCTTCGCCGTGGTCGTCCGGGTCGGTGGGATGATCGATGCCGGGAGTATCATCCAGCGCATGGAACTTGACCACACCGACGTACTGATCATCGGAGGCGGACTGGTCGGCACCAGCGTCGCCCTGGCCCTGGACCGTGCCGGCGTCGACTGCACGCTGATCGAAGCGCGGACGCCAGCACTGGCGCTCGCGGATCCCGATCGCGAACGCTATCTGGCGTTGTCGGCGGCGACGGTGAACGGCCTGGATGCGCTGGGGATCTGGAAGGATCTGTGCGAGCAGGCCACCCCGATCCTCGGTGTCCACGTCAGCCGTCGCGGCGGGTTCGGCCGCACGTTGCTGCGCGCGGCCGATCATGGCGTGCAGCGTTTCGGTGCGCTGGTGCCGGCGACGCGACTGGGCCTGGCGCTGGAATCGGCCGTGGTGCAGGCCGGCCACGTGCACCGCATCCTGCCGGCGCAGGTGACGGCCATCGACATGGCCGGTGACGACGCGATGGTCATCGTGCGCGAAGGCGACCGGCAGCGTGGCTTGGGCGCCGGAATCGTGGTCGGTGCCGATGGCGCCGACTCGTGGCTGCGTGGACAGTTGCAGTTGCCCGTCGAACGCGAGGACTACGGCCAGGATGCGCTGGTACTCAGCGCCGCGATCACGCGCGGGCATGAAGGCATCGCCTACGAACGTTTCCTCGACGACGGCGCCATCGCGGTGCTGCCATTGGCTGGACCCCGGGTCGCGCTGGTATGGACGCTGTCGCGCGCGCGTGCAGCGCAGACCGAAGCGATGGATGACCTCCCGCGACTGGCGGCGATACAAGAGGTCTTCGGGCATCGCCTGGGACGGCTGGATGCGCCGGGACGCCTGTTCCGCTATCCGTTGCAGCGCGTCTTCGCGCCGCGCACCGTCGCCGGGCGCGCCGTGCTGGTCGGCAACGCGGCGCAGTCGCTGCATCCGATCGCGGCGCAGGGGTTCAACCTCGGTTTCCGCGATGCGCTGGTACTGGTCGAGGAATTGCTGTCGGCACGCCGGGCAGGCGAGGATGCACGCGGCGCGCTGCTGCGCCATCAGGTGCGCAGGCAGGCGGATCGCCGACGCATCGCCGCATTCAGCCATGCGCTGGCGCGCTGGCCGGCGGTCCGTGCACCGGGAATGGGATTGCTGCGCAGTCTCGGTTTCGGCGTTCTCAATGCCAGCGGCAGCCTGCAGTCCTCGCTGGTCCTGTCTGCGATGGGCCTGGGCGCGCAGGCGCCGCTGGACAGTCTGGAGGAAGCGGCGGCATGACCAGGATGGAGGCCGACATCGCCGTCGTCGGCGCAGGGCCGGCAGGACAGGCGATGGCCCTGGCACTGGCCGACTCCGGTTTCGGCGTTGCCCTTGTGGACGCGGGCGAAGCGGCGGTTGCCGCCACCCGGTCCGATCTGCGCGTGTTTGCCCTTTCGCTGGCATCGACCCGGTTGCTGGCTTCCGTGGGCGCGTGGCCGCCGCCGCAGGCGGAGCGCGTGCAGGCCTACCGCCACATGCGCATCTGGCAGGACGATCTCTCTGCAGCCTTGAGCTTTGACGCGGGCGAACAGGGCTGGCCAGCGCTGGGCTGCATCATCGAGCACTCCGTGCTGCAACACGCGCTGGCGCAACGACTGGCCGCGTATGGAAACCTGCGATGCCATTGGCAGCGTCGCGTCGTTCAATTGGGTCACGAAGCCCGTGCGGTCGTTCTCGGCCTCGATGATGGCACGCAGCTGCGGGCAGGCCTGGTCGTGGCCGCCGATGGTGGTGCATCACCCCTGCGGCAGTTGGCGGGGCTTGCGGTGCAAAGGCGGCCCTATGGGCAAAGCGGACTGGTTGCCAACCTGCGCTGCGAACGCGCCCATGCCGGAACGGCCCGGCAACGTTTTCTGCCGGGCGGACCCTTGGCCTTGTTGCCGCTTGCCGGCCTCGACGATGGCAGCGGGTTCTCGCCGCAGCAGGCCTGTTCGATCGTCTGGACGCTGCCGACGACGGAGGCGGAGCGCCTTCGCGTGGTGCCGCAGGACGAGTTCGAGCGCGAGCTCGACGTGGCCTCGGATGGCGTCCTGGGCCGGCTGTCCCTGCATGGCGCGCGCGCCGTGTTTCCGCTGGCCCGCCAGCTCGCCGATCGCTACCACCATGGCCGGGTGGTCCTTGTCGCCGATGCGGCGCATGTGGTCCATCCGCTGGCCGGCCAGGGATTGAATCTGGGTTTCCTCGATGTCGCGGCGCTGGCACAGGTGCTGGCGTCGGCGCGCCGGCGCGGACTGGATCCGGCATTGCCGGCCGTGCTCGCGCGATACGCGCGCTGGCGCCAGGGCGACAATGCGATCGCCGCGCGCGCGTTCGGCGGGATCGGCCGCCTGTATGCGGCGCGAGTCCCGGGGGGCACGGCGTTGCGCAATGTCGGTCATCGACTGGTGGGCGCGCTGCCACCGCTACGACGGGGGATGGCCATGCATGCCGCGGGACTGGCCGGGCGCGTGCCGGACCGGTGTCGCGGGGGCGTGACGCCGGTTCGTTGATCCAGGCCGCCGGCGTCGTCGCCGCGCGGGTCGATTCCCCTGCCGGGCGAACGCCCTCCCGATATCGCACTGCGACGGCGACTGCGACGGCGACGGTCCGGATTGATCTGGCGCACGTGTTCAATGGAGATCTCGGGCGACACGCGCCCATCCAAGTTCACGAATCCGTGCCGCACCCGCTCCAGTCCCCTGCGATCCAGGACACCGTGGCAGTGGACCCCAGGTTGCATCCGTAGCGACGACGTCGGGTTTCGGCGGCGCCCCGGACCGGGATGCCTGTGTCCGACGTCAGCTGTAGAGATTCCTGAGCAGGTGCTGCTGGGCGACGTGTGCGGCGGCATTGCCCCGGTCTGCGCGCGAATAGACGCCATCGGCGTGCAGAATCCATGCTTGGGTGTTGTCGGCCAGGTAGTTGTCCAGGCACTCGGCAATCACCCGGTTGGCGACCGCCTGGTCGAGGATCGGGAAGGCGACTTCGATGCGCCGGAGCAGGTTGCGTTCCATCCAGTCGGCGCTGGCGCAGAACAGTTCGGCGTCGCCGTCATTGGCGAACCAGTAGACGCGTGAATGCTCAAGGAAGCGACCGATGATCGAGCGCACGCGGATGTTCTCGGAGATGCCTGGAATGCCCGGACGCAGGGCGCAGGCGCCGCGGACGATCAGGTCGATGGACACGCCCGCCTGCGAGGCGGCATAGAGCGCCTCGATGATGCCCGGTTCGGTCAGGGCGTTGAGCTTGGCGCGGATTCCGGCGGGGCGGCCGTCACGCGCATGACGGGCCTCGCGTTCGATGCGTTCGACCAGGCCCTTGTGCAGCGTGAAGGGCGCCTGCAGCAGGCGCTTGAACTGGATGCCGGAGCCCAGGCCGGAAAGCTGCTGGAACATCTTGCTGGCGTCCTCGCCAAGCTCGGGATGGCCGGTGAGCAGACCCAGGTCCGTGTAACCCTTGGCCGTGCCCGGATGGTAGTTGCCGGTGCCGAAGTGGACGTAGCGACGCAGGCCGCCGGGTTCGCGGCGGACGATCAGCATCAGCTTGGCGTGGGTCTTGAATCCGACGACGCCGTAGACGACCTGCACGCCTGCTTCCTGCAGCCGGTTGGCCAGCTGGATGTTGGCCTCCTCGTCGAAGCGCGCACGCAGTTCGACGACGACGGTGACGTCCTTGCCATTGCGGGCGGCTTCGACCAGGTGCTGCACGATCGGCGAGTCGACGCCGGCGCGGTAGAGCGTCTGCTTGATGGCCAGCACCGCTGGATCGTGTGCGGCTTCGCGCAACAGCTCCACCACCGTCGCAAAGCTGTCGAAAGGATGGTGCAGGAGGATGTCGCGGCGGGCGATGACGTCGAACACGCTGTCTCCGTCCGCCAGTACCGGCGCGATGCGCGGCTGGAACTTCGCGAATTTCAGGTCGGGGCGGGCGACCTGGTCATAGATGGCGGCGACACGGTTGAGGTTGACCGGGCCGTCGCAGCGGTAGACGGCGGCATCATCGAGATCGAAATGGCCGGTCAGGAAGCTGATGATGCTGTCGGGGCAATTGTCGACGACTTCCAGGCGGACGGCGCGGGCGAAGCCGCGTTCGCGCAGTTCGTCTTTCAGTGCCAGCGCCAGGTTCTCGGCATCCGCTTCGTCGACCAGCAGTTCGCCGTTGCGGGTGACGCGGAACTGGTAGGAGCCGGTCACCTGCATGCCGGGAAACAACTCGTCCATGAAGGCGGCGAGCAGGGCCGACAGGAACACGAATCCATATTCGGCATCGGCAATGGAGGAAGGGACGCGGATCACCCGTGGCAATGAGCGGGGTGCACGCACCAGCGCCATGTCGGCGTCGCGGCCGAAGGCGTCCTTGCCATTCAAGGAGACGGCAAAATTGAGGCTCTTGTTGAGAATGCGCGGGAAGGGGTGCGCCGGATCGAGCCCCAGCGGCGACAGCACCGGCAGGATTTCGCGGCGGAAATGCTCGCGCAGCCACTCGCGCTGTTCGCTGTTCCACTTGTCGCGGACGAGGATGCGGATGCCCTGGTCCGCGAGTGCCGGTTGCAGCACCGTGTTCCAAAGCGCGTACTGTGTCTCGACGAGCTCGAGCACGCGCTGCCGCAGGCGGTGCAGGGTTTCCTCCGGCGCCAGTCCATCCGGGCCGGTGCTGCCGACGCCGAGTGCCTTCTGTTCAAGAACCGTGGCGGCGCGGATCTCGAAGAATTCATCGAGGTTGGTGCAGGTGATGCACAGGTAACGCAGTCGCTCCAGCAGCGGCACCGAGGGATCCTCGGCCTGGGCGAGGACGCGCGCGTTGAACTCCAGCGACGACAGCTCGCGGCTGATGTAGAGCGCGGGTTCGCGCAGGTCGTACTCGAAGGCCTGGTGGGTGCTGTGGTTCATTGCGATCCGGTCGAACGGGCGGGCACTGGACCCGATTGTTCCACGATTGCCAGCGGGGTTGTGGCCGCCGGCACGGTGCCCGCCGTGGCAACTGGCCTTCCGTTCATGCCCCGCACGCCCCGACCGGCGTGCATCGACACGGGTCAGTCGTCCTGATCGGCCGCCGGCCGCAGCCTTTCGGGTCCGAATACGCAGGCGAAGCGGCTGCCTGCGCCCGGCGTCGATTCGATCTCCAGGCGTGCCTGGTGCAGCGCCAGCACATGCTTGACGATGGAGAGTCCCAGGCCTGTTCCACCGGAATCGCGCGAACGACTGTTGGAGACGCGGTAGAAGCGCTCGGTGATGCGCGGCAGATGATGGGGCGCGATGCCCAAGCCGGTATCGACCACTTCGAAGACGGCCCCTTCGGTCCCGGCATCGGCGCGCCAGCGCAGGGTGACCCGCCCGCCCGGCGGGGTATAGCGGATGGCGTTGGAAACGAGGTTCGAGAACGCGCTGTGCAGGTCGCCGACCGAGCCGCGCAGGTCGGCTTGCAGCGTCTCCTCGACCTGGATCGTGTGCGCGCCCTGGCTCAGCGACTGCGCCTCCTGGTGCAGGATCCGCAGCATCCCCGCCATGCTGATCCGCTCGCTGGCCTCGCGGTCGCCGGCATCCAGCCGCGAAAGCGTCAGCAGATCCTCGACGATCTGCGCCATGCGCGCCGACTGCGCGCGCATCTGGCCCAGCATCGGCGCCAGGGACGGTGCCTCGTCCGGCTCGATCAGGTCGAGGTAACCATGCAGGACGGTGAGCGGCGTACGCAGTTCATGCGAGACGTTGGCAACGAAATCACGGCGCATCTGTTCAAGGCGCATCAGTTGCGTTGTGTCGCGGGCGATCAGCAGTTGCCGGCCCTCGTCGCCATAACGGATCAAACGGAAGCCCAGGCGGCGTTGTTCGTCATCCGGCGCGGCGACATCGGAGAGGGGTTCGGCGGCCCCACTGGCGAACCACTCGACGACCCGCGGATTGCGCAGCAGCTGGGTGATGCCGATGCCGACGTCGCGGGCCGGATGCAATCCGAGCAGGCTGCGGGCCGCCCGGTTGCACCAGAGGATGCGCTGGTCACCGTCCAGGTAGACCACCGCATCGGGCAGGGCCTGCGCAGCCTCGCGGAACTGCCGCAGCAGGGCGAGCAGACGCCGGTGCCGCTGCCGGACGTGGCGCTGCCGACTGCGGAGCAGGGCGCTGAGGGCGTACCAGAGCCCATGTTGTTCGTCGGGTGGCAGGTGCTGCCGGGAGTGCAGCCAGGCGTGCAGGCGTTGCAGCTTCCACAGCGTGTAGGCGAGCACGAGGGCCAGCGCCGCGGCAATGCCGGCCCAGGGTTGGCCGACGACGGCACCGGCCAGCAGACCGGCGACGATGACCCCTCCCAGACGAAGGAGGAGGGGTTGCCAGATCGCCCGCGCGCCCATGTCCATGCCTGTCCGCCCGCTGTGTGGCGAGCCTGGCGGCCGGCCGGACGGCGTGACGCCCTTGTCGGTCACGTGGCCGTGGAAAAGCGGTAGCCGGCGCCACGCACCGTCTGCACGAGGTTGTCGAGGCCGTGCGGCTGCAGTGTCGTGCGCAGGCGCCGGATATGGACGTCGATCGTGCGCTCCTCGACGTAGACGTTGCCACCCCAGACGTTGTCGAGCAGTTGGCTGCGCGAGTACACCCGCTCCGGGTGCGTCATGAAGAAATACAACAGCCGGTATTCCGTGGGGCCAATGGTGACCGGTGTGTCGCCGGCGAAGACGCGATGTGCGGCACCGTCGATGCGAAGGCCGCCCAGCTCGACCTTGCCGTCCTCGTCCTCAGCCTGGCTGCGGCGCAGGACCGCCTTGATGCGGGCAACGAGTTCACGCGCGGAGAACGGTTTGACGACATAGTCGTCGACGCCGGATTCCAGGCCGTTGACGCGGTCGTTCTCCTCTCCCCGTGCGGTCAGCATGATGATTGGAACATCGCGGGTCAGCTCGTCGCGGCGGAGGCGGCGCGCCAGATCGAGCCCGCTCATTCCGGGCAGCATCCAGTCCAGCAGGATCAGGTCCGGCACGGCGTCCATGATCGCGTGTTGCGCGGCGCTGGCATCGGCGGCGTGCACCGGCTCGAGGCCGGCCCGGGTCAGCGCCAGCGCCACCATGTCGCGAATGGAGGGCTCGTCCTCGACGATCAGGATTCTTTTCTGCATGGGCGTCGCAGCCTGGCTCCTGCCGGATGAGGGCCCCGATGATGCGGCGGGAATATTACACGTCGATGACAGCACTTCGTCCGCCGCCCTCGCACGCCCGGGCTCAGCCGCGGCTCGCGTTCGACGGCCTGCGTCGGATCTCCAGGACGATCGGCATCAGCTCGGTGATCCGTGCCTGGACGCGCGCGCGCTGGTAGTAGTCGAGGTCGGCGCGGCGCTGCAGGCGTTCGAACTGCACCAGCGAATCCTCGAAGCGCCCGTTGTAGGCCGCCGACAGCGCGTGCGCCTCGGCGGCACGGTTGTCGTCGCCACTGATCTCGTAGGCGCGGCCGATCAACGCGTAGAGCTTGGCGTGATCGGTGTCGCGATCGATCAGCGGTCGCAGCAGACTGGCCGCCTGCGTGGCGTCATCGACATCGCCGTGCTTGAGCAGCAGTTCGGCATACGGCGCCAGAATCGCGGCCCGGTCGGGATGGCGGACATTGAGGTCACGGTAGCGGGCGAGCGCCTGCGCCTCGCGGCCGTTGCGCGCATCGATGTCGGCCAGCAGCAGGGAAAAGGCCAGTGTCTCCGGATGTGCATCCACCAGCTCCGCTGCCAGGCGCCCGGCCTCGGGGAAGCTGTCCCGCTCGGCGAGGGACAGCGCCAGGCCATAGCGGTCATAGACGTTGTCGGGATCTTCCTCGAGGCGGCTGCGGTAGTAGCTCACCAGGTCGCGGGTGCTGCCGCGGGTAAGGACGCGCAGGCGTTCGCGGAACAATTCGAAGCGACCGTCATAGCCGGGCCCCTGTGCCTCCTGGCGTGCCACGGTCCGGATGTTCTCCGCGCGCGCCTTGGCCTCGACGATACGCGTGCTTTCGAAAGGGTGGGTTCGCAGGATTTCCGGTGGCGAGACGCCATAGTTGCGCGCGAACCGGCTCATGCGCACCCAGACGTCGGCCTGGGCGAAAGGATCGAAGCCGGCACTGGCCAGCGTCTGGATGCCGATCCGGTCGGCTTCGTATTCATTGGCGCGGGTGTAGTTGATCTGCGCCTGCTGCATCAGCCCCATGCCGCCCATGATCGCCGCCTGCGCGGCGTCGCCACTGCTGGTGCTGCTGCTCTGGCTCGCCGCCACCATCGCCGCGAGCATGCCGAGCATGATCGGAATCGACATCTTGCTGGCCGATTCGGCGCCTCGCAACGTATGGTTCTGGGTGATGTGCGCGACCTCGTGCGCCAGTACCGCGGCGAGCTCATCCTCGCGTTCGGTCAGCAGCACCATGCCGGCAAAGGTGCCGATATAACCCCCGGGTGCGGCGAAGGCGTTGACGGTGCGGTCGCGGATCAGGAAGAACTTGAAATGCTGGTCCGGGCGGCGTCCGTGCGCCACCAGCCGGTAACCCAGGGTCTCGATGTATTCGTCGAGCAGCGGATCATCGAACAGCAGTCCGGCCTGCCGAAACGAGCCCAGCAGCTGCCGGCCGTAGCGCCGGAGTTCCTCGGGCGTTGCCAGAGACTCCGCCGACGAGCCGAGATCCGGCAGGTTGACCTCCTGGGCCGGGAGCGTCGGCGCGGCCAGCCAGGCCACGCTGCCTATAATGAGCGGAAGAAGTTTTCGCACCGGGCGATCATAACGGCTTGTCGGGACCTCTCCGACCGGGCCGCCGGGTCCGGGTTCCCTCATCGTTCATTCAGTACCGGCAGTGACCTCCAACGCCACAACCGAGCCGCAGCAGACGCATTGGCGGGTCCTCGACGGGCGTCGCATCGCCGTCGATGCGCGGGGTTACCTGCTGGATCCGGCCGCATGGGACCGGGCATTGGCCGAGGCGATGGCCGCCGCCGACGGCGTGACGCTGCAGGCAGCGCACTGGCAGGTGCTGGCGCTGATTCGTGATTACTACCGGGAGCACGGCCAGGCGCCGGCCATGCGCCTGCTGGTGCGCGAGGTCGCGCGCGTGCTCGGCAACGAACGTGCCGACAGCCGCGCGCTCTACCGGTTGTTTCCACAGGGCCCTGCCAAGCAGGCCGCGCGCTATGCCGGCCTGCCGCGTCCAACCAGTTGTATCTGAACGGTTGCAGCGGGCGGGCGCGGGTTTGACGGTATCCTTGAGGCACCCGCATTCCCGACCAGTGGCCACGGCATGAGCAAGGCGACCCTCTATTCCACGGCGATCTGCCCGTATTGCGTAGCGGCGAAGAACTTCCTGCGCAGCAAGGGTATCGACTATGAAGAAGTGCGCATCGACCTCGATCCGGTGCGCCGCGACGAGATGCTGGCCCGCGCCAGACGTACCAGCGTGCCCCAGATTTTTTTCGGCGATACCCATGTCGGCGGCTTCGACGACCTGGTCGCCGCCGACCGCAGTGGCCGGCTGGCGGAAATCCTCGCCGCCTGACCAGGGCGTGCCGCGCCTGCACCGCACCTGACTCGCCGCGGCGTCAGCCTGGTGCGGCGGCTCACTGTCGTCTTACATCGGCCCACGCTCATCGCCGATAATTGCGCACTGAACGGGGCGGCGCTGGATCCGCTCCGACTTTCTGGAGAACTTCATGAAGAACACGATTGCCGTCATCAAGGGTGACGGCATTGGTCCGGAGATCATGGACGCCACCTTGCACGTGCTCAACGCGCTGGGGTGCGGCCTGGAATACGACTTCGTCGATGCCGGCCTGTGCGCGCTGGAATCGCAGGGCAGCCTGTTGCCGGCGGCGACGCTCGACGCAATCAGCCGCCACCGGGTGGCGCTGAAGGGGCCGCTGACCACGCCGGTGGGCGAGGGCTTCAGTTCGATCAACGTCGAATTGCGCAAGCGCTTCGATCTCTACGCCAACGTGCGACCGGCGATCACCTTCCCTGGCACGAAGGCGCGTTACGAGGATATCGACATCATTACCGTGCGCGAGAACACCGAAGGCGCGTATGGCGCGGAAGGGCAGGTGCTGTCGCCGGACGGCCAGAGCGCGCAGTCGCTGATCCGCGTCACCCGCCGCGGTTCCGAGCGCATCGTCCGCTATGCCTTCGACCTGGCCCGCTCGACCGGTCGCAGGAAGGTCACGGTGGTGCACAAGGCCAACATCATGAAGACCACGTCGGGGCTGTTCCTCAACGTGGCGCGGGAGGTCGCCGCGGATTACCCGGAGATCACCTGCAACGAGATGATCGTCGACAATACCTGCATGCAGCTGGTGATGAATCCGCACCAGTTCGACGTCATCGTGACCACCAATCTGTTCGGCGACATCATCTCCGACCTGTGCGCCGGCCTGGTGGGCGGCCTCGGACTGGCGCCGGGAGCGAACATCGGCGGCGAAGCGGCGATCTTCGAGGCCGTCCACGGCTCGGCACCCGATATCGCCGGCAAGGGCATCGCCAATCCCTGTGCGCTGCTGCTCGGCGCCGGCCAGATGCTCGACCACCTCGGCCAGGCCGAGCAGGCGCAGCGTCTGCGTGCGGCGATCCGCGCCGTGATCGGAGCGAAGGATCGCGTGACCCCGGACCTGGGCGGGACCGGTACGACGCTGGGTTTTGCCGAGGCGCTGGCCGAACGCGTCCGCTGAGTTCGCCTGCGCAGCGCCCGGAACGCGATCCCGGGCGCGCCTGCACCCGAATGAAAAGGGCCGGCGGTTTGACACCGCCGGCCCTTTCCTGTTTCAACTGCAACCGGGTCAGTCGTCGTCGCCGGTGTCCGCCAGCAGTTTCAGTACCGAACCGTTGCGGGTGAAGCGGCCGCCGGCCGGGCCGTTGAACTGCACGTCGATGTCGGCGCCGCCGTCGGCACTGCCCGGATCGGCCAGCCGCAGCGTGATCGTCCCGATCTGCGTGACCGGATTGTTGGCCGGTTTCGGACAGGTCCGGCAATAACCCTGGACCTGGAACACGGGTTGCGCGACGCCGCTCTGGAAATCGTCGATCTGCGCGGCCGCCCAGCGTGGATTGCCATGGCCATCCGGGAAATAGAGGATGGAGAACAGGCCATCGCCCTGCGCGGTGTTGAAGCCCATGGTCGTCAGGCCCCAGCCGACATCGCCTTCGCCGTAACGATGGCCGGTGAAGTCGGTCGCCGGACGATTGGTCCGCGGCGTGATCTGGGTGAGGCACCACTTCATGTTCCGGTCCTCGCCCAACGAAAACGTCATCAGCGCGACGGGGCCATTCCGGTTCGTGCCGTCACGGCAGGCGGCGGCCTTCGCGGCATCGGCGCTGAAATCGATACGGACCTGGCCGGGGACCGAATCGTCCAGCTCGCGCTGCATCGGGATGGTGTTGATGTTGGTGTAGTACACGCGCTGCAGGCTGTGTCCGTTGTCGGCGTTGCCGGGCAGGAACACGCCGTCGACGATCCGGCCTGACGCCGTATACCACTCCGGCCGACCCTGGGCATCGAAGGTGTAGAAGACCATGACGTAGATGTCTTCGCTGCCGGCCAGGCGATGCAGGTCCAGTCCGTGCCCGCTCCGCGTCGGATCGAACCACTGGCCGCCATAGGGCAGGGGAACGTCCGGGATCGCCGTATTGGCGTCCATCCGCCAGCCGACCGCCGACAGCATGGGCGTGGCCAGGCCCAGCGAGCGCAGGCCACTGATATGGAACGGCTGCATCATGCTGGCCGGCATGAGGTCGCTGAGATGCGACAGCGTCGAGCCGGGATCCAGTTCCCGCGGCGCATACAGCGCCGGCAGGTTGCCCGGGAAGGGGCGCTCCCGCCAGGGGTTCAGCGGCGAGGCGGCCGCCTGGGCATCCGACCAGCGCAGGTCGAGCATCGACGTCATCGCGTCGCGGACGTCGGCAGCGGGAAGCGTGTTGACCGGCACCGGCACGTTGTCGCGGATGGCCACGACCTGGTCGGTGAAGATGTCGTCGTAGTCCAGGAGGCGGCTGCCGGCCGGCGAGCCGGCGTCGTCGCTGACCGAGTACAGGCTCAGGAAGCCGAGGCCATGGCCGATTTCGTGGATTGCCGTGCTGACGAAGTCGATGTTGCCGGCATCCGGTGCGTTGAATCCGTAGTGGAAACTGCGGTTGCCGAGCGCGGTTGGACCATCGATATCCGTATTGAACTGGATGAAGATGTCGGCATGTCCGCAGTGTTCGCTGGCATAGCGGCAGAACTCGGTGCCGGCACGCTGGGCGGCGCCTGCGGCCGAATACCACGTGTACCGCCGGTCGAGGAACGGCATCGACCAGACGGTGTTCGACGGATTGTTGTTGTCGTACCAGAAGGCGCCATCGTCGCGGACGATGAAGGTCGGGCCGGCGCTCGCCAGCGTGGCACGATTGGCTTCGCCACCGAGGTCTTTCCAGCACGCGCGGATGCGCAGGTCGGCGACGCCGGTCAGTTCCTCACGCAGGCGGGATACGGCATGCAGGAAGGCGGTCCGGCGCTGTGCGCCCACGGTCGCGCCGTTGTTGCCCTGGATCGGTGACGCCGGCGTGTTGTCGAACCAGGGCGTCGTCGTTGCGCTTCGCGCAGCGCAACCGGCAACGTCGTCGAACACCGCTTCGATGTTCACCGGGCCCGGTTCGCGATTGTCGATCGAGGCACGGACGTCGATCTGCGACGCGCCGCCGGCGTAGTTGACCACCGACAGGAACCAGCGGCCGGCACGCAGTGGCTGCTTCTGGTTGCGCGTCACCGTCAGCCGTTCCGAGTTGCCGGGGCTCATCGAAACGTAGTGGGCGTGCTCGTAGAACCACTCCTGGCCACCCAGGTTCAGGGTGCCGCCCGGGAAGGCGTCGCCGTAGCGGAGGAGCAGGTCGATATCGGCGTTTTCCGGTCCCACCGCGGTGATCCGCAGCTGGCGCGCATTGGCAGGGACGTCGATGGCCAGGTCATTGGTGACGTGGCCACTGGCCAGCGTGAACCGGTGCGTGACGTCGGGCGTCAACAGGGTCTGGGCTGCGACCGGGGCGCCGCCGCCTACAAGCAGCAGCGCGGCTGTCGCCAGTCGCAGGATCGGGAGTGCGTTCATTGCGCATCTCCGGTGCCGGGCTTCAGTGTCCGGAAATCACGCACGGGGCGGTTGCCGCAACCCATCTGCAGGGATCCGTCCGGCGCGATCGTGGCGACCTGGTCGACCAGGATGGGCGAGGGTGTCGCATTGCCGCCACGCTTGAGTTGCGAGCGCTTTGCCGCCTCGGCAGGGTCGCCCTTCAGCAAGGGCTGGCTCTGCACTTCGACATGGCGGATTTCCGTGGCCAGGGCGTGGATGCTGGTGAGTGCCAATGCGGCCGCACCCAGTTGTAACCATCTCGCCATCGTCGGTCCCTCCTGTTTTCGCGTGAATGCAGCCTCGAGTGTATTGTGAAAAACACCTGCCGACCAGATCCGCCTCCTCGCGTCGCTTGCCGGCGCTCCCTGTAGCGCTGACAATGTGCGATTGACCGCAACAAGAGCGCGCATGGACCCGACCTCTCCATCGTCATCGCTGCCCTTGCCCTTGTCGCTTGCGCTGGCCGGGGCCAGTGGTCGCATGGGTCGCCAGCTGCTGGATGCCATCGCCGGACAGGCGGACATCCAATTGGTGGGCGCGTGGGTGCCGGCGGGTTCAGTCTCGTTGGGCAAGCAGGCAGGGGATGCGCTGCCGGCATTCGGCCGCCTCGGTGACGTGAACGGGCGGCCCCAGGTCGTCCTTGATTTCAGTCACGCCAGCGCCTTCGATGCCGTGCTCGACTGGTGTATCCAGCATCGGGTCGCGCTGGTTTCCGGTACGACAGGCCTTGAAGATCAGCAACATGCAAGGCTGTCTTCAGCGGCGGTAGAGATTCCGGTCTTGTGGTCGGCCAACTTTTCGCTGGGCGTCGCGGTGCTGTCGCGCCTGGTCGCCGATGCCGGGCGCAGCTTGCCGGGCTGGGATGCCGAGATCATCGAAGCCCATCACGCCGGGAAGCGGGACGCGCCCTCGGGCACGGCACTGGCGCTGGGCAGGGTCCTGGCGACGGCGCGCGGACAGACGCTGGACGATGTGGCCGTCCACGACCGGCATGACCGTGATCGCGTGCGCCAGCCGAGGGAAATCGGCTTCGCGAGTGTCCGCGCCGGCGATATCGTCGGCGAGCACAGCGTCGTGCTGGCGGTTGCCGGCGAGCGGCTTGAACTCGCTCACCGCGCCACCGACCGTGCCATCTTCGCGCGCGGCGCCCTGCACGCGGCCCGCTGGCTCGCCGCGCAGGCGCCCGGGCGCTACCGGATCGACGACACGCTGGCCTGAACCGCAGCGCGATACGGTATCAATCGTCGACGGAGCGATGCCGCTATCGGGTGACAGCCCGGCCGCCGGGCCGTATCATTCCGCTTCGCCCGAACCACCTGCCCACGGACGGCCACATCGGCAGCCCGCGGGTCTTGTCGCACCTATGCCAAGGCGAAGATGTGAGCGAATCAGCCATTCTGGTCCTGGAAGACGGTCATGTCTTCCGCGGCCGATCGATCGGCGCCGCCGGTCGCAGCGTCGGCGAGGTGGTGTTCAACACCGCCATCACCGGTTATCAGGAAATCCTGACCGATCCGTCCTACAGCCGACAGATCGTCACCCTGACCTTCCCGCAGATCGGCAATACCGGCATCAATGCCGTCGACGCCGAATCGGGCGCCGTGCATGCCGCCGGTCTGGTCATCCGTGATGCCTCGCGCATTGCCAGCAACTGGCGCAGCGAGAGCAGCCTGCAGGACTACCTCCGCGACAACGGCATCGTCGGCATCGCCGGTGTCGACACGCGCCGCCTGACGCGCCTGCTGCGCGAAAAGGGTGCGCAGAACGGTTGCCTGGCCGCCGGCAGCGAGGCCGTCGATGTCGAGGCGGCGCTGGCCGCTGCGCGCGGTTTCCCCGGCCTGGCCGGGATGGATCTGGCGAAAGTCGTCAGCGCGACCTCGAGCTATGACTGGAGAGAAGGCAGCTACGATCTTGATCGCGGGGCCTTCACGGTCGCCGAGGCGAGATTCCACGTCGTCGCCTACGACTTCGGCATCAAGCAGAACATCCTGCGTCTGCTCGCCGACCGCGGATGCCGCCTGACGGTGGTTCCGGCGCAAACGTCCGCTGAAGACGTCCTTGCACTGCAACCGGACGGCGTGTTCCTGTCGAACGGGCCGGGTGACCCGGCCCCGTGCGACTACGCCATCGAGGCTATTCGCACGTTTCTGGCGCGGAAGGTCCCGGTATTCGGGATCTGCCTGGGGCACCAGCTGCTCGGGCTCGCGGCCGGCGCCAGGACGAAGAAAATGAAGTTCGGCCATCACGGCGCCAACCATCCGGTCGTCGACCTCGATACCGGCAAGGTGATGATCTCCAGCCAGAACCACGGCTTTGCCATCGACGAGGCCACGCTGCCGGCCAACGTGCGGGTGACGCACCGGTCGCTGTTCGACGGTTCCAACCAGGGCATCGCCCTCGATGACGCGCCGGCCTTCTCTTTCCAGGGACACCCGGAAGCCAGTCCCGGGCCGGCAGACGTCGGCGGCCTGTTCCAGCGGTTCGTCGACCTGATGCTGCAGCAGCCGGGCGCGGGAGCCTCGCGGTGAGCGTACCGTTCCGCGACCTGGAGGTCTGGCAGGCCGCCATGCGCCTGGCCAGCACCGTGCAGGCGTTGACGGCGGGCGCCGCCGGCGGCGAACACGAGGAGCTGGCAGACACCCTGCAGCGTGCCGCCGCATTGATTCCCGACGCGATTGCCCAGGGCCACAGCAGCGATTGCCTGCAGACCTTCACGCGGAAGCTGGCCGACGGGCAGGGCGCCTGCACCACCGTCACGGCGCAACTGCTGCGCCTGCGCGACGGGGCGGTCGGCCACGCTGAAATGATCGACGAGTCCCTGTCGCTGGCCGACAGGGTGGGCCGGATGCTGCTCAGGCTCCATCAGGCGCTGTCCAGGAAACTCGCGGCCGACGCGGCCGTTTCCGCTTCGCAGTCGCGATAACTCCCATGCCAAAACGTACCGACATCCAATCCATCCTCGTCATCGGCGCCGGCCCGATCGTGATCGGCCAGGCCTGCGAGTTCGACTATTCCGGCGCACAGGCCTGCAAGGCGCTGAAGGCCGAGGGCTACCGGGTCATTCTGGTGAATTCGAATCCGGCAACGATCATGACCGATCCGGAGACCGCCGATGCGGTCTACATCGAGCCGATCACCCGTCGCGTCGTCGAGCAGATCATCGCCAAGGAAAAGCCCGACGCCCTGCTGCCGACCATGGGCGGCCAGACGGCCTTGAACTGCGCGCTCGACCTCGCCGATGCCGGCATCCTCGACCAGTACGGCGTCGAGCTGATCGGCGCCTCGCGCGAAGCCATCCGCATGGCCGAGGACCGCGAGCTGTTCCGCCAGGCGATGGCGCAGATCGGCCTGGAATGCCCGAAGGCGCAGATCGCGCGCAGCTTCGAGGAAGCCGCCGCCATCCAGGTCGAGGTCGGCTTCCCGACCATCATCCGTCCCAGCTTCACGCTCGGTGGCACCGGCGGTGGCATCGCCTACAACCGCGAGGAATTCGAGGAGATCGCCCGTCGCGGCCTGGAGCTTTCGCCGGTCGGCGAGATCCTCGTCGAGGAATCGGTGCTGGGCTGGAAGGAATTCGAAATGGAAGTGGTCCGCGACAAGGCGGACAACTGCATCATCGTCTGCTCCATCGAGAACCTCGATCCGATGGGCGTGCACACCGGCGACTCGATCACCGTGGCGCCGGCGCTGACGCTGACCGACAAGGAGTACCAGCGCCTGCGCGATGCCTCGATCGCCGTGTTGCGCAAGATCGGCGTCGATACCGGCGGGTCAAACGTGCAGTTCGGCGTCAATGCGCAGACCGGCCGCGTCGTCGTCATCGAGATGAATCCGCGCGTCTCGCGCTCCTCGGCGCTGGCATCGAAGGCGACCGGCTTCCCGATCGCCAAGGTCGCCGCCAAGCTGGCGATCGGCTACACGCTGGACGAGCTGCGCAACGAGATCACCGGTGGCGCGACCCCGGCGAGCTTCGAGCCGACCATCGACTACGTGGTCACAAAGATTCCGCGCTTCGCCTTCGAGAAGTTCCCGACCGCCGATGCGCGCCTGACGACGCAGATGAAGTCGGTGGGCGAGGTCATGGCCATCGGTCGCTCGTTCCAGGAATCGCTGCAGAAAGCCCTGCGCGGTCTGGAGATCGGCGTCGACGGACTGAATCCGCGCAGTGACAGCTTCGACGAAGAGGCGCTGGTGGAACTGCGCCGGCAGCTGCGCGAGCCGGGTGCCGACCGTCTCTTCCACGTCGCCGATGCCTTCCGGGCCGGCCTGTCGGCCGAAGAGATCCAGGCGCTCACGCATATCGATCCCTGGTTCCTGGCCGAGATCGAGGATCTCATCCACAGCGAGCAGGACGTCCGCCTCGGCGGGCTGGGCGCGCTGGATGCGGCGACACTGCGCGCGCTCAAGCGCAAGGGCTTCTCCGACCGTCGCCTGGCGAAGCTGACCGGCACCGACGAAGCGGCGATCCGCCAGTTGCGTCGTGCCTACGGCGTCCGTCCGGTCTACAAGCGCGTCGACAGCTGCGCCGCCGAATTCGCCAGTACGACGGCGTATCTCTACTCGTGCTACGACGAGGAGTGCGAGGCGGCACCGTCGGAGCGCCGCAAGATCATGGTGCTCGGCGGCGGCCCCAACCGCATCGGCCAGGGCATCGAGTTC
>CAZYHP010000017.1:0-24286 GCA_964647135.1 uncultured Rhodanobacteraceae bacterium
GGGCTGGTGTAGCGGGCGTAATACCAGCTGGACTCCATGAAGGTGTCGAAGGTGTCGGTTTCACGCTCTGCGGCGCCACCGCAGGTGGGGCACGTCGTCCTGCGCCAGTCCGGATCGGCCTTGATGGGCGAAGTGACGCCCGAGAACGCCACATCCTCCGGCAGCAGGACCGGCAGCTGTGCTTCCGGCACCGGCACGTCGCCGCAACGGGCGCAGTGGATCATCGGGATCGGGCAGCCCCAGTAGCGCTGCCGGCTGACGCCCCAGTCGCGCAGGCGGTAGTTGACGCGGCGGCGACCGATGCCTTCCGCCTCCAGTCGCGCCGTGATCGCGTCGAAAGCCTGCTGGAAATCCAGGCCATCGAAGTCGCCGGAATTGACCAGCCAACCGCGCTCGGAATAGGCACCCTGTTCGGCGATGGAACGTTCAAAGCGTTCAACGCTATGCACCGCCGCATCCAGCCTGTGCGCGTCGATGCTGCTGCCCGCAGACAGAGCCTGTCGCATCGGATCGGCGCCGACACCGCTGCCCAGGTCGTGGCCGATCTCGCGGAGGGCATCGCGGACGCCGCCATCGACGATCACCATGCGCACCGGCAGGCTGTAGGCCTGGGCGAACTCCCAGTCGCGCTGGTCGTGGCCGGGCACGGCCATGACCGCACCGGTGCCGTAGTTCATCAGCACGAAGTTGGCGACGAAGACCGGCAACTCTTCGCCGGTGATCGGATGGATCGCGCGCAGGCCGGTATCCATGCCGCGCTTTTCCTGCGTTTCCAGTTCCGCTTCGGAGACGCCACCCTGACGCAGCTCTTCGATGAAATCGCCGAGCATCGGCTTGTCCTGGCGCGCGCGCTGGGCCAGCGGGTGTTCGGCCGCGATGGAAATGAAGGTCGCGCCCATCAACGTGTCCGGGCGCGTGGTGAAGACGGTCACGGGGTCAAGCTCATTGCCGTCGGCGTCGCGAACCTTGAAGGTGATCTCCAGGCCTTCGCTGCGCCCGATCCAGTTGCGCTGCATGGTTTTCACCGATTCCGGCCAGCCTTCGAGGCGGTCGAGATCGTCCAGCAACTCCTGCGCATAGTCGGTGATCTTCAGGAACCACTGCGGAATCTCGCGCTTTTCCACCAGCGCGCCGGAGCGCCAGCCGCGGCCGTCGATGACCTGCTCGTTGGCCAGCACCGTCTGGTCCACCGGATCCCAGTTGACGACGCTGTTCTTGCGATACACCAGGCCCTTCTTGAACAGGCGCACGAACATGCGCTGCTCGTGCACGTAGTAATCCGGGCGGCAGGTGGCGAACTCGCGCGACCAGTCGATGGCATAGCCGAGCGAGCGGAGCTGCTCGCGCATGTGCTCGATATTCGCGTAGGTCCACCTGGCCGGCGCGGTGTTGTTCTTGATGGCGGCGTTTTCGGCCGGCAGGCCGAAGGCGTCCCAGCCCATCGGCTGCAGCACATTCTTGCCCAGCATGCGCTGATAGCGGCTGATCACGTCGCCGATGGTGTAGTTGCGCACGTGGCCCATGTGCAGCGCGCCGGACGGATACGGCAGCATCGACAGGCAGAAATACTTCGGCCGCGATGGATCCTCCTTGACTTCGAAGGCGCGCGTGCGCGTCCAGTAATCCTGTGCGGCGGCCTCGAGGGCGGCGGCTTCGTACTGCTCCTGCATGACGGTTCCGGTGTTCTCAACGTGGACCACGCAGCCTAGCGCACTGCACAATAACCGCCAACTCGCCCGGCCGGACAGTTCGATCCCGGCAGGGCTCACCGCCCCGGAGTGCCCCCCGATGTACGTCTCCGCCCGCCGCATGCGCTGGATCCTGAACCTGTGGCCGCCGTTCGTGTTCAGCGGTATCCGCGTCCGCGCCATCGCCGCCGACTATTCCAGCGCCGAGGTGGTCCTGCGCCGACGCTGGTTCAACCGCAATGCCGTCGGCACGCATTTCGGCGGCAGCCTCTTTGCGATGACCGACCCCTTCTGGATGCTGCTGGTCATGCAGCGGCTGGGCCGCGACTACGTGGTCTGGGACAAGGCCGCCGAGATCGAATTCGTGTCGCCGGGACGCACGGATGTCCATGCGCGGTTCGAGCTTGACAGCACGACGGTGGAGGAACTGCGCGCTGCCGCTTCCGACGGCGGGCGCCATCTGCGCTGGTTCGACACCGACGTCGTCGACAGCCGCGGTGACAGGGTCGCGCGCGTCCGCAAGCTGCTTTACATCCGGCGCAAGCAGCACCGGGCCTGAAGTGACGCCCGTCCGTCGTCCTGGCGCCGCCCGGCGACGGCCCGGCGCAGCGGGCCCGGGATGCATCGGGCGCACGCTATCTTTGCTGCTGGCCAATCGAGGGAGAACGCCATGCGCCTTGCTGTTCTTGTCGCCGCCCTGCTGCCGCTCGCGGCGCAGGCTGCCGGCTCTGTCACCATCCTGGACTGCGGCCAGCTGTTCGACGCCGACACCGCCCGTCTGACCGGGCCGCAGAGCATTCTCATCCGCGACGGCCGCATCGAGACGATCGCCGCGTCCCTGCCCGGCCAGGACAGCGCCGAGCGCATCGACCTGCGCACGCACACCTGCCTGCCGGGCCTGATCGACTCGCACGTCCACCTGGGCAGCCAGACCAGTCCGCAGGCCTACGTGGAAGGCTTCCGCCTCAATCCCGAAGACCATGCCTACCGCTCGGTCGGCTACGCCGAGAAGACGCTGCTGGCCGGCTTCACCACCGTCCGCGACCTGGGCGGGGAACGGACACAAGGGCTGCGCAATGCGATCGACCAGGGCCTGGTCCGGGGACCGCGCATCCTGGCCGCCGGCAAGTCGATCGCCACGACGGGCGGCCACGCCGATCCGCGCAACGGCATCAGCCGCGAACTGGCCAGCTCGCTCGGCTATCCCGGGCCGGAAGAGGGTGTCATCGCCGGCCCCATCGAGGCGCGCCGTGCCGTGCGCCAGCGTTACAAGGAAGGATCGGACCTGATCAAGATCACCGCGACAGGTGGCGTGCTGTCCTTTGCGCGCAGTGGCGACAACCCGCAATTCATGGAAGACGAGATCCGCGCCATTGTCGAGACGGCGCATGACTACGGCTATCGCGTCGCCGCGCATGCACACGGCGAGGAAGGCATCCGTCGCGCCGTGGCTGCCGGCGTGGATTCGATCGAGCACGGCACGCACATGTCCGACCGCGTGATCGCCCTGATGAAGGAGAAGGGCACCTGGTACGTGCCGACGATCAGCGCCGGCGTCTTCGTCGCCGAGCGTGCCGCACAGCCAGGCTACTACCCGGAAATCGTGCGGCCGAAAGCGCTGGCGGTGGGTCCGCAGATCCAGCGCACCTTCGGCCGTGCCTGGCGGGCCGGCGTCAGGATCGCCTTCGGCACCGATGCGGGTGTGTTCTTCCACGGCGACAACGCGCGCGAATTCGAACTGATGGTGGAAGCCGGCATGCCGGCCGCTGCGGCGATCCAGAGCGCCACCCGGAACGCCGCGCAGCTGCTGGACCGCTGGGACGAGCTGGGAAGCATCACGACGGGCAAATGGGCGGACATCGTCGCGGTGCCGGGCGATCCGACTGTCGACATCGGCCTGATGCGCCAGGTCGGCTTCGTGATGAAGGGCGGCGAGATCTACCGCCGCCCCTGATACGCAAACGGCCCGGCCACAGGGTGGCCGGGCCGCGAATTCAGCAGATCGCCAGTGGCCCGAATCAGTTGCCGGGCTGCTTGCCGAGCAGGCGCTCGCGCACGCCTGCCGGCAGTTCCGGGGGCTTGAAATCCCAGTTGAAACGGATCGGCGTCCGGAACACCTTCAACGTGTCTTTCCCGGCGCTCGCCTTCGGCAGGCCGTAGCCGTCGTAGTGGCTGCGCTGCGAATTGGCGATGAAGTACAGGTCATCCCCGTTCACCACGCCCCAGGTCGGCGCTTCGAACGCGGCGTTGTTCGCCTCGATCGGCGTGCCCTGTTCCACCGACAGCCCATCCTCGGCCAGTTTCAGGCGCATCACGCGGCGCGGCGACATGCCGCTCTGCACGGCGACCAGCTGGTCTTCATAGACGTACAGGCCCTCGATGCCCGACAGGGTCACGTTCTTCGGCAATTTCAGGTCGAAGGCCGTGCTGCGGCCGAGATCCAGGCCGAACACACCCTGGTCGACATCGGCGAAATACAGTACACGCCCGGCGCCGGGCAGGGCCAAGCCCCGGATACCGCCCAGCTTCGGCTCCGCCAGCAGCGGCTGGATCTGCTGGCCGTCGAACCGGAACAGCTGCCCGCGCAGGCCTTCGCCGATGAACACCTGGCCGTTGCCGGCCACGGCAAGTACGGCCGGCACGTGCGGCAGGCGGTCGTCAGGCAGCGGGTAGGTCGCCTGGTGGCGACCATTGCGCAGGTCGTACTTGACCAGATGCGCCTTGCCAGCCTGCGCCGCGGTGAAACCCTTGAAGTGCGGAATGCCGGCGGTGGCGACCCAGAGGATGCGGTTCCGGGCGTCCACGGCCAATGCAGTGATCGCGCCGCCCGTCTCCGGATCCGGTTCGGCCCAGACTTCCAGGTTGCCATCGTCCTTGCGGCGATACACCTTGCCGTCACGGGCGCTTCCGAACAGGAAGGCCTTCCCGTGCGGGTCATACGTCATGGAATCCAGCAACAGGTCGGACGGCGGCAGTTCGAAGGCCACCGACCCTTCACCGAAAGTGGCATCCAGGGCGCCGTTGTTTAGCGTTACCAGATAGGTCCAGACCTCGGTGCCATGCAAGGAGCGGAAGCGGTCGTCCTGTTCAAGACGATAGGCGTGACCGGCGCTCTGCAACTTGAGCAGCGCGTCGTACGCCGGCGACTTCTGGTCCAGCAGCGCGTACATGGCAGCCGCGTTGTAGAGGTAATCGCCACGCTGCGGACGCAGCACGGTCAGCCGCTTCCAGATCCGTGCGGCCGCCTGCCAGTCCTGGTTGCGTTCCGCCTGCTGGGCCAAGCCAACGAGCATGCCGGTGTCCTGCACCTGATCGAGGGAAACCTCCGGTGCATCGGCAACAGCGCCCCTTTCCTGGGCGTGGATCTGCAGCGGAATCACACCGACCAGCGCGACCAGGAGCGCCCGGGCAAACGTTGTTCTCATACGATCAGGACCTTGAAAAGACTGAAGTGTCTGCGAGGTGGACAGCCGGAACCGGCTCGGGTTCCGCAACGCCCCGCATGCAGCCGGACGTCAGGAGGGAATGTGGGATAGCATGTGACCGGTACGCACAGGGGCGAAGGATACCGCAGTGAAGCGCAACACCGGCCAAACCGCCGTCGGGTCGACCGACTCGCTTCACGAAGGCCGGTTCCTGGCCTTGCGCCGTCGCGGCCGCTGGGAGTTTGTCGAGCGTGTCAACGCCTACGGGGCGGCGGTCATCGTCGCCCTCACGCCCGACGACCGGATCGTCCTGGTCGAGCAGTACCGGGAACCGCTGTCCGCCCAGGTCATCGAAAACCCGGCCGGACTCGCCGGCGACCAGCCGGGCGAAGAGGACATCCTCTCAGCCGCGCGCCGTGAACTGCTGGAAGAAACCGGCTTCGATGCCGACCATTTCGAACTGATCATGACCGGCCCGAGCTCGCCCGGCATGTCCAGCGAGCAATTGAGTTTCGTGCGCGCCAGTGGCCTGCGGCGCGTGCATGCGGGTGGCGGCGACGGCAGCGAAGACATCACCGTGCACCTGGTACCCATGTCCGAGGCCTGCGCCTTCCTGGCCCGGAAGCTCGCCGAAGGTGTGCATGTCGATCCGCGCGTCTATGCCGCGCTGTTTTTCGCACGCCATGCCCTCGATGGTCGTCGCCATGACGATGGACGGCTGTACGAATAATTTCCCGGACGACGCAACCGACTGGCGCCCTGATGACCGATCAAACCCACGCGATTCGCAGTCACCCTGTCTGCTGGTATGCGGATGGCAACCGGGAGGCCTGGGCGCGCCGCGCCTCGGAAGCCGTTGCCGCGACGCTCCAGGACGACCTGGCCAACGAAGGCCGTGCACTGCTCGTCGTTGCGGCCGGCAACACCGCCTTGACCATCTACCGCAAACTTGCCGCCGCGCCGATCGCCTGGCACCGGGTGACCATCGCGATGGCCGAGGAACGCTGGACCACGCCCGGCAGTGCGCACAGCAACGAGACAGCCATCCGCAGCACCTTGCTCACCGGACTCGCGGCGCACGCCAACTTCCTGCCGCTGGTGACGCAGCTTGACGATCCGGACCTGACGGCGCGCGAGGCGAGCCGGCAATTGCAGGAACTGGGCATGGCGCCGGCGGCGGTCGTGCTCGGCATGGACGATGACGGCCACGTGGCCGGCCTGTTCGCACGCGCCGGCGGCCTGGATCATGCGCTGGCCAGCAGCGATGCCTACGCCGCCATCGACGCGCTCGGATGCGAAGGCGCCAGCCGATGGCCGACGCGGATCACGATCACGCCGGCACTCATCCAGTCGGCGCGGCAGCGCTTCCTCGTCCTGCAGGGCGCCAGCCGCCGCCGCAGCTTCGAGCAGGCGCTCACCGATGATGACTGGAGCTCGATGTCGGTGCGTTGCGCGCTGAACGGCCATTCGCCCCTGCAGGTGCATTGGTGTCCGTGAGCGGCATTCCGTCCAACGGCTCGCTCGACGATCCGGAACTCATCGATGACCATCCCGCCGGCATCCGCCTGACCGCGCAGCAGATGCTGCCGCTGCTGTTCGACGAGCTGCGTTCGCGCGCCCGGCATGAACGCCGCCGCCTGCGTGCCGGCGAAACCCTGCAGACCACCGCGCTGGTTCACGAAGCCTACCTGCGTCTCTACCGCAGCCCGGCCTGGCAGGGCGAAACGCATTTCCTGCGCGCAGCGGCGCTGGCGATGCGGCAGATCCTGGTCGACCACGCGCGTCGCAAGCTGGCTGTCAAGCGCGGTGGCGGTGCCGTCGATTCGCTCGACCAGCTGCCCATCGATCCGCCCGTCGCCAATGACGAGCAACTGGTGGAACTCGACGACGCACTGCAGCGCCTGTCGCAGCTCAACCCGCGGCTCACGCACCTGATCGAGTGCCGCTTCTTCGCCGGCTATTCCGAAGAGGAAACCGCGCGCGTGCTCGACATATCCGAACGCACGGTGCGAAGGGACTGGATCAAGGCGAAGGCGTGGCTGTACCAGGCGCTGGGCGGCGCGCTTCCAGCTGAAAGCGGTTCCTGACGTCGGCCACCTGGGCGGCGATTCGCGCGCCGGTCGGCCCCGCTTGCGCAGCGATCGATTCGGCTTCGTCCAGCAGCACCGCAGCCGCCGCCCGGTCGCCATCAAAGGCGCGCACCTGGGCGAGTGCCATCGCCGCGATGGCCGTCGCCGGATGCGTCGCCCCGAGATGGTCGTTGGCCGACTGCCACGCCTTCATGGCATTGTCCCGTGCATCCGAAGCGCGACCTGCGCCCAGTTGCGCCTCGGCCAGGCCACTCAGCGCCGCGATATGCAACATGCTGCCGATGCCGGCGTAGCGCTGGCCCTGCTCGGTCGCTTCCGCAAGCACCGGAATGGCCTCAAGGGCGCGATCCAGCCGCAGCAGCAGCTTGCCGTAATTGTTCAGCAGTGCCGCCGTCGCCGCCGACGCACCAAAGTTTCGCCGGCGCAGCTCGACGGCGTCGCGTAACAGCGGTTCGGCTGCCAGCAGATCGCCGGCCGCCACTTCCAGTGCGCCCCAGTTGTTGAGCGTATTGAGCGCATCCGGTGACTGCTCCAGTTCGATCGCCTGCCAGATGTCGCGCGCCGAGCGGAACGCGTCCCGGGCGGGCTCGTACCGACCCAGCGCGAAGTGCTGGACGCCGATGTTGTTGTAGAACACACCGGTCTCGCGATGTCGCAATCCGCTCAGTTCGATGCGCTCGCGCAGCCCGTGCTCGAGCACGCTCACGGCCGCTTCCGCATCGCCGGACTCGCGCAGCAGTTGCGCTTCCACCAGGCGGCTGTCCACCAGACGCGAGCGCCAGCGTTGCGGATCGGTCTGCCAGAACGCCTGTGCTTCGACCATCAGCTGCCGGGCAGCTTCGGCGCCGCCCAGCCGGAGTTCGATCTGTGCCAGGTCATACCGCGCGGCAGCGATCAGGGCCGGATCCACCATAGCCGGATCGGCCTGGGACACGCGCCGCAGCAGGGGGGCGGCCGCCTCGTAGTCATTGAGGAGCAAGTACAGCTCGCCGAGCGCATGCAGCGTCGGCGCGCCGGTTGCCGGATCGCGCGCGAAACCGTCCTGGATGCGCTGCGCAGCGGCATCCAGCACTTCACTGGCCGTCGTCCCTGCGCCGCGCGTCTCGCCCGCCACGCGAAACATGTGAAAGACCGCCTGCTGGATCGCCTCCAGCCGTGCCCGCTCGCGCAGGGCTTCATCGCGTTGCCGTGATGCCTCCCGTTCCTGCACCAATGCGATGGCAAGGCCGGTGGCGAGACTCGCCACGACGACGCCCGTCGCCAGCAGCGGCAACAGGTTGCGGTGGAGCCATCGGTGCAGGACATACCCGCGCTCATGGAAGCGCGCGCGCACCGGCCGGTGTTCCAGCGCCAGCGCCAGATCCTTGTCGAAGGCTTCGATGCTGGCATAGCGATCGCCGGGACGGGTCGCGAGTGCCTTCAGCAGGATCGCATCGATATCGCGCAGAAGCGTGCGTTCGCCAAGGCGCGGGTGGTCGGCAGCCGTCAACGATTGCGAAGCCACCGGCGGCGGCGTATCGCTGATCCGCGCCAGCACCACAGGGGTCGGCAGGCCGGCAGTGCGGCGGACGGGAACACCCGTCACGAGCTTGAACAGGACCGCAGCCAGCCCATACACATCGGTCGCGGTGCTGACCGCGCCGGCCTGCAACTGCTCGGGTGCTGCGTAGTCGGGTGACAGCCGTGCCTGCCGATGTCCGCCACTGCCTTCGACGAGGTGGGCGATACCGAAGTCGATGAGACGCGGTCGGCCTGTGCCGTCGACAAGGATGTTCGAGGGTTTCAGGTCGCTGTGTACGACCAGGCGTGCGTGCGCGTGGGACAGTGCCGAAGCGACCTGGCGGACCAGGCCGATGCGTGCGCGCAGGGAAAGTTGCTGCTGCTGGCAGTAGGTATCGATGGGCAGGCCATCGACGAACTCCATCACCATGAACGGCCGTTCGGATGCGAGCAGACCGCCATCGATCAGGCGTGCGATGCCCGGGTGTTCCAGGCTGGCGAGGGTCTGCCGTTCGGCATCGAACCGCTGCCAGTCGCTGGCGTCGGCACCGGTGATCAGTTTCAGGGCACCCCGCTGCTCGAACAAGCCATCGTCGCGCTGCGCATCATAGACCTCGCCCATGCCGCCTCGACCGATGACACCTTCAATGCGCCAGCTGCCGGCGCGATCACCGGGCGCCAACAGCGAGGCAGGTTCCGGGTGACCGGTGACCGGCGTTTCCAGGAAATCCTCGGCGGCCTCCGCTGCGGACAACAGACCGGCCACCTGTGCAATCACGGACGGTTCGGCGGATTGTCGGTGCAGCCAGTCCCGGCGCTGCGCCGAGGGCCGCTCCCAGGTCGCGTCGAACAAGGCTTCGACGCGGCGCCAGTTGTCGCGATCAGTCATGCACCTGCTCCCGTGGCCCCTTCACCCCTGCGCTGCAGCGCTGCAGACACGCAGCATTGCCAAGATGGAATGGCAAGGCAAGGTCCGACAGGCGGCACGTCCACCCCGAACCAGGCCGTCCGCAGCGTCAGACCCCATCAGCCCATCCTCAACTGCACGGCCACTGGCGACCCGCCTGCGGCCGTTGTCTGCCTGGGATGCCGCCGCGCGCAGCAGCGCGCGGCATGTGTCGCCTGACCGCGTTCAATCGGACGCGCGCTCCAGCATCAGGCTGTAATGCAGGTATCCATCGGTGGCGACACCCTGGGCGCCATCGGCGGCTGCCGACAAGTGCAGCAGAAGCGGCGCGGTGGAGTCGGCCGATACCGGCATCACCACGTAGAGCCCGGTCGTGGCGACGGCGGCCATCTCCGCCTGCCCGCTGGCGGCGATCCATTCGCAGGGCTCGGCCATCGGGTCTTCGCATACCGCGGGGCCGGTGACCCATTGCACCAGCGCGCTGCGGCTGCCGGCATCGTGGATGACATGCAGCCGCGCCAGTTCGGCGCCGGCGCGCGTGCGGATGCGCGGATCGTCGCGCACGACACGCCAGTTGCCCTGCCATTCACCGGCCGGCGCGCCACCCTCCTGCTCGGCATCGGACAGCATCGTGTCGGCAGGTTCCTGGGCATGCAGCGCGCTGCACAGCCAGACCACGGCCAGCACCGCGATCGATCGTGTGTGCAGGCTCATTCCCCGCCTTCCTCGACCAGGATCAGCTTTTCACCCTTCCTGATACCGGCCACCCAGTCGTCGCCTTCAGGTTTCAGGCGCACGGCGAAACTGCCACCGAACAGGCGACAGCGTGGATGGCCGACGAAGAAGCTGCCCGTCGGCTCGTAGTGCCAACCCTTGCAGGTGGCAGTCGCATCGCACTGCGCCTTGCAGTCCTCGGCAGGCTGGCCGACTTCGAAGTCCAGGCCGACGTCGGCGTCGGCGTTTTCATCGAGCGTGACGTCGAGGTCGGGTTCCAGGGCGAAGCCGGGCATCCATTCCTCGCCTTCGCGGGCGCGGATGGCGGGGATGTGCGCGGCCGGCGGCGGCTCCGCGACGGCGACGGACTGCAGCGCCTCGACCAGCGACTGGCCATCGCCGGCGCGCACATAGCGGCCACCCGTACTCTCGGCCAGGCACTGCAGTTGCCGATGCGCCGCGCTGCCGTCCTGGATATCGAAGCCGACCACATGGGCGGTGAAATCGACGCCCAGCGCCTCCAGTTCGCGACCGAGGGCGCAGGGATCGGCATCGCAGGTTTCCTCGCCATCACTGACCAGGATCACCGTCGCCTTGTGTTCCTCGAAGCGCAGGCGCGCCGCGGCCTCGCGGACCGACGCGCTGATCGGCGTCATGCCCTTGGGCGCCAAGGCACCGACCTGGGCACGCAATGCCGAGGCATCGAAACCCTGCGGCTCACGCAGCACTTCGATGTCGGCACAGTCGCCCTTGCGGCGATGCCCGTAGGCCATCAGCCCGAGCGACAGGTCGCCCTGCCAGTCCGCCAGCAGGCCGTCCACGGCCTCCCGGGCCAGCTCGATCTTGGTGCGGCCATCGATCTGGCCCCACATCGATCCGGAGGCATCGAGCACCAGCATGGCTGACCCGGTTGCCTGCGCCGAAGCGGGAAGCGCGGCAGCCAGCATCGACAAGGCAAGGACGGCAGGCAATTTCATTGGCGGTCTCCGATGGGATGAATGCTCCCGTTACGCAGGACGGCGGCCAAACCGGACATCGCCGGCACGTGGCCGCTTCGCGTCGCGGTCTACGTAGAAGGCCGACAAGTCCCTCCAGATCGGAACCCTTCCCATGCGATGCCTCATTCCCGTTTTCGTGGCCTTTACCGCGCTCGCCGGCTGCGGTGCCGATACCGGCACCTCGTCGCCACCGCCCGTCCCGGCAGCGGCCTCCGCCAAACCGCCGGCAGCAACGTCCGGCGCCTCTTTCGCGGACTGGAAGGACCGGCTTGACGAGCTGTTGCCGCACGACGTGGCAGCGGGCATCGCAGGCCGCGACAACGCGACCAGCCGGCCTGTCCGCTACAACCGTGGCCTGCAGCTGCGCTACGAATGGGACACCGGGCGCACCATCGCCTATGCCGGCTCACAGGTGCCCGCCTACGACCGCATCAACCTGGGCGTTCCGCGTTCCGGCGTGACGCCCGCTTTCTTCCGCAGCCGCTTCCAGCCGATCGACAGTGCGACCGTGGCGCGCATCCAGGCGGAAACCGCAAGGCAGGCGGAGGCCCGCGGACTGGATCCTTCGGCCACCGCCATCGCCAGCGACCTTGGCGCCAGCTTTGCCCAGACCTCGCCGATCGAGGATGTCGCTGGTATCGGCGATGACGCGGTGTGGGAGTTGCGCAAGAACGGCCAGGCACTGCATGTCCTGCTCAACGGCAGTGCGATCACGCTGGAAGTCGACATGGGCGAGGATCCGGACCACAACAAGGCGATTGCGATCGCCCTGGCCCGCGCACTGATCGATCGGCTGCAATAGTGCATGGCCTGGGCACGACGGTCGCCGATGCCGGCGCCCGTCATGGTGACTGCCGGACCTCAGTGACCGATGCCGAGTCCGGCGAGTCCACCGCGCAGCGATGAGACCGGGTTGATGCCCTGGTTGCGCAGCCACTGCGTGAGATACAGGCTGCGCACGCCATGGGCGCAGATGACCAGGTGCTTTCCGGGCCCGAGGTCGACCGGTGCGGAGAAAAACGCGTCCATGGGGACCCAGCGGTGCTCGGCAGGCAGGGGGACCATCGCGCGCTCGGGCGCGGTACGGATGTCCAGCAACTGCCAGCCATCGGCCATGGCCGCCTCCAGCGAGCGGCAGTCGTATTCCATGTCGTCCATGGACGCACGGTGACAGGCCTTCATGGCTGCGGTCAATGACAGCGCGGACCCCCGGACTCCCTGCCCGGCGCGGCGCGCCACTGCGAGAACTCAGTAGACCGGCGGGTATCCCCGTTCGCGCGCCCGCGCCTCGATGTCCCGGACCTGCTGCTGCAGGCGGTCAAGTTCGTCCTTGTAGTGTTCCAGCCAGCGGCCATCGGCGTCCCGGCTGACGTCCGTGGCCTCTTCGTCATTCATCGACTCGCGAAGCCCGGAAATGGCGGTCTCGACCTCGGTGATGCGCCTGCGCAGGTCATGAAGATCCTGGCCCAGCCGGTGCGCATCCAGGAAACCCTCTTCCAGTTCGGCCGGACACTGGCCGTGGTAGCTGGCATTGCGAACGCCGAACCGGTAGCCGTTTTCAGGAACGCAGAAGCGCGGCAACGCCTCCCTGTGGCCGGCATGCCAGAGGCCGTCATCGGGCACCACGCCGGCCTTGCCGCAGGCGCTCTCATGGCGTCCGATCGAACCGGGCGCATGCCCAGCCAGCGCGTCCTGCGCGCCGATGTCATACCAGTCCGCGTGCAGGCATTGTTCCGGTGTCAGGCTGGCACATCCCGCCAGGCCGGCGAACAACAGCCACCTTCCCTTCCGAATGTCCATCTGCCCTCCCCACCCTGCTGATAACGGCGAAGGCGGAGCACAGCGAGCCCGCCCACGGCGCAGTCCCGGCCCTTACATCGCGGTCAACCACCACATGATCGACTGGTAAAACAGCAACACCGCCATGACCAGCATCGCCAGGAGCGTGAGGATCATGCCGCCCATGCGCAGGGCGCCGGGACCGCCGCTGCGGCTCAAGCCCACGGCATGCAGGACGCGCCCCAGCAGCAAGGTCGTTCCGAAGACGTGCAGCCAGAGCGGCGCGAAGCCCAGCAGTTCCAGCACCAGCAGTTGCACCAGCGCCAGGGGCAAGTACTCCAGGGCATTGCCATGGGCGCGGATGCGCCGCGCCAGGATGCGGTCGCCGTTGTCGCCCAGTGCGGCACGGGCGGCGAAGCGGCGCGCGATGACACTGGCCGTAAGCAGCACGACCAGGACAACGGCCAGTGCGACATAGAACGCGGTGATCCGGGGCATCATGGTCGCGTCTTCCGGTATCAGGGCGCAGGCAGCAGCTGGATGCTGCGGGCATCGATGCGGTACTCGACCTGTTCGCCGCTGACCGCGGCCGGGTCACGGCCACCGTCCTCGGCAAGATGACGCGCAAACGCCTCGCTCAGCGTGCGCTTGCCAAGGCGACCGTAGATCACCGCGTCGCCACGGAAATCCTTGGGCAGGAAAAACCTGTGGCCGGTAAACACGCGGGCATGGCGGTCGCCGTCGGCCAGCACCAGCCAGCAGCCGCGGTTCTGGCAGACCTCGGTGACGCGTCCCTCGAACTTTGCATAGCGGCCGGTCCAGGCGTCGTCCTGTTCCAGCGCTGCGGAAATACTGATTGGCCGACCCAGCGGCATGTCTTCGCCATGCAGTTGCGCGGGTCCGGCGATCGCCAGCCCGGCCGCGGCCATGAACGTTGTTGCCAGGAACACGCGCCACTGCTTCATGGAACACTCCTCGCGGAACGGTTGGAACCGGGCGCCGACCGCACGGTGGCGCCTGCCTGCGGGCATTCTACGCCAGCCCGCGACAAGCGACGCCTTCACCCTTGCTGCGCGGTCGCAGGCGTCCGCGGCATAATCGCCTACTTGCCACGGCTGACACCATGACCCCATACGTCCACGCCATCGATCCGGTCGCCATCAGCGTCGGACCGCTTTCCGTCCACTGGTACGGGCTGATGTATGCCGTCGCCTTCGGACTGGCCTGGTGGCTGGGCGGTCTGCGCCTGCGTGCCGGGCGCCTGCCGGTCAGCGACAAGGCCTTCGGCGATCTCCTTTTCTTCGGCATGCTCGGCGTCATCGTGGGCGGGCGATTGGGCTACATCCTGTTCTACAACTTCAACGAATGGCTTGGCGATCCGGCGATGATCATCCGCGTCTGGGAAGGCGGCATGAGCTTCCACGGTGGCCTGCTGGGCGTGTTGACCGCGGCATGGTTGTGGACACGCAGCCAGAAGCTGCACATCTTCGACACCATGGACTTTGTCGCGCCGCTGGTGCCCACCGGGCTGCTCGCCGGACGCATCGGCAACTTCATCGGCGGCGAACTCTGGGGTCGCACCACGGACTCGCCGTTGGGCGTCATCTTTCCGCACGCACCCGGTGTGCCTCCGGTGCCGCTGGCGGAGCTGCAGACGCTGGCCGCCTCCGGCGCACTGGAGGGTCTGGCGCGGCATCCGTCGCAGCTCTACCAGGCGGCCCTGGAAGGGGCGCTGATGTTCGCCATCCTCTGGTGGTTCTCGTCGCGGCCGCGACCGCGCTACGCGGTATCAGGCATGTTCGCGCTGCTCTACGGCCTGTTCCGTTTCGCCGTCGAATTCGTCCGCGAGCCCGATGCACACCTCGGTTTCATCGCCGGCGGCTGGCTGACGATGGGCATGCTGCTGAGCCTGCCGCTGATCGCGATCGGTCTGTGGCTGCTCTGGCTGTCCCGTCGCGCGCCGACGCTGGCGGCGACACCGCGGCCCACGGCGAGCCTGACATGAAGGTCTACCTCGACCTGCTTCGCGACGTCCTCGACAACGGCACGGCCAAGGGCGACCGCACCGGAACGGGCACGCGCAGCGTGTTCGGCCGCCAGATCCGCTTCGACCTCGCGCAGGGTTTCCCGCTGGTCACCACCAAGCGCCTGCACCTGAAGTCCATCATCCACGAACTGCTGTGGTTCCTGCGCGGCGACACCAATATCGCCTACCTGCGCGAACACGGCGTGTCCATCTGGGACGAATGGGCCGATGCCGACGGCGAACTCGGGCCGGTGTATGGACACCAGTGGCGAGCCTGGCCAGGGAATGGCGGTGAAACGATCGACCAGATCGACCGCGTGATCGGGGAAATCCGCCGCAATCCCGACTCGCGACGGTTGCTCGTCAGCGCCTGGAACGTCGGCCAGCTCGATGCCATGGCCCTGCAACCCTGCCACGCCCTGTTCCAGTTCCATGTCGCCGACGGCCGCCTGAGTTGCCAGCTCTACCAGCGCTCCGCCGACATCTTCCTGGGCGTGCCGTTCAACATCGCCAGCTACGCGCTGCTGACGCATATGGTCGCGCAGGTATGCGGTCTCGCCGCCGGCGACTTCGTGCACAGCTTCGGCGACCTGCATCTCTACAACAACCATGTCGAGCAGGCGCACAAACAGCTGTCACGCGAGCCGCATGCATCGCCCCGCCTGCGCCTCAATCCCGAGGTGACCGACATCGACGGCTTCCGCTTCGAGGACATCCGGATCGAAGACTACCGCTTCCATCCCGCGATCAAGGCACCGGTGGCGGTATGAGCGGGCCCATGGCACTGGTCGCGGCACTGGATCGCAAGCGCGCAATCGGCCGCGACAACGCCCTGCCCTGGCATCTTCCGGAAGACCTCAAGCGGTTCAAGCGGCTGACGCTGGGCCATCCGGTGCTGATGGGCCGAAAGACCGCCGAGAGCATCGGCTTCGCACTCCCTGGCCGCGACAACCTGGTCCTGACGCGCAGCGGCCGCGCGCCGTTCACAGGCCAGGTCGCCGTGTCGTCGCTGGACGACGCACGCGCCATGGCCGGTTCGCGCACGCTGTTCGTGATCGGTGGCGGCGAAGTATTCACCCAGGCGCTGCCCGAGGCGTCGTTCCTGCACCTGACCTGGGTCGACACCACGATCACCGATGCCGACGCCTGGTTCCCCGAAATCGATCCGGCCGAATGGATCGTCATCAGCGAAGAACACCTGGCCGTGGATGCACGTCATGCATTCGCCTGCCGTTTCATCGACTACCGACGCCGCACGGACTGAGCAACGCGCTGCGCGTCGAAACAGCCCACCGGATCGCCCCCGGGCGCGGCACTTCAGGGCTGGACGGACATCGCCAGCAATTGCAGGTTGAGCGCGACGCGTGAGGACAGCGTCATGCGGCGGCTGTCCATGCCGAACTGCCGGCGATTGATTTCACCGCTGACCTGGAACAGGCAGGCGCGCAGATCCGGCTCGCACTGCGCAGGCGCCACCTGGAACCGCACCGCCCGCTTGATGCCGCGCAGTTCAAGGCGGCCGGTCAGTTCGCCGCCATTGCGCAGCAGCGATTCGGGCGCGGGATCGGAACGGAAGAGGACGCGCGAATGTCGCAGTACATCGAAGAACTCGGCCGAGCGTGCCCAGGACAGGTAGCGCGCGGGCTTGATCACCAGCGACGTGGCATCGATGTCGGTCTCGATCCGCCACTCGCGCCGCTGCGAATCCCACGTCGCTCCGCCTTCGAAGCGCGGGAACCGGCCCTGGATGCCGAACATGCCCAGGGCCGCCAACTCGAAATCGATTCGGCTGTGGTCGGGGTCGAATCGCCAGTGCGTGGGCATCGGCGCATCGTGTGCCTCGTGGTGTTCCTGCGCCGTCGCCACGGACGTGACCAGGCAGGCGACCAGCAACGGGATGGTAAGCATGCCCACCCAGTGGCCGCGGTGGCTGAGTGAAGGGCGCGGCGCTGCGCAGGCCTCAATCGTCCGGACCATTGCGGAAGCGCTCCGGGCGCGCCGGGACCTGGACCACCTGCGGCACCGGGCTGTCCAGTCGCAAAGCCGTGAGATAGCCGCCCCAGACGCAGCCGGTGTCGATGGCATGCACGCCCAGGCCCATGAACAGGCCGAGCGCCGACCAGTGCCCGCAGACCACGCGCGATCCGATCGGCTTGCGGCCCGGCGCGGCAAACCAGGTGTACAGGCCGGGCTTCTGCGTTCCCGGCGGCCCTTTCTCGCTGAAATCCAGGCGCCCGCGCGGCGTCACGTAGCGCATGCGCGTCAGCACGTTGATGGTGGCGCGCCAGCGTTCGACGCCGCGAAGGCGCGGATGCCAGAGGTCCGGCCGGTTGCCGAACATCTGTCGCAACAGGCGCTGCGGTTCCTTGCCGCGCAGGCGCTGTTCCACTTCGCCGGCATGCCGCAATGTGTCCTGGACGGTCCAGGAAGGCGCCACGCCCGCATGCACCATCAGGAAATCCAGGGCGGGGTCGTGATGCGCAAGCTTGCAGTGCCGCAGCCACTCGACCAGGCTGTCGCGGTCATCCGCGAACAGGACGCGGCGCAGGTCCGGGTTCACCCGCGCCTGCTCGTCCTCGCGCCGGTGCGCGATGGCGAGCAGGCTGAGGTCGTGGTTGCCGAGCACGACGGTTGCCGCCTCGCCCAGGCTCTGCACCAGGCGCAGGACCTCCAGCGACTGCCCGCCCCGGTTCACCAGGTCGCCACAGAACCAGACTCGGTCCTGGGCCGGATCGAATCGCAAGGTGTCGAGCAGGTGGACCAGCTCGTCGTAGCAGCCCTGGATGTCGCCGATCGCAAAGACCGCCATGATGTCGGCGGTTCAGTGCAGGGTGCGTGGAACGGACAGCGTGAACTGCGGGATCGGCGCCTCGAAGCGGGTGCCATCGTCGGCGAGCAGCTGATAGGTGCCGCACATGGTGCCGACCGCGGTTTCCAGCACGGCGCCGGAGGTGTACTCGAAACTGTCCCCCGGTCGCATCCACGGCTGTTCGCCGACCACGCCCTCGCCAGTGACCTCCTCGACCTTGCCGTTGGCATCGGTGATCCGCCAGAAGCGGCTGATCAGCCGGGCTGGCACATTGCCGGTGTTCTGGATGGTGATCGTGTACGCGAAGACGTAGCGGTTCTCGGCCGGTTGTGACTGATCATCGAGGAACCGGGTCTGCACCCGGATATCGAGCAGGTACTGGCTGTCGTCGTCCATGGTTGCCATGACAGCAAAGCGCGCCCGAGGATGCAACAACCGGTTCACCGACCGGCGCCGGTGGAGCCGGCGTCGTCGCCACGCACGACATAGTCATCGTCTGACAGCATGTCGAGATTGGGGCGCACGGTCAGCTCGTGCTTGCGCTCACGACGCCGACGCGACCACAGGTTGAGCGCTTCCACGCCGGCCGAGAACGCCATGGCGAAATAGAGATAGCCGCGGGGGATGTGGACGTCGAAGCCGTCGGCGATCAGCGCCATGCCGACGAGGATGAGGAACGACAGCGCCAGCATCTTCACCGTCGGATGGTTGTCGATGAAATCGCCGAGCGGATTGGCGGCGAAGATCATGATCGCCACGGCCAGCAGAATCGCAGCGACCATGACCGGAATATGGTCGACCATGCCGACCGCCGTGATGACGCTGTCCAGCGAGAAGACGATATCGATGACGGCGATCTGCGCGATCACCATGCCGAAGGTGGTGCCGGCCTTGCCGATGGCGGAGTCGTGGCTTTCGTCCTCGTCCTCCACCGCGGTGTGGATTTCCATCGTGCCCTTGATGAGCAGGAACAGGCCGCCGCCGATCAGCACCAGGTCGCGGATGGAGATTTCCTGCCCGAACGCCGAGAACAGCGACGCTTCCATGCGCGCCAGGAACGCAAGGCTGATCAGGAGCAGGATGCGCGAGATGCAGGCCAGGGCGAGGCCGAACTTGCGGGCGAAAGGCCGCTGGTCGGCAGGCAACCTTCCGACCACGATGGAGATGAACACCAGGTTGTCGACGCCCAGGACGATTTCCAGCGCCGACAGCGTGAGCAGCGCGATCCAGATATTGGGGTCGAGGATCCAGTCGAACATGACGAATACGTTCCTAGAAAAGCCGGGGGCCGAGGATCAGCAACCAGCACACCACCACATTGACCAAGGCCAGCAGCACAGCCGCTGAACCCATGTCCTTGGCGCGACCGGCCAGTACGTGCCGATCCGGCGAGGCGCGGTCAACCACCGCCTCGATGGCCGAGTTGATCATTTCCACGATCAGCACCAGCAACAGGCTGCCGAGCAGCAGCACGCGCTCGACGCCGTCCTGGCCCAGCCACACCGCCAGCGGCGCCAGCACGGAGAACAGGTACATCTCCAGGCGGAACGCGGGCTCATGGCGCAGGGCGGCGCCCAGTCCCATGAGCGACCAGCCCAGGGCGCGCCACATCTGCCGCGGCCCACGTGGGGAAGAACTGGCCATCGGCTCAGGGCGCGGAGATTGAACGCGTCGGGCTGGCGGCAGCGATGCCGCCCCTGCATCGACAGGCACGGGCCACAGAGATCGTACGGGGCATCGGCATGGGTCGTACGGCGGTCTCGGGGGGCCGGCTATGATGCCAAGCACCCGCGTGGACAACAAGTTGCCCGTCACGCTTGCGTACCGCCCGGCCCGGCTGGCCTGCCCTTTCCGGCGGATCTGCGTGCATGCGCGTCCGGCACCAGCGCCTCCACTTCCGCGGTCTCCAGCGGTCGCCATGCGCCTTTCGCCAGTTCGCCCAGTTGCAGCGGTCCGATCGCGACGCGGACCAGTCGCTGCACACCGGCATCGCAGGCGGCGAGCATGCGCCGCAGCTGCCGGTTGCGACCCTCGTCGAGCACGAACTCCAGCCAGCTTGACCGCGTGCCGCTGCGCAGCAGCTCGACGCTGATGACGCGCAGGTGCTCGTCGCGATCGACGATGCCCTCCCGCAGCTGCTGCAGCAGCCCAGCGTCGGCGACGCGGTCGATCTGGACGTGATAACGCTTGTGCAGGCCGCTGCCGGGTTCGGTGATCGCCGCCGCCCAGGCGCTGTCGTTGCTGAAGAGCAGCAGTCCTTCACTGGCCTGGTCGAGTCGACCGACCGGTGCGATCCAGGGTGCACCCGTATCGACCAGGCAATCGTAAACGGTGCCGCGTCCACGCTCATCATCGCGTGTGGTGACCAGACCGCGGGGCTTGTTGAGCGCCAGGTAGACCGGCGCCTGGATGCCCACCAGCCGACCGTCGACCGCGATGTCGGTGGCGCCCAGCGCGGTGCGTCGTTCCGGATCACTGCAGGGGCGGCCGGCGACCGTCACCCGGCCGGCGCGTATCCACTGTTCGGCCTGGCTGCGCGAGCAGACGCCGCGCTTGCTGAGCACGCGAGCCAGCCCGTATTCCGGTACACGCCCCGACACGGCTTACTCACCCTCGGCCCAGATCGCGATCATGCGTTCGCCATCGCCGCCGATACGGCCCCGGTACATGCCGGCGCTGCTGAAAGGCATGGCGATACGGCCCTGTGCGTCGATGGCGATCACGCCACCGTCGCCACCGAGCCGCGGGATGTCGGTGCCGACGACCTGGTCGGCGGCATCGGCCAACGAGGTGCCGGCAAGGCGCACGCGTGCGCAGATCTCGTGCGCGGCACCGCTGCGGATGAAGTACTCGCCCCAGCCGGTCGCGGACACCGCGCAGCCCGGTTCGGCCCAGGTGCCGGCACCCAGCACCGGGACGTCACCGACGCGGCCGTAACGCTTCATCGTCATCCCACCGGTGGAGGTGGCCGCCGCGACCTCGCCCTGACGGTCGACGGCGACGGCACCGACGGTGCCGTAAGGCTTCGCAGCGCTCGGGGGCACCATTGCCGTGGCCTCGCGGCTGCGTTGCCGCGCGGACAGGTATTGCTGCCAGCGGGCCTCGGTGCGGAAATAAGACGGTCGCACCATTGCCAGACCCTGTTCGCGCGCGAATCGCTGGGCGCCGGCACCGATCATGAACACGTGCGGCGAGTGTTCCATCACGGCGCGCGCCGCCAGCACGGGATTGCGCACGCGCGTCAGCGCGGCGACGGCACCGGCACGCTGCTGGCTACCCACCATCACCGCGGCATCGAGGTCGATCCGGCCTTCGGCGTTGAAAACCGCGCCCCTGCCGGCGTTGAAGTAGGGTGAATCCTCGAGCACGACGACTGCCGCCGTCACCGCATCGAGACTGCTGCCGCCTTCACGCAGGATGCGGTGCCCCGCTTCGAGGGCGCGGCCCAGGTCGACTTCAATGGCCTCGCGCTGTGCCGCCGTGAGCGCTGCGCGATCGATGGTGCCGGCGCCGCCATGCACGGCAATCGCGAATGCCGTCTCCGGTGTTTCGGCGCGGAGGCCTGTGCCGGTCCCCAGGCTCAGCACGAATACGGCAACGGACAGGAAATCCCTCAACGACATCAGCCGTCCTCACGTTCTTCATCGCGCTCCGGGTCCGGCATCGACGGCTGCCGCGGCAGCGCATCGCCCCCGCCCTCGCCATCGGCGTCCGGCTCGGGGTCGAGCTGGTCGTATTCAAGGAACCGCTCGTCGTCCGGCTCCGCCTGCATGGTCGCCTCGGTGACGACGCGTTCTTCGCTGGCGGCTATGCCGAGGTGATAGGCGGCGAAACCCGGCAGCACCAGCTGGTTGAGCGCCATGCCGATGATCCGGCCGTCATCCGGCGCGACAACCTGCGAGGCGTGGTTGCTGACCGGGTCGATGACGCGTCCGAGCACGTCGCCGCTGCGCACGCGATCACCGAGTTCGACTTCCGAGAACAGCATGCCGCCGTTGTCGACACGGATCCAGCGCGACTCGTAGAACACCGCCTGCGGTTCAGCCCAGCGGCGGCGGTCATCGCTCATGCCCATGGCATGCATCAGCGTTTCGATGGCCTGGACGCTGTGCTCGATGTCCTTGGGATCCAGACGCATCGGACCACCGATCTCGAAGGTGACGGCAGGGATGCCGCGATGGCTGGTGGCATAGCGCAACATCCCGGACTCGCCGGGCGAGTGCAGCACGGCCGTCGCACCGAAACCGCGCGTGAAGGCGACCACCGCCGGATTGGTAAGGTCGCCGCGCACCTGCGGCAGGTTGGCGCGCTCGAAGGAGCCGGTGTGGAAATCGACCAGCGCATCGCAGTGGCGAATCACCGCTTCGAAAAAACTGTAGGCGATACGCGACGCGGAACTGCCATTGCGGCTGCCGGGAAAGAAGCGATTCAGGTCGCGACGATCCGGCAGGTAGCGCGAGCCGCGCGAAAAACCGAGCAGGTTGACGATCGGCACCGCGATGATCGTGCCCGACAACTCCTCCGGCTCGATCGACCAGGCCAGCCGCCGGACGACTTCCACGCCGTTCAATTCGTCGCCGTGCACACCGCCGGTGAGGCACAGCCGCGGGCCGGTGCGCTGGCCATGGACGACGATGACGGGAGTCTCCATCACGCTGCCGGAAAAAGACTGCCCGGTGGTCCAGCTCAACCGCTCGCGCGTGTTCGGCATCACCTTGCCGCCGAGGATTTTCATCGGCGAGACGCCGAATTCGTTGGCTTCCGGATCGGGCGGTGGCGGGCCGACGAACTGGGCGGGATCAGGCGGCGCGTCAGTGGCGACCGCCTCATCCGCCGCCGCAGCGGAGGGGGACGCTGCGCTGTCCGCGGTCACCGCGTCTTCCTCGCCGGCGGGCGGCGAGACGGCTTCGACCGCTGCGTCTTCGACGGTCTCGACCACCGGCTCCGGCAGCGGTGGTTCCTGCGATTCCAGTTCGAAGTCCGGATCCTGCTGTTGCTCCGGCGCCTGCATCGGCGCCTCGGGCGCCGGCAGGACCTGCGCCGTCGCGGCCTGCCAGACAAGTGCCAGCGCCAGCCCCAACAGCCATGGGAACCGTGTCGTCATGGGGTGCCGCAGCGTGAGCAGAGGCCGTGGATCTCGAGCGTCTGCGCCTGCGGCGTGAAACCCAGGCGACGCGCTTCGCCGGCCAGCGCCGCTGCCGCGCGACTGTCTTCCATCTCGACCGTGTGTGCACAACCGTCGCAGATCAGGAACGGCGGCTGATGGCCCGGCGGATCATCGTGCAGATGATCGCAGCCGATGAAGGCATTGATCGACTCAAGCTTGTGGATGAAGCCGTGTTCGAGCAGGAAATCCAGGGCTCGATACACCGTCGGTGGCGCCGCCCCGCCGCGCTCCTGGCGGATCAGGTCGAGCAGGTCGTAGGCCTTGACCGGCGTCTCGTGGTCGATCACCAGCTCCAGCACGCGTCGGCGCAGTGCCGTCAGGCGAAGCCCGCGTCGCGCGCAGGCCTGTTCGACCTTCGCCATTTGCTCGGCCATCGTCGGCCGCTCGTGAACATGCACCATGGCCGGATGGTAATACGGACGGGCGCGACCCGCTCAGCCGGCGCCGGCGATCTTTGCCAGGGCTTCGTCGATGCGTTGCAGCGCCCGCTCGCGACCCGCGAGATAGACCGTCACATCGATGGACGGGGACGCCGCGGAACCGGTGATCGCCACGCGCAGCGGCTGCGCGACCTTGCCCATGCCGACGTGGAGATCGCTGGCGGCATCGTTCAGGGCGGTATGCACGGTGTCGATGCGCCAGTCGTCCAGGGCGGACAGACGCCCGCGCGCTGCACGCAGGGGGGCTTCGGCGGCGGCGACCAGGTGCTTGGCCGCCGATGCCTGGTCATAGCCGTCCAGCGGCGCATACCAGTGCCGCGATTTTTCCGCCATCTCGACCAGCGTATGCGCGCGTTCGCGCATGGCGACGACGACGTCCACGGTCGACGGGCCGGCGGCCGGGTCGACGCCAATGGCACGCAGGTGCGACGCCAGCAGCGGCGCGATGGTGTCCGGATCGGCCTTCATCAGGTACTGCTGGTTCAACCACTTCAGCTTGTCCAGGTCGAAGCGTGCCGCGGCGACATTGACGTCGGCGACCGAGAACAGCGCGACCATTTCTTCGCGACTGAAGACTTCCTTGTCGCCATGCGACCAGCCCAGGCGGACCAGGTAGTTGAGCAGCGCGTCCGGCAGGAAACCGTCGTCGCGGTAGGCCAGCACGCTGACGGCACCGTGACGCTTCGACAGCTTCTGGCCATCGGCGCCGAGGATCATCGGCAGGTGCGCGAACTGCGGCAGCT
>CAZYHP010000017.1:24296-37169 GCA_964647135.1 uncultured Rhodanobacteraceae bacterium
GGCACTTTCGCACCGAGCGCTTCGTAGAGGTTGATCTGCCGCGGCGTGTTGTTGACGTGGTCGTCGCCACGGATCACGTCGGTGATGCCCATGTCGATGTCATCGACGACCACGGCGAAGTTGTAGGTCGGGAAGCCGTCGGAGCGCCAGATGATCAGGTCGTCCAGTTCCTCGTTGCTCCATTCGATGCGCCCCTTCACCCGGTCCTCGAACACCACCGAACCGGCGTGCGGGTTCCTGAAGCGGATCACCCGGTTGGGATCGTCGCGAGGTGGCGAGGTGTCGTCGCGATAGCGGCCGTTGTAGCGCGGCTTCAGACCCTGCTCCATCTGCGCGGCGCGCATGGCGTCCAGTTCCTCGCGGCTCTCATAGGCGTAGTACGCCTTGCCGGCGGCGATCAGCGACTGCGCGACCTCGTGGTAACGATCCATGCGCTGCGTCTGGTAGAACGGGCCTTCATCATGTTCCAGGCCCAGCCATTCCATGCCCTGCAGGATCGCCTGCACGGCCGCGTCGGTCGAGCGCTCGCGATCGGTGTCCTCGACGCGCAGGATGAATTGGCCACCGCGATGGCGGGATTCCAGATAGCAGTACAGCGCGGTGCGCGCGCCGCCAATGTGCAGGTAGCCGGTCGGGCTGGGAGCAAAGCGGGTACGGACGGTCATGGTCGGGACACGGATCAGGCGGAACGTGGGGGGCGGCACGGACGCCGCCGGCAGGCGGCAGCGTGAACGGGGCTACTTCACCACGCGAAGGCCACCACGGCCGCGCGGTGGGGGCGACGAAGGCGGTTCCCCGGGCGGAACATCACCGTCGCTTTCGGCAACGCCAGGCGCATCGTCGTCCCCAGCGGAGCCCGACGGCGTCTCCGGCTCCGGCGGGAAGACCATGCCCTGGCCGTTTTCCATCGCGTAGATCGCCAGCACCGCTTCCACCGGCACCAGCACCAGTGTCGCGACGCCGTTGAATCGGGCCTGGAAGCTGATGGTGTCGTCCGCCAGATCAAGCCGCTCGACGGCCCGCGGCGCGAGATTGAGCACCACCTTGCCATCCTTGACGGTATGCGGTGGCACGCGCACGCCCGTCCGGCCGGCGTCGACCAGCAGATAGGGCGTCAGCCCGTTGTCCGCGATCCATTGATACAGTGCCCGGACCAGGTACGGCCGGTTGGATGTCATCTCGGCCATGACCGGAAGGCGCTGTCGCGGGTCAACCGGCGGCTGGCAGTTCGCGCATCTGCCGCTCGTCGGGCGTCAGGCTGCGTGCGAATCCGGGGTTGCGGAAGATGCGCTCGCCGTAGTCGAGGATCGGCTGGCCTTCGCGCGACAGGTTCAACCCGAGTGCCGGCAGGCGCCACACCAGCGGTGCGAGCAGGCAGTCGGCGATGCTCATCTCATTGTTGAGGAAGAACTTCGCGGCCTTGAACACCGGCGCGCTGGACAGCATCGCTTCGCGCAGATGCTTGCGCGCCTTGTCGGCGGTCGCCTTGTTGCCGGTCTGGATTTCCTCGACCAGCGGCAGCCATTCCCACTCGACGCGACGCTCGGCCATGCGCAGGCGCGCACGCGAGTTCGGGTCGACCGGCATCAGCGGCGGGTGCGGATAACGTTCGTCGAGATAATCGCAGATGACGTCGACGTCGTGCAGGACGAGGTCGCGGTCGACCAGCGTCGGTACCGACTGGTAGGGATTGAGATCGATCAGATCTTCGGGTGGCTTGGCCGGATCGACGAGGATCAGGTCGTAGCTGACGCCCTTCGCCGCCAATACCAGGCGGACCTGGTGGGAACGCAGGCAGACCTTGCCGGAATACAAGGTCAGTACATTTCGGGAACGGGCGGTGCTCGCCATCATCGACCCTCCTTGCTCGATCAATCCTTGCGCTGAAGTCGAGCCACCGGCACCTTGTTGGCGCCGGGGCGAACGGTTGCCTAGCTTAGGGCCGCGACCCTGCCCAGGAAAAGGCTGGTCACGACGAGTCAATGCACGTCCTTCCAGTACTCCTGCTTGAGCAGCCAGGCAATCAGGGTGAACAGCGCAAGATAGAGCAGCACCCACACGCCGATCGCCTGGCGCTTGAGGATGGCCGGCTCGGCCGCGTACTCGAGGAAGGTGACCAGGTCGCGTACGGCGGCGTCATATTCGGCCGGACTCAGCAGGCCGGGACTGGTCAGCTCGAGGCTTTCCACCGCCGGACTGGCCCCGACTTCGCTGGCCGCTCCGTAATGCGCGGACTGGCTGCCCTGCAGCTCCCACAACACGTGCGGCATGCTGGCATTGGCAAGGATGGTGTTGTTCCAGCCGGTGGCCGACGTCGGATCGACGTAGAACGACTTCAGGTAGGTGTAAAGCCAGTCGACGCCACGCGAGCGCGCGCTCAGCGACAGGTCCGGCGGTGCCTTGCCGAAGAACGCCGTGCCGTCGCTCGGCTGCAGGGCCGTGTTGATGGTTTCGCCGAACTTCGCGGTGTCGGAGAACACGAGGTTCTCCATGACCTGCTTTTCGGTCAGGCCGATATCCTCCGCCATGCGCGAATAACGCAGGTACTTCAGCGAGTGACAGCCGGCGCAGTAGTTCATGTACAGGCCTGCGCCACGCTGGAGCATGGCCTTGTTGCCGACCTGGGTATTGGCAGGCAACAGGCCTTCCTGGCCGCCAGCGGCGTACACCGAGGCACTGACCACCAGGCCGAACAGGAAGGACGTGAAGCGACGCATCGTGATTCGGGCCTTAGTCATGCGTGGTCACCCTATCCGGCACCGGCTTGCTCTTCTCGAAGCCGAAGTGCGTATAGACGAACAGGAATACGAAATAGCCGAAGTACAGGACCGTCAGCAGGCGGCCGATCTGCGTTTCCACCGGATCGGTGCCCGGGCCACCGCCGATCTTGCCCAGCCAGACGAAGCTCAGGGCGAAGATGCCGAGCGCGACCTTGAACGCGGTTCCGCGGTAGCGCCAGGACTTGACCGGGCTGCGGTCCAGCCACGGCAGCAGGAACAGGACGGCGATCGCGGCGAACATCACGATCACGCCCAGCAACTTGTCCGGCACCACCCGCAGCATCGCGTAGTACGGCGTGAAGTACCACACCGGCACGATGTGCTCCGGCGTCACGAGCGGGTCATAGGGAACGAAGTTGTCCTTCTCCAGGAACAGGCCGCCGAAGGTCGGCTCGAAGAAGATGATGAAGGCCGCGAACATCAGGAAGAAGCCAACGCCCACCAGGTCCTTGACCGTGTAATACGGATGGAAGGGAATGCCGTCGGTCGGCGCCTCCGGCGACCAGCGGTTGCCCTTTGGTCCCTTCTTGATCTCGACGCCGTCCGGATTGTTGGAACCGACCTGGTGCAGCGCACCCAGATGCAGGACCACCAGCAGCAGCAGCACCAGCGGCAGCGCGATCACGTGCAGCGCGAAAAAGCGGTTGAGGGTCGCATCCGAAATCAGGTAGTCGCCGCGGATGAACTCGACCAGGCCGTCACCGATCATCGGGATGGCGCCGAACAGCGAGATGATCACCTGCGCGCCCCAGCCGGACATCTGTCCCCACGGCAGCACGTAGCCCATGAAGGCCTCGGCCATCAGCGCCAGGTAGATGAACATGCCGATGACCCACAGCAGCTCGCGCGGCTTCTTGTAGGAGCCGTACATCAGGCCACGGAACATGTGCAGGTAGACCACGATGAAGAACATCGAGGCACCGATCGCATGCATGTAGCGGATCTGCCAGCCCCAGGGCACATCGCGCATGATGTACTCGACGCTGTTGAACGCCTCGGCGGCGCTCGGCTTGAAGTGCATCGTCAGCCAGATGCCGGTGACGATCTGGTTGACCAGCACCAGCAGCGCCAGCGAGCCGAAGTAGTACCAGATGTTGAAGTTCTTCGGCGCGTAGTACTCGCTGGTGTGTGCCTTCATGAAGCTGAAGACCGGAAGGCGCTGTTCGATCCAGCCGACCAGTCCCTTCTGCGGCACGCCGTTGGGATTCGGATAACCGGCCATCACGCTGCTCCTTCGGGATCGACGCCGATTTCGATCAGCGTGTCGGACAGGAAGCGGTGCGGAGGAACCGGGAGGTTGGTCGGTGCCGGCACGCCGGAATAGACGCGACCGGCCAGGTCGAAGCGCGACTTGTGGCAGGGGCAGAAGAAACCGCCCTTCCATTCCGAATCGAACGGCTGCGGCGTCAACTCCGGCACGAAGGTCGGCGAACAACCCAGGTGGGTGCAGATGCCGACGTAGATGCCGATCTCCGCACGCTGGGCGCGGAACTCGTTGGCAGCGTACGCGGGCTGCTGGTCTGTGTTCTCCGAGTCCGGATCGCGCAGTTGCCCGTCCAGCGTCGGCAGCGCACTGAGCATTTCCGGCGAGCGGCGGTAGACCCATACCGGCAGACCACGCCAGCTCTCGATCATCAGCTGGCCCGGAGCCAGCTTGCTGATGTCGATCCGGACCGGGGCACCCGCAGCCTGAGCCCGGGCGCTGGGTTGCCAGGACTTGATAAATGGCACGGCCAGAAAGGCCGCCCCGACTCCACCTACCACGGCCGTGGTCGCCGTCAGGAACCGTCGCCGGCCCTGATTCACATTGTGTTCCGCCATTGCTGCTCCAACGTGGCTACTGGGCGAAAGGGTGTCCCCTGAATCGTGCTAGTGTAACCAAAGCCGTCGCGGGGAGACAGAGTTTCGGGACACCAGGTGCCGTGCCCGATCCTGGTACCACGCTCGTCCTCCACCGACCCGAGTCCAGTTGCCACGTGAACCGCGTGCTCCGCAGTGTGTTGTTTCTGTTGCAGTTCGTCGTCGCAGGACTGGCGGCCGCCTTCGTGTTGACGCAGCTGTTTCCGGCCCGCGGACCCACGTCCCAGGCCACGCCAAATGGCCCGGTTGCCTCGGCCGGACCGGTGTCCTATGCCACCGCGGTGCGCGCGGCGACACCGGCCGTGGTCAATATCTATGCCAACAGCATCGTCACGGAGCGCCCACTGGTGGTGCCGGAGAACATGCGCCACCTGTTTCCGGGCGCTTTCGGCCTCGGCGCGCCGCGCCAGCGCATCAACCAGAGCCTCGGTTCCGGCGTCATCGTCAGTCCGGACGGCTATGTCCTGACCACCTACCATGTGGTCGCCCAGGCCAGCGACATCCAGATCGCACTGCAGGACGGCCGCGTCACCCGCGCCCAGGTCATCGGCAGCGACCGCGACACCGACCTGGCCGTGCTGAAGATCGAAGGCAGCCAGCTGCCCTCGGCCCAGTTCGCCGATCCGGGCACCCTGCAGGTCGGCGATGTGGTGCTGGCCGTCGGCAATCCCTTTGGGATCGGCCAGCGGGTCACCATGGGCATCGTCAGTGCGGTCGGCAACGACCACCTCAACCTGCTGACCTACGACGACTTCATCCAGACCGACGCGGCGATCAACGACGGCAACTCCGGCGGCGCGCTGGTCAACGCCAACGGCCAGCTGGTCGGCATCAATACCGCGGTGTTCCGCTTCGGCGAAGGCATCGGCTTCGCCATCCCCGCACAGGCCGCGCGCGCCGTGCTCGACCAGATCCTCGTCCAGGGCTTCGTCACCCGCGGCTGGCTGGGGCTGGATTACCGGGATCCGCCGCTACCGGCCGCCAGCGAGGACGGCGCGCAGAGTACGGCGCCGCGCGGCGTGCAGGTCACCAGCGTCTACCGCGATTTCCCCGGCGCCGAAGCCGGCCTGGCGCCCGGGGATGTGCTGCTGCATCTGGATGGCCAGGCCATCGACGGCCAGAACGCATTGCGCCAGGTCGAGGCGGCACTGGCACCCGGCGCCCGCGCCCGTATTGACGGCCTGCGTGCCGGCGTGCCGTTCACCGTCGACATCGAAGTGGTGCAGCGCCCCTCGCGCGGCAACTGAGCCGCGGCTTGTCGAAGCCGGCGGCGGCTCAGTACACTTGCCGCCGTTTTCGCCGCCGCAGAGGCCCGCTTTGGACAGTAGCGACTCGTGTCGAACGAACGCCTGGTCCGTGCCGGCCCTGATGCGCTGAGCGCCTCCTCCGCACGACCCGGCCTCCGTCCGCTCGACTGAACCTTCGCCTGTGGCCCGGCCACACGGTGACGGCGTGTCGCCTGTCCTCGCCAGCCCCGGCGGCCTACCAGTGGTCGCGTCGCGAGGATCCGCGTCATGGACGATATCCGCAACCTGCTTGAACACCTGCATGGCCTGATCGAGGCCGACGACCGGAAAGGTCTCGCCGCGCTGCTCGAACCGCTGCGCGTGCAGGACGTCGCCGAACTGTTCAGCGAACTCGACAACGACGCGCCGTTCGACATGCTGTTCGGCCTGCTCGATCACGATCGCCAGGTCCGCACTTTCGCGTACATCGACCTGAACCTGCAGCCGGAGATCCTCGGCGCCTTCAGCCCGGAACGCCGTCGCGCCATCGTCGGCGAGCTGGACAGCGACGACCGCGCCGCGCTGATCGACGAACTGGAAGGGCCGCAGGCCGAGGAACTGATCGCCAACCTGCCGGCCGAGGACCGAGAAGACACCCGCGAACTGCTCGCCTACGACGAGTCCAGCGTCGGCCGACTGATGAACACCGACTTCGTGTCGGTGCGCCCGTACTGGACCATCGCCGAAGCACTGGACCACATCCGCGCCGCCAACGAGAACGGCGAATCGGTCAACCGCATCTACGTCACGCAGCTGGAAGGCAAGCTGCTCGACAACCTGCCGCTGCGCGCCTTCATCCTCGGCAAGCTCGGCGAACCGGTGCGCACGCTGATGCGTCGCGAAGCGATCTCCGTGCATCCGGACGAGCACCGCGAGGAAGCGGTGCGCCTGATCCAGCATTACGACCTTGAAGCGCTGCCGGTGGTCGATGAAGACGGCGTGCTCCTCGGCACGATCACCGTCGACGACGTCATGGACGTCGCCGAAGAGGAAACCACCGAGGATTTCCATCGCCTGGCCTCGGTCGGCGCCGTCGAACTGAGCATGCGCGACGCCAGCGTCTTCTACCTGTTCCGCAAGCGCGTGCCCTGGCTGGTCATGCTGGTGTTCGCCAACATCTTCAGCGGCGCGGCACTGGCGCACTACGAAAGCACGATCTCATCGGCCATCGTGCTGCTGTTCTTCCTGCCGCTGCTGATCGGCTCGGCCGGCAACGCCGGCTCGCAGTCGTCGACGCTGATGGTGCGGGCGCTCGCCACCGGCGACGTCTCGATGCGCGACTGGTTCAGCCTTCTGCTCAAGGAATTCGGCGTCGCCCTTGCGCTGGGCATCGCACTGGGACTGGCAGTCGCCGGTCTCGGCGTCCTCAGGGGCGGCGTATTGATCGGCATGACCGTGGCGCTGACCATGGTCATCGCCGTCATGGCCGGCAGCCTGATCGGCATGAGCCTGCCGTTCGCGTTCTCGAAGCTGAAACTCGACCCGGCCACCGCCAGCACGCCGCTGATCACCTGCATCGCCGACATCAGCGGCATCGTCATCTACTTCGGCATCGCCAGCCTGATCCTTGACATACCGGGCTAGTGCTCGCCCTGTTCCCAGGGCCCGGTGCCGATCTGGCACAGCACATCCATGCCACCGGCGCTGGTGTAGCTCACGATCAGGCCGCCCAGACAACGCACGTCGAAGTCGCGGCCGTCCTGCGTGATCGACAGGCTGATATCGGCCACACCGTCCTGGTCCCCGACTTCCGCATAGACCTGCATCGTCTCGCCATTGGGCAGCTCGACGGCGACGTCCCATTCACCCACCGTGTAGAGGCCGGATTCCCGATCATGATTCAGCGGCAGCAACACTGACTTCAGCGATTCGTCGCGGAAGAACAACCTCAGGTGATCGGGCAACGCGGACATCCGTGCTTCTCCAGTCATTGACGGTGTGTGCGGCAGACGCCGGGCCTGGCGTAGCGCAGTAATCGACGTTGACCGCGATCGGCCACCTGCGCCGGGCACATAAAAGGGCCACACCGACAGCCCACGCGGTACGCATTCTACGACCGTGGACGCCACTCCCGAGGAACGATGGGGCAGACAGTCCTCGCCGACGCTCGCGTGCGTGGTGCCACCGGCGTCGATTCGACCGGGCCCGACCCGCTCCGGCCGGACGGGCGCGCACTCAGGAAGCGCTGCCGTCTGATGCGCGGCCCGGCGACGGTTCCCACAACTCGACGGGATTGCCCTCGGGATCATGGATGCGCGCAAAGCGTCCGACTTCCGAGTCCCATTCCTCCGGCCGCGTTTCCACGGCGATGCCGGCAGCCTGGAGTTGCGCGATCATCGCGTCGAGATCGTCAACGCGGAAGTTGATCATCCACTGCTGTTCCGGCCGGCCGAAATAGTCCGTGTCGGCCTTGAACGGAAAGAACACCGTCGGACCCGCGCGCTGCTGCCAGACGGCTTCGACGATGTCGATGCCGAGGTGCGCGGTGTACCACGCGATCAGCGCCTCCGGGTTGCGGGCGCGGAAGAAGAGTCCGCCGATGCCAGTGACCTTATGCATGCCGATGCCTCGCCATCGCGACTGGATGCACACCATAGACCCTGAATCCCGCGCGCGCCAGAAAGCACCCGCAACGGGCACCCGCCCACCCTCGACGACCCGTCCGGCAAACGACGCCCCGGAGCGGGCTGCACTGTTTCACTTCTCCTTGGTGAGACTTTTGCTCGGCCGGCCCGTCCTTCCATCAGCCACGCCAGGGCAGCGGTCACAGGGTCGCAGTGCGAACCAGACCGGGCCCAGATGTGGTCAATCCTCCGTGCGACCGGGCATTGCGCATCGGAACATTCACGTGCCCAGGCAACCAGGACGGGGAGGTCCTTGGTCGGTCCCGCACGGATCATCGAAACACCATTCGCAACATCATGAGGGGAACCACCATGAACCAGACACAGCCCATGCGCGCCCAGGAAACCCACCAGGCGCTGACCCGTCACTTTGCCGAACTCGGCGAACGCTATGCCGGCCTGGCCACCGATGCGTCGAGCTGGACCACCAGCGAAGCCTCAGGCTCCGCCGCCTACGTCTTCGCGTACCTCCAGGTCGACTGCAACCTGTCGTTCCCGGGCGGCCCGGTCCTGAAGTTCAACGGCAAAGGCATGGTCGTCGGCCTCGGCGCCACCGGCTCGCTGGGTGGCCAGGCAACCTTCAATGTCGATCCGAACACCTTGCGGGGCGCGTCCGGCATCACCTTTGAGGCCATGGGCCTGAGCATCGTCGGCGGCGGCTTCCAGGTGACCTGGTACAAGGACAACAAGTATATCGGCCACGGCGAGTTCTATGGCCTGGGCGTCTCGCTAGGTACACCCGGCGGCGGTTGGGGCTCGTTCTCCTGATCCCGACCTGACGCTGCCGCACTGACCGGCCTGAGCCGCCCTGCGGTGCGGGCCTTGCCGGGAACGCCGCAACGACGCGGAATGTTCCCGGCATTCAGCGTCCGCGGCGGCGATTCCGCGTCGTCGGCCTGCGCGCATTGAACGATCCTTGACGGCAGGCTTCGCGCTGGCGCATTGCCCTCTCCCGCCCGGTGGGTCGATTGCGAGCCAAGCCGCTTCAGTCCCTGCTTGCACGTTCCTCGACAGCCGGCAGTGGATCTAACGTGGCAGATGCGACCGGATCAGTTCGACTGTCTTGGCGAGCTGTGCAGAGGGCACCAGGACACGACTGCGCCGATCCGCATCGTCAGCCGGATCATGGTTCGTGCCGCGCAGGCGTCCGGCCGCTTCGAAGGTGGCGATCTGCGGCGGCCCGATGCCCCAGTCACTGCCCGCCTGCCTGGGCACCACGTGGAAATGGAAGTGCGGCGTCTCCTGCCCGCTGTAGACACCGTTGTTCTGGAACGTCAGCAGCCCCAGCGGCTGGTACACCGCAATCAAGGCCTGCGCAACCCGACGCGCCGACAGCATCACGGCCATGCACTCCTCGTCGGTCAACTCCGGCAGCGTCGCCACATGCCGTCGCGTGATCACGCAGCACTGCCCCCTCTCGAACTGCCACGGATTGATCACCGTCAGGACATGTTCCGACGCCTCGACGATCTTCGAGCCTTCGTCGTTGATCGCGACGCAAAGGTCGCAGGGTTCGCGCACAGGCAGTTCAAGCATTGCACCTCTCCCGTTGACAGACCTCAAGTGACGAGGCGGTTTCCAAGCCGCTGCTGATGCAAGCTTGCGGCGATCTCGCAGTCGCAATACCTGCCATTGTCTGCGCACCAGTCCAGCAGGGCATTTGCCTTGTCGTCCCAAACTCCATGCGTTCAATGATTTCCCTGACAAGTTCGGTGCCCTGCCTGCAGCACGCAATCATTGGCGGTGGCGGCATGGCACAGCTCGGCGACGTGATCCAACGTCATCCTGCAGCGTCAGGCCGGTAAGGGTCTCGAACACTTTTCCGTCAGCGAGCGGAATCAGCGCACGAGCGTTGCTCATTTCGGCCTCCTTCCACCCGTACATGAGCGCCTTGCGGCGCTTCCGACCTGCGCTTGATCAATCCCCGTAAAAGCGTGTCGAAGCGTTCGACGTCAGCCGCTTCCTGCAGCGCCAGCCGAGGGAGACACATTCCTCGGACCCGCGTTCCGTGTCAGAAACCGCGCGCATCCGCCGGATCAGCTCGTCATAGCGACCGGCCCGGCCTCGACTCTCGAAAACTTCGCCTCAATAGCCTCGTATCCTTCCCGGCCGGGAATCCGATCGTGCTCCTTCCTGGGGCGCATAGGCCTTGTCCAGATCTTCGGGAAGCCTGCCCACCCGTCGCGGCCCCTGGAACGATCCTACAGATCTGATCATTGACGCAGGCGAATCAACAAGGACGCCAATCGTTCTTCGCCGCCATTCCTGATACCAGTCATGGATACAGACATCAGCACCCGCCACCTCGCAGGTCCGGCAGTTCTTCCCGCTGTAGTCGATCGAGCACGCGCTCCAGCAACGGGTCGCTGCACTGCGGAGCGGATTGAGGGAGCCGCGCGTACGGTGCACTCATGAGTGGATGATCGATGGCGGCCGTGTCGAGCCCGAGACAGCGTCGCAGGCGGATGAGAGGCAGGAGAACACCGGGCATTCGCGCGGCTACCGGCCCGCCGTAGGCAAATTCGCAATCGGTGCCAATTCGGTGGGTGGTGTAGTCCGCCAGCCACTGCAGGTGCCGGGAAAATCCGCTCAGATCGGGATCCCGCCAGTGCTGAAACAGCTCGTTGAGTACCGGCTCTCCGAAGCACTGGTTCTTCTTGAAGATGTCCTTCGGATCCAGTCTGGGATCCAGGCGCGGATTGTGGCCCTTGCCCCAACCCTCGAAAGGCGTACTCCAGAAATCGAAGGCGATGCGAAGCAGGAAGTGGTTAAGCGGTTGGCAGCCCGCGCCCGATACGTTGGCAATGCGCCGCGCTTGGTAAGCCCCGCGTATTGAGTCGGCGACCCAGCGAGCCTCGTCCATCCAGCCCAGGTAAAGGCAGCTGGCCAGCACGGTAGCCGGCCCTTCAAGAAAGACGCGGGCGTTGGCGGGCGGAACCTGGACCTGCAGGCGCCAGCGCCAGAATGCGTAGGCGCTGACCTGTGCAAACCCAGGTAGCCACTGTTCCTGTGCCACTCCTTCCAGCATCCGCACCGGCCAGCTTCCGAGAATCAGCGGATCGCCCCACAGGCAATCGACGACGGCCGCCAATAATGGCCCTTGGCGCGGCTGACTCGGCTCGAGCACGTCCTTGAACGGATTCCCTCCCTCCACATAGACCTTCAGGGCAGCGTAGCGCTGATGTGGCGCGCCTTGCGGATTCGCAAACGCATCGAATGCCTTTGTGGCCACTTTCAATTCGTCAGCGTCACTTTTCCATCGCGAGTGGATGCCGAGCACAGGCACCGCCGCCATCGGGCCGGGCTGTGGCGCCACCGCAGTTGCTGCCGCACGCGTACTCATCGAGCCATCCCTACTGTCCGGTCAAAGTTTCCGAGACGCAAGCATGGAGACCCGTCAGCTGTTCGACAAGTGCTGGAATCGGCGGGCTGACAATTGCATGACCCGGCAGCCCGGGCAGAGGCCAGGCCGCGTGCACCCGCCTCACCACTCCGTCCGCTGCGGCAGCAGCGCGCGCAGTTCGGCGTCGGTGAGGTTGCGCCACTGGCCGGGCTTGAGGTGGCCGAGCTTGAGGTCGTTGATGCGTACGCGGCGCAGCTGGGTGACGCGGTAGCCGAAGGCGGCCGACATGAGGCGGATCTGCCGGTTCAGGCCCTGCGTCAGGATGATGCGGAAGCCGTACTTGGCGATTCGGCTGGTACGGCAGGGTCGCGTCAGTTCGCCACGCAGGCGCACGCCGCGCGACATGCCGGTGAGGAACTCCGGGGTAACGGGCTTGTTGACGGCGACCAGGTATTCTTTTTCGTGGCCGTTTTCGACGCGCAGCAGTTCGTTGACGATGTCGCCGTTGCTGGTGAGCAGGATCAGTCCTTCGGAATCCTTGTCGAGCCGGCCGATGGGGAAGATGCGCTGCTCATGACCGACGAAATCGATGATGTTGCCGGCGACGCCACTCTCGGTGGTGCAGGTGATGCCGACCGGCTTGTTGAGCATGATGTAGACGTGGCGGCGCCCCCCCTTGGTGCCGAGCACCGGCAGCGGCCGGCCGTCGAGCAGCACCTCGTCGCCTTCGGCCACTTCGCGCCCGTTGCTGCCGGGTTCGCCGTTGACGGTGACGCGGCGCGCGGCGATCAGCCGGTCGGCCTCGCGACGCGAGCAGAAGCCGGTGCCGGCGATGTACTTGTTGAGACGCATGGATCAGGTTCCGGTGGAAGGTCGCGCCGCGTCGGTCGCGGATGTCGTGGCGGGTCGCCGCTGGCGTGGCCGTGCGTGCGTGGGCGGCTTCAGCGCATCGACGCGCGGTCGGGTGCCGGAATGGTGGC
>CAZYHP010000018.1:0-1231 GCA_964647135.1 uncultured Rhodanobacteraceae bacterium
TGCTTCTTCGCCACAGCTCCTGGATGCCCGCCTTCGCGGGCATGACGAAGTTGGGGCGCGCGGCCCACGCAGGCATGACGAGGTTGGGGTGTGCGGCGTGCTCGGGCACGGCGAAGTTGGGATGCGCTACGTGCGCGGGCGTGACGAAGTCTGAGCGGGCGCGGGCGCGATGAGGTCTGAGCCTGCGGCGGGCTGGGGCGTGAGCGATTCGTGGCCGTCTTGCGGCCGCTATTCGATGCCGAGCTTTTTCAGGCGGTAACGCAGCGCCCGGAAGGTGATGCCCAACGCCTGTGCGGTCTTGGTCTTGTTGTAGCGGTTGGCTTCCAGCGCCTTGAGGATGCGGTCGCGCTCGAGCTGTTCGATGTAGTCCTCGAGCGGCGCATCCCGAGCGGGCGCGGGTTCCGCAGCGGCGGGCGCGACGGCGGCGGGTGCACCCGGCATCGGCATGCCGGGCGAATAGGCACCACCGCCACTGCCGTAGCCGGCGCCCAGCGCCGGGTCATGCGCGTAGCCGCCGTGCATGGGCGACATCATCGCCGCCCGATCGGCCGCACGTTCTTCGAACGACGCCGCCGGGCGCATCACCGGCAGCTGCAGGTCGTCGACACCGATGGCGGTGCCGTCGCACAGTGCCATGGCTCGTTCGAGAATGTTTTCCAGTTCGCGGATGTTGCCGGGAAAGGGATATTCGAGCAGCGCCTTGCCGGCTTCCTCGGTGAGGCGCACGCGACCCTGCTGGTCGAGCTTGGCGAGGATGTGCGCGGCCAGCTTGGGAATGTCCTCGCGACGCTCGCGCAGCGGCGGCATCGGCAGTTCGATGACGTTGATGCGGTAGTACAGGTCCTGGCGGAAGGCGCCGCGCTCGACCAGTTCGTGCAGGTTCTTGTGCGTGGCACTGATCAGCCGCACGTCGACGGGCTGCTCGGCCTGGGCGCCGATCGGCCGGATCGCCTTCTCCTGGATCGCGCGCAGCAGTTTCACCTGCATTGGCAACGGCAGGTCGGCCACTTCGTCCAGCATCAGGGTGCCGCCGTGCGCAGCCTGGAACAGACCGAGCTTGTCGGCATTGGCGCCGGTGAAGCTGCCACGCTTGTGGCCGAAGAATTCGCTTTCCAGCAGCTCGGCGGGAATCGCGCCGCAGTTCACCGGCACGAAGGGACCGCTGGCACGCGGCGACATGTCATGGATCAGCCGGGCGGCCAGCTCCTTGCCGCTGCCGGATTCGCCGCTG
>CAZYHP010000018.1:1241-36959 GCA_964647135.1 uncultured Rhodanobacteraceae bacterium
GAGCTTCGCGATGGTGGCCCGCGCCTGCTGCATTGCCGGCGACGAACCGATCATGCGCGTGGTCGCATCCGGCGCACGCGGCCCGTTGGCCGCCATGCGCAGGGCAGTTTCGACCAGCCGGCGCAGTTGCGAGATGTCCACCGGCTTGCTGACGAAATCGAAGGCACCGGCCTTCAGCGCCGACACGGCCGTCTCGACGTTCCCGTAAGCGGTCAGCACCGCCACCGGCGTATGCGGGTGCTCGCGACCGATGCGCTCGACCAGCGGCAGGCTCATGCCGTCCGGCAACCGCAGGTCGGTGAGGCACAGGGCGAACGAGCGCTTGCCGATCTGTTCCTGGGCTTCGGCCAGCGTGCCGACGCCGACGACATCCAGGTCCATGCCGGCCAGCGACAGCTCGATCAGCTCGCGCAGATCGACTTCGTCCTCAACCACCAGTGCTGCGGGTGTCGTCATGGCCACGTAGGGTAACCGCGCCGAAGCCGTTGTGCGAGCCGGGCGGCGAAGTACGCCGGGCCGGCCCCTTTGCCGGCGGCGACGCGGGTCATGCGCGTTCCCCGCCAAAGGCCCGCGCGCAGGCGGCCGCGACGGCCTCACGTGCGGCATCGAGGCCGGCATCGGGGATCACCGTTCGCGGGCGCGCATCCAGCGTCTGCCGCAGCGCCGCCGCCAGCAGGCTGGCGTGCGCGGCCTGCAGACCTTCGGCCTCCTCATCGTCCAGCACACCGGCCGCGGCCAGCGCCGCGATCAGGTCGCTGCCGCCGCCCGAGGCCAGCAGCGCCGGATGCGCCGCGGCGTTGGCCAGCACCCGGTATTGCAGGAGGAATTCCAGATCGACCAGTCCCCCACGTCCCTGCTTGAGATCGAACAGTTCGCCGCGCGAGCGATCCAGTTCGCGCCGCAACCGTTCGCGCATGTCGGCGACCGCCTGACGCAGCGGCGCCTGCTCGCGCACCTGCGCCAGCCATTGCACGCGCGATCCGGCGAAGGCGGCGCCCAGCGAGGCATCGCCGGCAATGAAGCGTGCGCGCACCAGTGCCTGCTGCTCCCAGGTCCAGGCGCGTTCGCGCTGGTAGGCGGCATAGGCATCGAGACTGGTGACCAGCAGGCCCTTGGCGCCATCGGGACGCAGGCGCGCATCGACTTCGTAGAGTCGGCCGCCCGGCAGCGGCACCGCGAGGTACGCCAGCAGCTTCTGAACGACACGCGCGTAGAAGCGCTGACCTTCGACCGGCGTGGCACCATCGGTTTCGGCGTCACCCAGCGCGCCATCGAAGACGAAGACCAGATCGAGATCGGACGCAAAACCCAGCTCGCCGGCGCCCAGGCTGCCGTAGCCGATAAGCGCCAGGCCGCTGCGATCCGGACCGGCACCCACCGGCCAGCCATGTCGGCGGACGACATCTGCGAGCGCCAGGTCGAGCACCCGGTGCAGTACCCCCTGCGCGATGGCTGCCAACCGCGCGGCGATGGCCGGCGCGGGCAGACGGTGGTCGATGGTCGCCAGTCCAAGACGGAAGCGCAGGCTGGTGCGCGCTTCGCCCAGCGCGGTCAGCACGCTCTCGGGATCGTCCCTGTCCGACACCGCCGCCGCGAGCAGCTGCTCGATGTCAGCGCAATCCGGCGGTGCCGGCGCACGCGGATCGAAAACGTCGTCGAGCAGCAGCGGCTGGTCGACGAGGCGCCGGACCAGCCAGCGGCTGCCGCGCGCCAGTTCGAAAAGCCGATCCAGCGCCGCCGGCTGCTGTTCCAGCAGGGCCAGGTAATTGGAACGCCGCAACAGGATCTGCAACAGGTCGATGATCGCCTGCGCGGCGTCGTCATCCTGCGCCTGGCGGCCACGCAAGCGGTCGAGCAGCGCCGCCATCAGGCGATCGAGGCGGGTTCGCGCACGCGCCGACAGTGACTGGACGCCGGGGCTGCCAGCCAGTGCACGCAGGCGCTCCATCAGCCCCTGGCCGACCTGGATGCCCGCCGCCTCCACCTGCAGCGCATCGGCAGTGCCCTGCGCCAGCGCCCGCCACAGCGTCAGCATCGAATCGGCGGCGCGCGCCTGCGTGCGCGGTGCCAGGACATGCGAGAACTCTTCGGCGACGCGATCGCGGTGTCCGTCAAGCTCGACCCGCAACGCCGACCAGTCCTCGTAGCCGAGCGTGGTGGCGATCCGCCACTGGTCCGTGGCGTCGAGCGGCAGTGCCTGTGTCTGCGCATCGCGCAGCATCTGCAGGCGGTTCTCGATCCGGCGCAGGAACAGATAGGCCTCGCGCAACGCGGCACCCGTGGACTCTCCGATAAACCCCGCCCGCATACAGGCGGCCAGGCCTTCGAGCAGGCTGCGCTGGCGCAGGCCCGGTTCGCGGCCGCCGCGGACCAACTGCACGACCTGCACGAGGAATTCGACTTCGCGGATGCCGCCGCGGCCCAGTTTGATGTCGTCGGCGAGGTCCTGGCGCTGCACTTCGAGATCGATCTGCGCCTTCATCTCGCGCAGCGCGTCGATGGCGTTGTAGTCCAGGTAGCGGCGGTAGACGAACGGTCGCAACGACGCCAGGAACTGCTCCCCGGCGGCGACGTCGCCGGCCACGGCTCGGGCCTTCAGCCAGGCGTAACGTTCCCAGTCGCGCCCTTCGCGCTGGAAGTACTGCTCCATGGCCGCGAACGACAGGCTCGGCTTGCCCGACTGGCCGAACGGCCGCAGGCGCAGGTCGACCCGATGGCTGAATCCATCGACGTCGGTTTCTCCCAGGCGCTGCGCGAAGTGGCGGACGACACGTGCATGCCACGCATCGGGCGCCACGGCGATGTCACCGTCACTGTCGAGGCCGCCGCCATAGGCGAAGACCAGGTCCACGTCGGAAGAAAAGTTCAGCTCGCCGCCGCCGAGCTTGCCGAGCGCGAACACCACGGGCGCCAGCACCTGGCCGGTGTCATCGCGAAGGCTTCCGTAGCGTTCCGCGACCCGATGGACGGCATCCTCGAGTGCCAACCCGATGCAGACATCGGCGAGGCGACTGCTGCCCGCCAACGTATCCTCGACGGCATCGAGGCCCAGGAGATCACGCGCGATGAGGCGCACGCTTTCGGCGCGCCGGAACCAGCGCAGTTCCCGCTGCATGCCGCCGTCGCCGGGTTGCCAGCGCGCCTGCGGTGCGCGTCCGTCGCGCACCCGTTCCTCCAGATTCGCCAGTACACCGGGGATCTGGCGCAACGTGTCGAAGGCAAAATCGCTGGCCAGCAGCAGGCGCGACAACCAGGAAGGGCGTGCGGCGCCGAGGGGCAATGCATCCATGCGCGCCGACAGCCAGGCGCTGTCGATCATGCACCCCTCCGCATACCGGACGCCGTCGCCGCGGCCCTCGCGGCGACGGCCATCAGCGGCCGAGCAGACCGAGTACGCCGATCACGATCAGGTACAGCGCGACGACGTAATTGAGCAGGCGCGGCCTGACGAGGATGAGAATGCCGGCGATCAGGGCGATCAGGGCGCTGAGTTCGAAATGGATGGTCATGGGGCGGGTTCCGTGGGCAGTGCGCCGCCACCTTGCCCGCTGCCCGGCCGATCCGCAAGGGCGGGGACGCGCCGACCGCGGCGGATCGGCGCGCAACCAAACGGATACGGGCGGTCCGAACGTGGCGCGACAGCGAAAAAACAGGTAAAAAAGGCTTGGCTGCGCCCCTGCGTTGCCCTACATTCCACCTGCCGAGAGACCCCTCCAGGCAATTCCCCCTTACGAGTAGCATTGGAATAATCATGGCAAGCACGAAGAAAGCTGCAAAAAAGAAAGCTGCACCGAAGGCCGCCGCCAAGCCGGCTGCGCCGAAGCCGATCAAGGAAGCGCTGAGCAAGTCGGGCCTGGTTGCGCACATCGCCGAGAATTCCGGCGTTGCACCGCGTGACGTTCGCGCCGTCATGGCGTCGCTGGAATCGGCCGTTGCCGCTTCGGTCAACAAGAAGGGCGCCGGCTCATTCACGCTGCCGGGCCTGCTGAAGATCACCGCCGTGAACGTGCCGGCGAAGCCGCGCCGCAAGGGCATCAACCCGTTCACCAAGGAAGAGCAGTGGTTCGCCGCCAAGCCGGCGTCGGTGAAGGTGAAGGTCCGCCCGCTGAAGAAGCTGAAGGACGCCGCATCCTGAGTGTTCCTGCGGAATCGGCGCGCAATCCGGCGTGCCGATTCCGTATTGCTTCCCCCCCGCATGGCCGCTCCGACAGTTTTTGTCGCGATGGCCGTCCTTCAGGGCCGCAGATGCAGCTCCGCCCGCCCCGTCTCCAGCCACTCGCGTACCGTGGCGGCATCCGGGCGTTCGGGCCACGCCGCCGGTGCTACGCCGGTCACCTTGATCAGCGCAGTGCGGTTCCGGCCTGAAACTTTCGCCCGGTACAGCGCGAAATCCGCCAACCCGAGACTGACGGTCCAGTCGTGTCGATCGAGCTGCGTGGCGGCGGTCGGCCAGGCGGCCACCCCGATGGAGGCGGTGACCTTGCGCTGCGCCGTCACGTCGATGTCTTCGGCTTCGACCGCACGGCGCAGGCGCTCGGCATAGTCGAGCAGGTCTTCCGCCGCTGCCACCGTGGCGACCACCACGAACTCCTCGCCTCCCCAGCGTGCCAGTCCGTCGTCTTCGCCGACAACGCGGGCCAACAGCCGGGCGATGCGGATCAACACGGCATCACCGGCAAGATGGCCGAGCGCATCGTTGATCTGCTTGAAGTGGTCGATGTCGACGACGATCAGGCCGAGGACCGGCGTGGTCGCGCCATCCTGCCAGGCCCGCCTGATCGCTTGTTGCCGCTCGGCGACCACCTTGAGCAGGTGGCGACGGTTGCCGAGGCCGGTCAGCGGATCGCTGAGGCTGGCCTCGTTGAGCACCTGGTTCAGTTCGCCCAGGCGCCGGTTCGCCAATGCCAGTTCGCCGGTGCGTGTCGCGATGAGCTGTTCCAGGCGCTCCTTCTGCTGCCGCAGCAAGCGCTCCCGCGCACGCACCAGCAGCACCAGCAGGACGCTGGCCAGCAGCAGCACCAGCGCCTTGAATGTCCATGTTTCCATGAAATCACGCGGCACCTCGACCCGCAGCGATGTCGGCTCGCTCCAGGGCTGGAACGGAAGTCGCGCCTGGATGGCGAAACGGAATCGACCGGGTGGCAGCTGTGCGTAGGTGATCTGCTCCCGCGACGGCGTGTCGACCCAGTCGCTGTCGACGCCGTGCAGGCGATGGCGAAACTGCAGCAAGGGTCCATGACGATAGTCGATGCTGCGGAACTGGATCGTCAGTTCACGCTCGCCCGCGTCCAGATGCATATCGCCGGAACCAGGCCTGCGTCCGTTGACGTCGAGCAACTCGATGGCGGGCGGCACCGGCGGCGCCGTATCGAGCGGCGCGCGCACCAGACCATTGAGCGTCGGCAGCCAGTAGGCACCGAGATGGATCGCGCCTTTGTCATTGCCGGCGCCGTTGCAGCAGCGGATACGGGACCGCCCGGGCCGGTCGCCGATGTCATGCACCTGCATGCGGTACGCCGGCGTCGCGGTACCCGTATCCGGCACCGGCCAGGCATAGGCGCCGCTGGAAAAGCTGACCAGCACGCCGTCGGTGACCGGCTGCAGGTTGAAGACGGTGTCGGAAGGCAGGCCCGTCGCGACGCTGTGCTGCGACCATGTGCCGTCAAGACCGCGTACGCCGATGCCGCGGTCATAGGTCCCCACCACGACCTTGCCATCGTCGAGCACGCGGATGCTGGTGACGAATGCGCCATCGATGCCGGTGCCGGTGTCGTTGACCGGCTCGGCATGCGTTCCATTGAGGACAAAGAGGCCGGATTCCGCACCAAGCCAGAGTTCACCGTCGATGCCGCGTTCGATGGCCCGGATGCGCACGCGGGAAAGGATGCCGTTGGCGTTGACCTCCTCGATATCGCCGACGTCGCCACCGCGATGGCGGAACAGGCCAATCGCGCTGGCGATCCAGACAAAGCCGTCGGCCTCCTCGCGCAGTCCATTGATCTGCGCGCCACGCATGGCGTCGTAGGTGACGGTCCTTCCCGTCGCCGGATCGAAACGTGCGAGCCCCGATCGAGTGCCGACCCAGATGCGCCGGTGGCGGTCGCGGAGGACGCTGTAGGCCCCGGGATGCGGCAGCACCGAGGCCGGCACCACTTCGTTGAAGCTGGCGCCATCCCAGCGCGCCACCCCGGCATCGGTGCCGACCAGAAGGCCATCGCCGTCTGCCACCACGGCCCACAGGCTGGGATCCTGGAGACCTTCGTCACGGCCGAGACGTTGCACGGCCGGCAGCCAGTAGTAGCGCAGGCCGTGATACTGGCTGCCCATCCAGATGCCGTCTTCGGTGGGCAGGAATGCCATCACCCACGGGAAGGCATGCGCCGCCTGGCTCGCCACGGTTTCCATGTCGCCGTGCGCGTGGCGGCGGTAGACATCGCCAAGGCTGGCGATCCAGAGGCAGCCGCGCGGATCGATCGCCATCGCCTGCACCGGCTGCGCTGCCGCTGCGAACTCGACGGGAGAAAACGTCGCCCCGTCGAAACGGAACAGTCCGCCTTCGCCGCCGATCCATAGCGTGTCGTCGTGCCAGGCCAGGGCCGCCACCCGTGACAGCGCCGCGGGCAGTTTCCGCACCGTCTCCCCGGCGCCGTCGCGATGGCGCAGCCAACCGCCGCGCTCGGCGATCCACAGGCCTTGCGCCGGCGCCGCGAGCAGTGCGCTGACGGCGCCAGCCTCGTCCCCGGCATCGGTCAGCAGCCGGTCGCCATCGATGCTGGCGTGATAGAGACGGTCGCCGCCGACCAGTATCCCGCCGTCGTCGGACTGCGCCAGCGCGGTCACCTCGCCGAGTTCATCGCTGCCGATGAAACGGCCTCCTGTGTACACGGTGACGTTGCGCAGGTTGCCGATCCAGACGCGACCCTCGCGGTCCACCATCAGCCGCGTGATCCACGCCGAGGAGAGCTGCGGCGTATTGCCGGGCGTGAAGACATCGAAGCGGCTGCCGTCGAAACGCGCCAGGCCATTCTCCGTGCCGACCCACATGACGCCCTCGTGATCCAGCGCCAGGGCCTTGCCGGATATCTGCGGCAGGCCCGCCTCGCTGCTCCAGGTCTGCCATGACCAGCGGTGCAGGGGAACGCGGACGGATTCGGTGGCGCGCGCGTGGGCGCAGACCACCAGCAGCGACAGCAGGCCCAGCAGGAGGGACAGCCGCCTGTGGCGCCGCCTGCCGCGACGTGCGCCCTCTACCCTGCCTGCCTTCCGATTGCCCATGCGCACCGCCCTCACCCGATCGGTGCCCCACGCCGGCAACGAGGCCCCCGGCCGGCAGCAGAGCACAACGGCCAAGGTTCTGTTTACCGGCTGTACCGGGAAGGCGCAAGTCCGGCCGGCCATGCGGGTGAGCCAACGCCGAGGGAAGCGCACCTGACACACGCGGCCGCCCCGCCATCGTCGCCGCGCGTCCTTCACGACACGACGATCCGAAGACCTGTCGCTGTCAGGCCTGCGCGACGCCGGCACGGGGGCCGGCGTCGTGCCTCACTCGCCGTCAGGTCGGATCGAATCCATTGGCGAACAGTGGATCGCCCGGCAGCAGGCCCAGCGCACCTGGATAGGCGTAGCCGGGGAAGACCGAGGCGAGATCCGGGTTGCCCAGATGCGCATCCACGACCTCCGACAGGACACGCCGGAAGTCGGTCGTCGTGGCGACGTCCTCGTTCTGGTACAGCTGGCCGGGGCCCAGACCGCCGAAGCTGCCGAACAGCTGACCGCCCCGCACGCGACCACCCAGCACCAGCATCGGATTGCCGCTGCCGTGGTCGGTTCCGCGATTGGCGTTCTCGCGGACGCGACGACCGAACTCGCTGTGCACCACCAGGACCATGCGGTTGTGGAGGCCGGCCGCCGCCAGGTCGGTGTACAGCGCATGCAGCGTGGCGGAAAGGCCGGCGAGACGGTTCGCGTACTGGTTCTGGTTGAGATCGCCCTGGGTGCCATCACCCTGGTTCTCGTGCGTGTCCCAGCCGCCGTAGTCGAGCGTGGCGACCTGCAGGCCCAGCCCGCGCTTGGCGATGTTGGCGATCAGCTTGGCCTGGTTGCCCAGCGTCGCCGCCACGCCGGTGGACGGATAGTTGGCACCCGGCGCCGGCGTATAGCTGGAAATGCCCAGCGTATCGACCAGCTCGATGGTTTCCACCGCGCCGATACCGGCCTGGTGCAGGTCGTCACTGCCCTGGTAGAGCTGTCGCAGCGTCATCGTCGTCGACAGCTTGTAGCGCGGCTGGCCATCGACGTTGCCGTTGTTGGCATTGGGATGGAAGCTGTTGGGATCGTCGAGCACCATGTTGTCGCGACGCCCAAGCAGGCTGGTTGGCGCATTGGCGGCGACACTCAGCGAGGGAATCAACGCGGTGTCCGGCACCTGCCCGGCTCCCTGCAGGTGGCGGGCGAGCCAGCCGGTCCCCACGGCGTTGCTGCCCGGCGTGCCGTGCTCCATGTAGTCCTGGGCGTCGAAGTGCGAACGGGTGATCTGTGCCGCCGGGAAACCCGTGCCGTGCACGATCGCCAGCTTGCCCTGCCCGTACAGTTCGTGCAGGCCGGTGGCGGCGAAGTTCAGTCCGTAATGCGAACTGCCCAGCGACAGCGCCGCCGTGGCGCCGGTCGTGCGCAGGTGGATGTTCGGCCGGTGCGTCTCGTAATGGACCCGGTCCGGGCCATCGATCGGACACACCATGTTCAGTCCGTCGATGCCACCACGCAGGTAGACGTAGACGAAGAAGTTGCCGTTCTGCCAGTCGGCGTGTGCGCGTCCCGCATGCAGGCCCAGGCGCATGCCACCCAGGGCGGTCAGGCAGAGGGTGGATCCCTTGATGAAGGCGCGACGTGTGATGTGTGCCATGTCGTCCTCCTCAGCGGGCCATGAACTGCGGACTGAACAGGATGCAGCCGACCATGCCCCGCAGGCGGCTGTACCAGTAGTTCGGGCTGGAATCGGTCGCAATGCCGGCAGTGTTGCCCGAAGGCCCGTTGCCGATGCCGACATCCGGATTGAACAGGCTCACCGTATCGGTGTTGCGTGCCATGAAATCGCGGATCGCGGCATGCAGCGGCGTGCCCGTCCAGCCGTTGACCGCATCGGGCGCCCAACCGAGTGCGCGCCGCAGCCAGAAATTCGCCAGCTTGTTCGGCGTATGTTCGGCGGCCGAATTGCTGAACTCGCTGAGCGTGATCGCCAGGATCGGCGCCAGCGGATCGCCCTGGTTGCTGCCGGTGTTCTCGTCGAGCACCCAATCGACCGTGCGCCAGGCATGCACGAAGGCGCCGCCACCGAGCCAGTAGTTGCGATCGTCGGGGAAGCCGTCGGGCGGTCGCCAGTCGAACGGCCGCTGCCCGCTGCGACGGAAACGGTCCATGAAGGAATTGCTTTCGCTGTCGTCGCGTCGCACGGTGAAATCCGCGCTCACCGCGCGCAATGCGCCGACGACGGCCTCGAACGGCTTCTTCACCTTGTTGCCGAAATTGCCGATGTCGCGGAACGACCCGGGACCGGCGTCGTGCAGCAGCAGCGCGCGCACGGTCAGGCGGATCTGGTCCGGGGCCATGCGGTTCTGCCAGAAGACATTGGCGACGTGGTCGATCAGCGCCTGCGGCGGATTGTCGCTGACGAAGCGCCGTGCCAGTTTGAGCGCGATGTGCCGCGCCGTGCCCGGATGGTAGGCGAGGCGGTCCAGGAACAGCTGGTGTTCGCTGTCGTACGGCGTATTCGCGGCGACGAACTGACCGAGCACGGTTTTCTGGCCGATATCGTGCTGCGCCGGAATCATGTAGGCGACGCCGGTATTCGGACCGCCGCCGGAGCCGCGATGGAAGGTCCAGCCGGTGAAGGCGCGCGCCAGCTCGTAGACATCGGCATCGACATAGCCGGCCGGCCAGCCGGCGCCCGGCTCACCGCCCGGAATCAACGGCACCTCGTGCTGCTGCAGGTTGGCGCCCAGGTAGTTGATCGAACCCAGCGTGTGCAGCTCGATGATTTCGCGCGCGTAGTTCTCGTTGAAGCTCGGTGCGCGATTGATGTAGTTGTCGAGGTAATACAGCATTGCCGGCGAATCGAAAGTCGCCTGCAACATCGTTCGGAAATTGCCGAACGCATTGCGACGGATGACGTCGCGGTCCCAGCTCACCCACGTCGGCGCCGCGTAGCGGTCATAGCCGTAGACGTTGAAGTGGTTGTGCCAGAAATCGGCCATCTGTTCGTACAGGCCCCAGCGCGAGTAGATCGCGCGTACGAACACGGCGCGTTCGATCTCGCGGATCGGCAGGTCGCGCGTATATGGACCGCCACTGGGATTCCCGTTGACTTCATGGTCCTGCCACAGCTGCGCAAAGGTCTTGCCCAGCGTGCTGAAATTCTCGTGTACCAGTCGTGCATCGACATCGGGATCGGTGACATGCCCGGCCCCGCTCGTCGTCGGGTTGAGCTGCTGGTCGACGAACGCCGTCAGTCGTGCGTCGTCCGTCGCGCCCAGCGCATTGAAGGCCTCGACGCTGAAAGGCGTACCGCGGCGCGGGCCGAAGCCCATGCGGTTGAGTACGTACACAGCGAAAGGTGGCGTCAGCGCCTGCTGTTGCGCCTTGCCTGTTTCACCGTGAGCCCCGGAAAGAAACTGCCGCCGCGTCGACGCGGCGCCTGCAACACTTGATCCGTCCATCTTCAGAACTCCCCCACAGGAGCGTCCGATGGTAGTGCAGTCCGGGCACGCCGGAACGTGACCGCCATGGCGGTTCCGGGCCGCTGCCCGGAACCGCCGGACTTCAGTTCCCGGACCGGGCGGCCGGCCTGCCGTCGGCATCCAGGACGGTGACCTCGCCCAGCGCCAGGTCGCGCACCGGGGCTTCGATGCTGGCCAGGTCACCGACGATCACCCAGGTCAGCGCGTCCGGGTCGAGCACGGCCATGGCGGCGCGGACCTGGTCGTCGGTGGTGTCGAGGATCTGGCGGCGAAGCGTGGTCACGTAATCGTCCGGACGTCGGTAGCGGACGATGCCGGCGACGGCGCCAAGCACCGCCGAGCCGGTTTCGAAGGAACCGGGCAGGCGGTGCACACGGTGGGTGCGGATGTGCGAGATTTCCCCCGCCTCCGCTGGCCGCTCGCCGACGAAGGCGGCGATCTCGCGGCGGATCTCGGTGATGGCTTCGGCGGTGCGGTCGATCTGCACCGGTGCATAACCGATCCAGGGCCGCTGCCCCAGCGCATTGCTGGCACCGGTGCTGACGCCGTACGACCACGCCTTGTCCTCGCGCAGATTCATGTTCAGGCGCGAAGTGAAGGTGCCGCCAAGCACGCCATTGCCGAGGTCGAAGGCCAGCGAGGCAGGATCGGCCGTGGACGGCACGACCAGGCCGACCAGGATGTTCGCCTGCACGGCGCCGGGCTGGTCGACGAGGAACACGCGCGAAGCGGCCGGACGTGCCACCGCATCGCGACGCAGCGTCGGCAACGGCGACGCAGGCGACTTCCATTCGCCCAGCTGCTTGTCGAGCAGCGGCACCAGTTCGTCGAGCCCGATGTCGCCGACGACGATCAGCGTGGCGTTGTCCGGCCGCACCCAGTCGCGGTGGAAATCGACGAGATCCTCGCGCTGCAGCGCGGCGATGGACGCCTCGTCGCCGCTGCCGGTGAAGGGGATGCCATACGGATGCTCGCGCCCGTACAGCAGCGGCGGCAGCAGGCGCATCGCCAGGCTGCCGGGCCGGGTCTTTTCCTGGGCGATGCCGGACAGCCATTGCGCGCGCACGCGCTCGATCTCGGCAGCATCGAAGCGGGGCCGCTGGATCACATCGGCATACAGCGCCAGCGCCGGCGCGAGGTTCTCGCGAAGGACCGAGAGACTGATGTTGCCGGCGTCGAGCGAGGCACCACTGCCGATCCGCGCACCCAGGCTTTCCGCCGCAGCCGCGAGTTGCAGCGCACCGCGATCACCGGCGCCCTCGCCCAGCATGTTCATCGCGAAACTGGCGGTGCCGGTCTTGCGGCCGACATCGGCGCTGTAGCCACCGTCGACCTCCAGGCTCATCTGCACCAGCGGCAGGCCTTCCCGCCGGGCGAGAACGACCGCCAGGCCGTTGTCCAGGCGCGTGCGCTGCAACTCGGGAAAAGCCAGGTCAGGAAACACGGTCACAGACGGCGGGCCGGCCGTGCGATCGACGTCGCTGGCCACCGTGCGATAGCGCGGATCGGCGTCGGCCACCGCGGCCAGTTCGCCAGCCTCGCCGGTCACCTCATCTTCCGCTTCGGCGGCCCGCTCACCGGGTTCGACCACTATCGTGTGGCTGCTGTCGCCCAGCCAGCGTCGCGCGGCATTGCGCAGGTCGCGCGCGCGGGTTCCTTCAAGGCGGGCGAGCACCTGCCGGAAACAGCCGGGATCACCACTCAGCACCGCGCACTGCGCCAGCACGTCGGCCTTGCCGCCCATTCCACCGATGCGTTCGATCTCGCGCACGAACGTGGTGCGGTACATGGTCCGGGCGCGCTCCAGCTCGTCACGGTCCGGCCCACGTCGGCGCAGGCGTTCGATTTCCTCGTCGATGACCGCTTCGACGCGTGCCGGATCGACCCCTTGCCTGACGTCGGCGACGATGATGAAGGTCCCGGCCAGCTGGTCGGCACCGGAGAATGCCGCCACCATGTCGGCGAGTTTCTCTTCGTGCACCAGGCGACGGTCCAGCCGGGATGCGGCACTGCCGCCCAGCACCTGGCTGATCAGCTCGAGCTGCAGCGCCTCGCGACTGCCGAACTGTGGCGTGACCCAGCCCTTGTAGAGCCGGGCCTGCGCGACACGGTCGGCCAACTGCGCGCGCGTGGCCTCGCTGCGTTCCGGCACGGCAACCGGCGGCTGCGCCAGGGTCGGACCCGCGGGAATGTCGCCGAAGTAACGCGTCACCTTGTCGCGGGCGGTCGGCAGGTCGATGTCGCCAGCCAGCACCAGCACCGCATTGTTCGGGCCGTACCAGGAGCGGAACCACCAGCGCACGTCGTCCAGTGATGCGGCGTCGAGGTCGGCCATCGAGCCGATGGGCAGGTGCGCATAGCGGTGACCGGCGGGGAACAGCGCCGGGAGCAGGTGCTTCCAGACCAGGCCGTAGGGCTGGTTTTCGCTCTGGCGCTTCTCGTTCTGCACCACCGAACGCTGCTCGTCCAGGCGCGCCTGGTCGACGCTGCCGAGGAAGTGGCCCATCTGTTCGGAGAACATCCACAGGCCGAGGTCGACGGCCGTGGTCGGCACGTTGGCGAAGTAATTGGTTCGGTCGAAGCTGGTGGTGCCGTTCATGTCGGTCGCGCCAACCAGCTCGAACGGTTTGAAGAACTCGTCGTCGTAATGTTCCGTGCCCTGGAACATCAGGTGTTCGAACAGGTGCGCAAAACCGGTGCGACCCGGCTGTTCGTCCTTCGAGCCGACGTGGTACCAGAGGTTGATGGCGACAATCGGCGCCTTGCGGTCGGTGTGCACGACGACGCGCAGTCCGTTCTCGAGACTGAAGGTCTGGTAGGGAATGTCGATCGCCGTCTCGGCCTGCGCGAGGCCGGTGGCCAGGGCGACGAGCAGAAGCAGTATTCGCATGGGAGTTTTGCGGTCCTGGGTATCGGGCCGGAAAGGATAGCGGCCCCGCTGGTGCATCGCAGCGGCGAAGGTGCGGCGCGATCCGCCATGCACGCCGGGGGTTAGACTGGCTGCACACTGCAGGAGCCCGACATGCATGTCCTCGTCACTGGCGCCAACCGGGGTCTCGGCCTGGAATTCACGCGCCAGTACCTCGCCCGTGGCGCCACCGTCTACGCCGCCTGCCGGCAACCCGGCCAGGCGCTCGCCCTCAACCATCTCGCCGCCGACCACCCGGCAAAGCTGAAACTGCTGCCACTGGACGTCAGCCGGCCGGCCAGCATCGACGCCTTGCGCAGCGAGCTGGACCTGTTGACCGATCGTCTCGACCGCCTGGTCAACAACGCCGGCATCCTGGTCCGGGGCGAACGCTTCGGGCAGCTGGATCCCGAAGCCATGGCGCGCAGTTACCAGACCAACGCCATCGGTCCGGTGCTGCTGGCGCAGGCCTGCGCCGATCTGCTCGCGAAGGGGGCAAGCGCGCGCATCGCCAACATCAGTTCAGGACTCGGTTCGATCAGCGGCGTCGACGGCTTCAACTCGCCCAGCTACAACGCGTCGAAGGCGGCGCTCAACATGTGGACGCGGCTGCTCGCGCAGGCGCTCAATCCGCACGGCGTCCTCTGCTTCGCACTGCGCCCCGGCTGGGTGCGCACCGACATGGGTGGCGAGGGCGCGCCGCTGGCTCCCGAAGCGTCGGTCGCCGGCATGATCGCGCAGTTCGAACAGGCGGGCCCCGATGACCAGGCCAGCCTGCTCGGCCATGACGGCAGCCGGACACCGTGGTAACGGTGCCCGCCTGCATCGACCTCAGGGCGTGCCCTTGGTCAGGCTGACGGTTCCGCTGTCGCCATCGACATTGTTGTAGCTGAAGGTCGCCGTCGTCGCGGAGTTGAACACCAGCGTATACGTACCGGTGAACGTCGGCGTGCCGGAGTTCTGCGTGAAGCGCGCGACGCGACCACCGAGGCGGTCCGGCCCGGTCCAGATGTCTTCCAGCTGATACCACTGCGGGCGGTTCTGGCTGTCGTAGCGGAACCACAGCGAGAACAGGCCACCGCCACTGAGGCGGAACAGGCTGAGGCCGCGGCGGGCCTGGTTCGCGTTGTACCACTGGCCGGTGTAGTCACGCGTCGCGCCTGCCGCGGCGCTACCCAGGAATGGCTGGAAGGTTACGGCAGTCAGCTCGAGCGGGCCGTAATAGGCAACGCCACCCTGGCAACCGAGCTCGGTACCTTCCATGGCGCTGCCACGGAAGTAGTAGTCCTCACCGTCTCGAGTGAATGCGCCCGACCCACTGCTGGCGCCCTCCAGCGTCCCCTGCGTCCAGTGCACCGTTGCTGTCGAGCGGTAAGTGTATCCGCCGAACGCCACGTTGGACTCGTGCCCGGTGAACGTCCCGAAAGTCACCTTCCTGGCGTCGCCGCGCGGATGATGAATGGCGAGGATCGGGGTCCCCGGGACCAGCGGACGGCTGTCCCAGCCGGCAAAGTGGACACCATCAGGGAGGTTCCCTCGCAGCTTGAGAAGCACCGCATCCTCCCAGTCGGCGCGTGCCACCACATCGGCACCGCCACCCACTCGATGGTTCAGCCCGGCATCAATGACACCACAGGTGGGCGCTTCGTAATTCCAGAAGGTTTCCAGGGTGTTTGCTCTGGCCTGGGAATCAATGCAATGGCCGGCGGTGTAGAACCAGGCGTGCTGGGTGGATGGGTCGTGGTCCGCCAGAAGGGTGCCGGTGCACATGCAAACGGCCAATCCGGTGCAACCCTGGAAGGTGTAGTGCGCGACGGCGTTCTTCGCCGCCACGAATCCAGGACCGAGTTCTTCGACATAGCAGGCCACGTCTCGATTGCAGGCCAGGGCGTTGCCCAATGCCTTGCGCGGCGCATCCGGCTGCATCGGATCGACGAACAGGTGCGCTATGCCGGCCACCTGCGGTGGCGGCACCACGAAAGCACCGGTGTGCGTAGCCGGCACGAACCACTGGAGGAGCTGACGGTCACCGGAAGTCGTCGCCGTCCAGTAGCGCCCCAGCTCATCGACCTGTTCCCTCATCTGTGCCAGGTCGGCGCCCAGCACCTCTTCCGAGCCGGCCAGATTGGCGTAACGCAGGAAACTGCCTTCGGGGAGCCCGGCGGCCACTACCGCCACGCGCAACGCCGCCGCACCGGACGACACCACTTCCATTTGCGCCACCCAGCCACCGGGCACCACCTCCCAGGTCGCGACGGAATGGCTGGCGGCCTCACCGCGCAGGTCACGTTCGACCCCGACAAGCAGGGGAGCACCGCGCGCGGATTGATTGGCCTGCTGCATCGCCTCGATGCGCGATGCTGGCATCGGCGGCAATCGAAGCCCGGCGGTGCTGGTCGCCCCAGGCGCTGCTTGCCATTGCAGCCGAAGTGTTTCGCTCTGGGCCTGCAACGAAGGCCGCAAGGGCTCGGACTTCACCCGGACGCCTGCCTGGGTCGAAGCCGCCGACAGGCCGAAGCATGCAACCGCAGCGGCCATTCCCAGCATCAACATGGAAGCCCTTTTCATGATCAACCCCCTTCCCTTGCGGTTCGGCAGTGGTATCGCACGCTGGCGATACCATCAAGGCAACACAATGTCCAGTCTGATGTCAAACGTTACTCTATAAAAATGTACGCGTACCTGCGGTTGAGTCCACGGCGGCCATCACACCGGGTCGATCGTTTTCCGGGCGGCGGCCAGGCCCTGCGGCCTGGCCGGGGGATTGAACCCTGATGATCAGGGCGTGCCCTTGGTCAGGCTGACGGTTCCGCTGTCGCCATCGACATTGTTGTAGCTGAAGGTCGCCGTCGTCGCGGAGTTGAACACCAGCGTATACGTACCGGTGAACGTCGGCGTGCCGGAGTTCTGCGTGAAGCGCGCGACGCGACCACCGAGGCGGTCCGGCCCGGTCCAGATGTCTTCCAGCTGATACCACTGCGGGCGGTTCTGGCTGTCGTAGCGGAACCACAGCGAGAACAGGCCACCGCCACTGAGGCGGAACAGGCTGAGGCCGCGGCGGGCCTGGTTCGCGTTGTACCACTGGCCGGTGTAGTCACGCGTCGCGCCATTGTTGCCACCACCGCCGGTGCTGCCGATGAACTGCTGGATCGACGGGTACACCCGGTCCAGGCGCGAGTAGAAGTCGTAATTGCCCGAACCTTCCGAGCCACCGGAATTGCCGCATGACGCCGCGCCACCGATCAGGCCGCCACGGAGGTAATAGCTGTTGCTGTCGCGCGTGAACAGGCCGGAGCCGCTGCTTCCGCCCTCCGTGGTGCCCTCCGTCCAGGTCGTGCGCCAGGCCGAGGTGACCAGCTGGCCGCCGACAGAGACGTTGTCCTGCGTCCGCAGGTAACGACCGAAGGTGACTTTCTTGATGTCGCCGGACGGATGATGGATCGCCGTTACCTGCGTGTTCGCCGACAGCGACGAGGAATCCCAGCCTGCGAAGGCCGCACTGCCGGGCAGGGTGCCGCGCAGTTCCAGCAGCAGCGCGTCGGTACTCGACGCCGAGTGCCGGAAGTCCGCGCCGCCGGTGACGCGGATGTTCTGCCCGGCGTTGTCGACATTGCAGGTCGGGGTTTCGTACTGCCAGTAGGTTTCCAGGGTGTTGGCCACCGACTGGGTGTCGATGCAGTGATGCGCGCTGAAGAACCACTTGCGCTGCGTGTTGCTGTCCAGGTCGTTGAGCAGCGTGCCGGTGCAGGTGTAGGTACCGCCATCCTGGAACAGCATGCGCGCGACGGCGTTTTTCGCACTGACGAACAGGCTGCCCAGCGAATTCGTGCGGCAGACCACGTCGATGTTGCACGAGCCCGAGTCGCCCAGCGCCTTCAGTTCGAAACCGGCCTTGTGGGGATCGACGATCAGGTGTGACACGCCGGCGATCGAAGCAGCGGACGGCAGGCTGCCGTCGGCACGGGCGGGGACGAACCACTCGATGCGCTGGCGCTCACCGGTCGTGGTCGATGTCCAGAATCGACCCTGCGCATCCAGTTCGTTGCGCATGCGTTCGATGTCGGCACCCTCCTGCTGGCCGGACAGGTCGCCTTCGGAACGCAGCCAGGCGCCATCCGGCAGGCCGGCCACGTCGACGGCGACGCGCAGGGCCGCCGCACCCGGCGCCTGCACTTCGACGCTGGCCTGCCAGCCACCGTCGACCGGCCGCCACGCCAGGGCAGACGCGCTGCCGCTGGCCACTTCGCTGCCCAGGTCGCGCTCGATGCCGACGCGCAGGCGCTTGGTGCCGGGCTGGGCATTGGCGCGCTTGACCGCTTCGATGCGCTCCTCGGGCAGTCGCAGCAGTTCGATCCGCGAGTCGGGGTTGATCGACAGGGCGGCCGCCGCGGTCCAGCGCTCCGCGGAGACCTTGGCCTGCAGTTCAGGACGAAGGGCTTCCCACTCGGCCCGCGGCGCCTGTTCCGCGAACACGGGGCCTGCCGCCAGGACAGCGGCCAGGGGAAGGAGGCAGAGCGGCGACCTGATGTTCATGGATTGTCCTCGGGGATTCGGGTATGGATGGTATCGCAGGCCGCAAATGCGTTCCGCCTGTTCTCCTATACGCAAAAGGTGGTCGAAAATGGCCGGATACAATGGCCGCGACCGCCTGTCCCGCCCGGCAGCCGCCCTTCCCTTCGACCCGGTCCGCGCATGTTCGATGTCGTCCTGTACCAGCCGGAGATTCCGCCGAACACCGGCAATGTGATCCGGCTGTGCGCCAACACCGGCTCCCGGCTGCACCTGATCGCCCCGCTCGGCTTCGAACTGGACGACGCCCGCCTGCGCCGCGCCGGCCTGGACTATCACGAGTACGCCAGCGTTCGCGTCCACGCCAGCCTGCAGGACTATCTGCGCGACGCCGCGCCAGCGCGGCTGTTCGCCTTCAGCACCCGCGGCCAGCAGCGTCACGACCAGCCCCGCTTCACTGCGGGCGATGCCTTCCTGTTCGGCCCGGAAACCCGCGGCCTGCCCGACGAGGTGCTCGACGAGCTGCCGCCGGCGCAACGGCTGCGCCTTCCGCTGGTGCCGGGCAACCGCAGCCTCAATCTCTCCAACTCGGTGGCGGTGGCGGTGTACGAAGCCTGGCGCCAGCTGGACTTTCCGGGCGGGCAATGAATCCGGCGTTAAAACCTGTACCGGTGGATGCGCGCGTCTGGACGACCGGCCCCTACAATGTCCGCGTTTCGAACCCGTCAAGGACCGTCCCCATGATCCGTTCCGCCCTGTGCCTCACCCTGGCCCTGTCCGCCGGCAGCGCATTCGCGCAGCAGCCGTTCAACAACCCGGGCGTGAGCTGGTCGTACTTCGACATCGGCCTGCAGTACGTGTCCCCGGACCACAGCGCGCTCGACAACGGCGCCGGTGCGGCGATCCGCGGTTCGGGTGAGATCAACGACAACTGGCACGTTTTCCTGGGCTGGAACCGCACCGCGCTGGAAGGCGAGGAGCCGTTCCTCGGCGCAAACAACATCCCCGGCACGGTCATCCTGGACGACGATGTCGACCGTTACCACATCGGCATCGGCTACAACCTGCCGGTGGCGGCCACCACCGACCTGTTCTTCCGCGTCGCCTACGAGCGCGTCGGCAGCGCCGACTTCGTCATCAACACGGCGGCACTGGTTCCGGTGCAATCGGGGAAGATCGAGGCGACGGACGGTTTCAGCGGCGAGGTCGGTGTCCGCTCGGCGTTCACGCCGCGCTTCGAGGCAGGTGCCTCGATCCGTCACGTCGCGCTCGACGACGTCGAGGTCAGCGTGGCTGGCGCGACCGTCGACGTCCCGCCGATGCTGCGTGAGGATTCGACGACCTCGGCCGTGCTCTATGCGCAATACAGGTTCAGCAACGGCTGGGGCATCATCGGCGAAGGCGAGCTCAACAGCGACTACAACGCCGTGTTCCTGGGCGCGCGCCTGAGCTACTGAGCGCGCGTCTCCGCGCCGGCATCGTTCAAGGAGCGCTGCCGGCGTGACCGGCGTCGGCGCGCACCAGGCGCGCCGCAGTCAGCGGAATTCGGGTTTCTGCTCGCGGGACAGCAGCAGGCGCACGCCTTCGGTGGGCGTGATCTCGCCGCGCAGCGCCCTCTCGACGAGCGCGCTGATCGGCAACTCGACATCGTGGCGGCGCGCCAGGCGAATGACTTCCTCGGCGGTCTGCAGGCTCTCGACGACCTGGCCGATCTCGCGGACGGCATCGTCCAGCGGCACGCCGCGACCCAATGCGAGGCCCAGCCGACGATTGCGTGACAGGTCGCCGGTGCAGGTCAGCACCAGGTCGCCCAGGCCAGCCAGGCCCATGATGGTTTCCGCCTGCCCGCCCAGCGCCTGGTTGAGGCGCAGCACTTCGGCGAGCCCGCGGGTAATCAGCCCGGCACGTGCGTTCAGGCCCATGCCCATGCCGTCGGACACGCCGACGGCAACGGCCAGCACGTTCTTCATCGCGCCACCCAGGCCGGCGCCCAGCATGTCGGTGCCGGTGTAGGCGCGGAACGTCGGCGAATGGAAATCGCGTGCCACGGCGGTGGCGAAGTCGGCATCCCGCGAATGGATGGTGACGGCCGTAGGCAGGCCCTGCACCACTTCGCGTGCGAACGACGGCCCCGTCAGCACCGCTTGTGCGTGCTGGTCGCCCAGCAGCTCAGCGGCCACTTCGTGCAGGAATCGCCCGGTGCCGGGCTCGAAGCCCTTGCTGGCCCAGACGACGCCGGCGTCAGCGGGAAGGCTCGGCACGATACGCGCCAGGAGGTCGCCGAAGGCATGGCTGGGTGTGACGACCAGCACCATGCGCGCGTCGGCGATGGCCGCGTCGAGGTCGTGCGCGTAGGTCAGTGATGCCGGCAGATCGAGGTCCGGCAGGTAGCGGACATTGCGTCCGCTGGCGGCCATCGCCGCCATCTGCGCAGCGTCGCGACCCCACAGTCGGGTCGCGACACCATTGCGTGCCAGCAAGGCCGCCAGGGCGGTGCCCCAGGAACCGGCGCCGAGGACGGCAATCGGTCGCTGCACGGCCATGTGGTGAAGGTCAGGCGTGACCGACCAGGCCTTCGCTCTGGCCTTCGGCGGCGCGGCGACGCATCTGCTCGGCGTACAGCTGGTCGAAGTTGATCGGCTGCAGGACGAACGGCGGGAAACCACCGGCCAGCACCAGCTCGCTGATCGTGCTGCGCGCATACGGGAACAGCGACTGCGGGCAGTAGGTGCCGAGGACCGCCTGGCGGGTCGCCTCGTCGAAGCCTTCCAGTACGAAGATGCCGGCCTGCTTGATCTCGGCCAGGAACACCACCTTCTCGTTGAGTTCGCAGGTCAGGTTGACGCCCAGTACAACCTCGAAGGCGCTGTCGCCGATCTGCTGCACGCGCTGGCTCAATTCCAGCTTGAACTGCGGCTGGCCCTGCTCCTGGAACACCTGCGGCGCGCCGGGCACTTCGAAGGACGCGTCCTTGAGATAGATCTTCTGGATGGAGAGCTGGGCGGACTGCTGCGCTTCGGCCTGGCCGTTGACGGCCGGGTTGTCGTTGGACATCGGGGGAAACTCCTGAAAGACGTGAAAACCGGAATGCGGACGCGGGATTATCCCACACCCTTCGATCTGGGCGCGGCGCCGCCTGAATCAAGGCCGGCGCGGGCGGACATCGGTCGACGCACGGGCGGCCAGTCGACGGCCGAAGGTCGAAGCAACGGGCTCAGGCCTTGCCGCGCACCAGCGGCAGCTCGGCCGCCTGCCACTGCGCGACCCCGCCGGCCAGCGCATAGGCGCGCGTGAAGCCCGCCTTCACCAGTCGCTGCGCGGCGTTGCCGGACGACATGCCGTTGCGGCAGACGATCACCACCGGGCGATCCTTGACCTTCGCCAGTTCCTTGTTTTCCGGATCGAACTGGCTGGGCAGGACGTGGCGGCTGCCGGGAATATGCGCCTTCTCGAAATCCGCCAGCGGGCTGAGATCGACAACCAGCGCGTTCTCGCGGTTGATGAGCATGGTCAACTGCGCTGGCGTGACTTCCTTGTAGCCGCGCAGGACACGCGAGACCAGGCTGCCGATCAGGAACACGGTCAGGCCGACGAAGGCCATCACCAGAAACAGGTTCTGGGAGACAAATTCAGGGAAACGATCCATAAGTGCGGCGATTATCCGGGATGCACGCCGCCGCCGCCACTGGAAAAACAGCGGCGGCCACGACGAAGGCAGCGCTTACTGGCGGGTATCGAGGTTGGGAAGGCCGGACGACAGCCACCAGCGCTTGGCATCCTCGTCGTAGCGCCACACTTCGCGATCGACCAGCGACGACGTGGTCAGCGTGTGCTTGTTCATGAACTCGATCTCCGCGAACTGCACGATCGAACCATCCGGTTGCGGCTCGCGTGCCCGCGAGCGATAGCCGGTGACGCGCAGCTGCCGCCAGCGCTCCAGCTCCAGTTCGCTGGGCGGCTTTTCCTCCAGCACTTCCGGATCGTGGAATGCCAGGATCTGCTCGACCTCGCCCCAGCGCACGGCGCCGGCGTAGAGATACAGCGTTTCCTCCATCTTGTTCTTCTCGCTGCCGACGCCGGCACAGGCGCTCAGCACGGCCGCCAGCGCGACCACGGCGATGCGGACGATATTGGTCATGGACGCATTCCCCAGGATGGACAGTGGGCCGGATTCTGGCAGATGGTGGCGGTGACCGCGATCAGCGCTGCGGACGTGGACGGCGCGGATCGATGGCGACGAAGCGTGCCGTCATCGCGGCGGCGAGGCTGCCGTCGGCCAGCCGGCACTCGGCGACCAGATGCGTACGCGCGCGACCGCGGTCGCGAAAGGTGGCCGGAAACGCCTCCGGCTCGGCGTCGTCCGCCCAGGCGTGGATCTCGATGTCCTGCCAGACCGGGGCCAGATATCGGATTTGGCTGTCCTGGACGTAGACCTCCGCGCCGTCGGCCTGCTCGCCCAGTCGCAGCACGCTGGCGCCCCAGGCGGCCAGCGTCATCAGGCTGGCGAGGCTGCCGCCGAATGCGCAGCCCTTGTCATTGCGGTTGGGCGACAGCGGCGCCGTCAGCACGAGCCGCTGCCCGTCCCAACCGGCCAGGTCCAACGCCATGGCCCGCGCCAGCGGAATGTCGGCAAGCAGTCGCGTTTTCAGTTCGTCCAGGGTCATGGCAGGTGCCGCTCCAGCGTGGGAAGCGGACGACTGTGCGGTGCAGCATCGCCCGGGTCAAGCGCCCGGCGCTGCGATAATGCGCGGCATGACGAAGGACAGCGACCGTTCCTCTCCGCTTGCAGGCGTGCAGGTGTCCACGCTGCGCACGGCCGATCCGGGCACGCGCTGGCTGCTGGCCGCGTTGCGCGACGCCGGCGCCGAGGCCCGCAACCTCGCCTCGATGCGTAATGTGCCGACGGGTGTCCAGGCTTTTGCAGAGGCACTGGCGCCACTGTCCGACGCCAGCCACTGGTTGTTCGTCAGCCCTGCCGCCGTGCGCACCGCCGCCGACCTGTCGGCGCGCGGCCACGCTGGCCTGTTCGCTGTCGACGGTCCGCTGCGGCAGGCGTCGGCCGCCGGTCGCGTCTTCGCGCCGGGACCCGGCACCGCCGCGGCGCTGCGCGACAACGGCGTCGAAGCCCTCATTCCCGCCCGGCACTACGACAGCGAAGGGCTGCTGCAGTTGCCCGCGCTGGCGTCACCGCTGAAAGGTCACATGGTGATCGTCGGTGCGCCGGACGGCCGCGGCCTGCTCGGACCGGCGCTGCGCGAACGCGGTGCACGGGTCAGCCTGTTGCATGCCTACGAGCGCCGGCCACGGCGGCTGCCGCGGCGCCGCCTGGCCGCCTTGTCCGCGGCGCCACGGCCACTGCTCATCGCCAGCAGTGGCGCCCTGCTCGATGCGCTGATGGCACAGCTTTCACCGCGACAGCGGGCTCGACTCCAGGCGACCGCGTCGATGGTGGTCGCCAGCGAACGACTGCGCGCGCATGCACGGACGTTGGGCTTCACCGACATCGCTGTCGCCGCCTCGGCGCGTCCCGCCGACCTGCTTTCCACGGCCTGCGCCACGCCGGGCGCCAGAGTGTCGCGAACCTGATCGGGCCTGGGCGGGAGGCGCCGCGCGAGCCGGGTCCACCTTATCGGGTTAGCATACGCACATGAGTGATCGCGACGACGACATCCTCCCGGCCGACGACGTGACGCCCGCCATCGCCGCCAGCGACGACGGCGGCGACACGGGCTTCCGCAGACCCGCTCCGGCAGCCACCCGCCGCGGCAGTGCCGCCCTGGTCCTGTCCATCCTGGCACTGGCAACAGCCGGCGCTGCGCTGTGGCAGGCGCATCTGGCGGCACGCGGCGAGGAAAACACCGAGGCCGAACTGGTCCGGCGCCTGGAGGCCCTCGATACCCGGGTCACCGAGAACCAGCGGCGCGGCGCCCGTTACAACGAACTGGCCGGCACGTTGCGTGACCAGTTGGCGGAAAGCGAACGCCTGCGGCAACGCCTGCAGGAAGACCTGCTCGCGCTCGCCGACCGCAGCGCCCGCGCCGAAGCGCTGATCGCCGACCTGAGCCGCGATGGTTCTGCAATGCAACGCGGCGGCGAGGACGAAGCGCGGCAGTTGCTGATCCTCGCCGAAAGCCGCCTGCGCCTCTCCGACGACCGCGACGGCGCTGCCGCCGCACTCGAACTGGCTGCGCAGGCGCTCGCCCGTGAGCAGCGCTTCGCCGACCTGCGCGCCGCCATCGGCGAAACCCGTCGCCAGGTCGAAAGCGTCCAGCGTCCGGCATGGCATGCCATACAGGCGGAGATCGACGGCATCAGTGACGAGCTCGCCGCTGCGAGCGTCGAATCCCGCGCATCGGCACTCCGTCGCGACGAAGGCGGCGGCTGGTGGGATCGCCAGTTCGACCGCTTCGACAACCTGATCAGCATCCGTCGTGACGACGAGGTCGCCGCGTCGACACCGCATAGTCGCGACGGCGCCGCCGCGGCACTGCGACGGGCGCGGCAGTCCGCGCTGGCCCAGGACGGCGGTGCGCTGCGGACACACCTCGGTGCGGCACGGGCGGCGCTGGCCGCCTGCTGCGAAGGGGCTGCCACGCAGGCCTTGCTGGCACGCATCGACCCCTTGCTGGCGATCGACTGGACGACACCGCCGCCGGATATCGCCGTCCTCCGCCAGCGCCTCGACGACAGCAGCGCGACGGCACCCATGCTGCCCGCCCCCTTCCCCATGCAACCGGCTGAAAGCCCGGGCACCGAACAGGAGAGCTCGACGTGAGCATGAAATGGTTCCTGCGCATCGTCGTCATCATCGCTGTCCTGGTCGTCGGTGCCCTCGGCTGGCAATGGCTGGCGGCTGATCCAGGCGTGGTGCAGCTGCGCATCCGCGGCTATGTCATCGAAACCACTGTGATCACCGCCGTCGCACTGGTCGCGCTGGTGTTCGCCGCGATCTGGCTGGCCTGGTGGCTGCTGCGCGCGCCGCTGCGCTGGCTGGCCGGTCGCCGTCGCGCGCGTTCGCGCCATGCCTTCGCGCAGGCCGAGCTGCGCCTGCGCGAGGGCCAGTGGGCGAAGGCCGAGAAGCTGTTCGTGCGCGCCGCCGAAGACAGTGATTTCCGCATCCCCGCGCTGCTCGAAGCGGCGCAGGCCGCGCATACGCGCGGCAACGAAGCCCAGGCGCACGCCTATCTGGCCGCCCTTGACGACGATGCCGAAGGCCGTCGCCTGGTGCAGCTGGAACGCGCCCGTGAAGCGCTGGCGAACGAACAGCCGGCACAGGCACTGGCTGCGCTGACCGAGCTGACGCCGCTGCCACCGAGCGGCCTGTTGCTGCGCCACGAGGCCCTGCGCCAGAGCCGACGCGCCGACGAGGCGCTGACGCTGCTGCCCGAACTCCACCGCAGCCAGCTGCTCGACGGCCTGGCCTACGCGAAGCTGGAACTGGCAACGATCCTGCAAGCGCTCGCCGAGGCGTCGAATGGCGCGCAGCTGACGCGCGTGTGGGACGCATTGCCACGCGGCCAGAAGCGTGCCGACGACGTGGTTACCGCCTATGTGCAGCGTGCGGTCGAACTCGCCGACGTCGATGCATCGGCCCTGATCGAGACGCAGCTGAAGCAGGAATGGAGCGAGGATCTCATCCGCCAGTACGGCCGCATCCGCCAGTCCAGCCCGACGCGCCTGCTCAAGCAGGCCGAATCGTGGCTGCCCGGTCGCGAAGACAGCGTCGGTCTCAACCTGACGCTGGCCCGCCTGCACCTGGCGATGGGCGAAACCAGCCAGGCCGAGGAATTCGTCGGCCATGCACTGGCGCTGGACAGCGATGCCGAAGCCTGGGAACTGATGGCCGACATCGCCGAACGGCAGCATCTGTCCGAGCGCGCCCGTGTCGCCCTCGCCAACGTCCTGCGCAGCCGTCGTGGCGAAGCGCCGTTGCCGCTGCCGGCCGGCGGATCGAGGGCCGCCCATCTTGGTCTCTTCGCCGCCACCGAAAAGCGCGGCGAGCACGGATTCCCGCAACTGCCTGACGACGCCGCGTCACCCTGACGCCGCGTCATACCGATTCCGCGACGCACGGACGTCGCTGGATGCGTGAATGCGTGAATGCGTGAATGCGGATTGCCGCATTCGCGCGACTGCGGCGGGCACCGCCGGCATATCAGCGCCGGTGACCTGTCGCGACAAGCAGCCTGCGTGATGACGCCCCGGGCGACACGCCGATGGCGTGCCGTTGAGTCCCGCGGCTATGGCGTCGGCTGGATCGAAGCGCTGACCACGCCGGCCCAGCGCGCGTACTGCGCCGCCGACGGGTGCAGGCGATCGGCCACCAGCATCGCCTCGTCCGCGGCCAGCTGCCGGGTCAGCGGCGTGATGTCGATATGCGCGATGCCGCGCAGCGCACACAGTTCGACCTGGGCGGCGTTGTAGGCGTCGATGGCCTCGGCGATGGCGGCGACACCGCGCCCGTCATCCTGGCCGAACGGTGTCGCGCCCCAGTCGGGAATCGACACCACGAACACCCGCTGCGGGTCGCCGTCGGCCAGGGCCACGGCGCGGGTCAGCAGGCGGTTGAAGTACGGCAGATGCTCGGCCACTTCGCGGTCGCGGTACTGGTCGTTGACGCCGACCAGCACGCTGACCACATCGAAGGGTCCGGAGGGCGAGGCCTCGTCGAGCGCGACCAGCAGCTCGTCCGCGGTCCAGCCGGTGCGCGCGATCACCCGCGGCGCGGTCCAGCCGCGTGCCTGCGCCAGAAGGTGCGGCCAGGTACCCGGCGCGTCGACGCCTTCGCCGATGGTGTAGGAATCCCCCAGCGCCAGGTATGTCGCCATCGCCGTCAGGCCACCATCGCCGCGGCGGGAACGTCGTCGGCCATGCGCGCGATCTGGCGTTCGATGCGCGCCACCACTTCGGTCATCACCGACGCCTCCGGCAGCAGCGTCAGGCGCAGGTGATCGGGACGATCGATGTTGAAGCCGCGTCCCGGCACCACCAGCACCGACTCCTGTTCGAGCAGCGCCAGCGCAAACGTATGGTCGTCGATGCCCGGCACCTCGATGCGCGGGAACGCGTACAGCGCACCGGCCGGCGCGACCAGCGACAGGTGCGGGCTGCGCGCGCAGTGTTCGACCAGCATGCGGCGGCTCTCGTACAGCCGTCCGCCCGGCGCGGTCAGTTCAAGGATGCTGGCTTCACCGGCCAGCGCCGGCTCGATGGCGTACTGGCCGGCGACATTCGCGCACAGGCGCAGCGCCGACAGCAGTTCCAGCCGCTCGCGCAGGATCGCCGTCGATTCCGGCTTGCCGGAAACGCTCATCCAGCCGACGCGATAGCCGCAGGCGCGGAAGACCTTGGACAGCCCACCGAAGCTGAGGCACGGCGTCGCACCGGCCAGCTCGGCCAGCGGCGTGAAGCGCGCGCCGTCGTAGAGGATGTTGTCGTAGATCTCGTCGGCCATCAGCAGCAGGTCGTGGCGACGCGCGATCTCCACCAGCTGCGCCAGCAACGCGCGCGGATACACCGCACCGGTGGGATTGTTCGGATTGATCAGCACCAGCGCGCGCGTGCGCGGACCGATGCGCGATTCCAGGCGCTGCGGATCGGGCAGGAAGCCGTTTTCCACCGCGCAGTCGTAGTAGACCGGCACGCCATCATTGAGGCGCACGGCCGCGCTCCACAGCGGATAGTCCGGCGCCGGCACCAGCACCTCGTCGCCCGGATCGAGCAGCGCGCGCAGGCTCAGGTCGATCAGCTCGCTGACGCCATTGCCGATGAATACCGATTCCGGCGACACCGACTGCGCACCGCGCGCCCGTTCGCGATCGGCGATCGCCGCGCGCGCCTGCGGCAGGCCCTGCTGGTGGCAATAGGCCTCGCTGTCGGCGACACCGCGCTCGACCGCCTCCCGGAGCACGTCGGGCACCCGGAAGCCGAAGGCGCCGGGGTTGCCGATGTTCAGGCGCAGGATGTGGCGGCCCTCCAGCTCCAGTTCGCGGGCGCGCCGGCTGAGGGGCCCGCGGATGTCGTAGGTCACGAGGTCGAGACGGCGGCTGGGGCGTACGGGTCGCGGCATGGAGATGGGGGCCTGGATCGAATCGGCGCAGTCTAACGGCGTTTTTCCACTGCGACACGGCCGCCGCCCGGTGCCCGCGGGCCGGAGATCGCCGTACACTTGCGCCATGTTCCGTTCCCAGGCCCGCCCGTGTCCCCATTCGCCGTCATGAACCGCCGGTGATGCCGACGCCGCTCGAGCTCGAATCGATCGGCTGGCCGCCGGGGCAACCGCTCCCCGAGCTGGCGGACGGTCACCAGCTTGTACGGATCACCGGGCAGCACCGCAACGGCTTCGACGTCCACGATGGCCGCGATTCCCGCCGGGCGCACTCGCCGCGCGGGATGGTCGCCGACCAGGACGGCACCTCGACCCGGCCCGCGGTCGGCGACTGGACGATCATCGATCCGTCCCATACACCCGCCGCCCTCGTCGTGCTGCTGCCGCGACGCAACCTGCTCAAGCGCGGCGCCGCCGGCGAGCGCTACCAGCAGCAGATCCTCGCCACCAACCTCGACCTCGCGGTGGTTGTGATGGGCCTGGACGGCGATTTCAATCCGCGCCGCCTGCAGCGTTACCTGGCGCTGATCGCCGGCACCGGCATCGAACCGGTGATCGTGCTCAGCAAGGCGGACCGCTGCGACGATGCCTCCGCCCTGTTCACACAGATCCAGGCCGCACACCCGGACATCCCCGTGCTGGCCATCAACTGCAAGGACGCCGCGGCGGTCGCCCCGATCACCGCACGGCTGGGGCCGGGCCGCACCGGCGTATTGCTCGGTTCGTCCGGCGCCGGCAAGTCCACCCTGACCAACACGCTGATGGGAACGGTGCGGCAGAAGACCAGCGCCGTGCGCGAGCACGACAGCCGCGGTCGCCACACGACCACCTCGCGTTCGCTGCTGAAACTGCCCAGTGGCGGTTGCCTGATCGATTCGCCCGGCATGCGCGAGCTCAAGCTCACCGGCGAGGAAATCGTGGAAGACGACGGTTTCGCGGCGGAACTGGAAAAGCTCGGCGCCGACTGCCGCTTCCGCGACTGCAAGCACCAGGCCGAACCCGGCTGCGCCATCCAGGCCGCGCTGTCCGCCGGCACGCTCGACCGCGACCGCTACGACCACTTCCGCAAGCTCGAAGGCGAACGCGAGCACGCGGCGATGCAGCGCGACGCCCTGCAACGTCGCATCGACGAACGCCAGCTCAGCCGCGCGGTAAATCAGCGCCTGATCGACAAGCACGGACGACGGTGAGCGATCTCGAACACTACGCCGCCCTCGACGCGCGCCTGGTCGCCGCCGCGAAGCCGATCCGGCTGCTGTCCGCGGCGAGCTGGCCGGCTTCGGTGCAGAACGCCTTCCTCGTCGGCGCCGATGACGCCACGCCGGCGCTGCCGGTCGTCGAATATCCGCGCATCGACCTGTCGGACACGCGCCGCGAACTCGATGCCATCGCACTGGCCGCCGACGCGACCCATCCTGTCGGCGACTACCTGCGCCGCAGTGCCGGCGCCTACCACCTCGCTGCCGAGATCATCGAATCGCTGGGAAAACCCATCGTCGGGTCGCTGTCGGCGCGACTGTTCGGCACACCCGGCGAGCCGCTGCCAGGCAGCCACTGGACCAACGTCGATGCCGCAGGTCATTTCATCGTGCTGGCCGACGAGCTCGACGCCGAACTCGACGATGCCGACAGCGCCGCCGTCATTCCCGCCGACGTGGCGCGCGAACGCATGCAGCTGGCGATCGACGCCGTCTTCGACCGCCACCGCATCCAGGTGCAGCTCGATCCCGACCTGGTCGCCAAGGCCGCCGCCGGCGCGACCCGCGTGCGCCTGCGTTCCGGTAGCCACTTCTCCGCCGCCGATGTGCGACAGCTGCTGGAACACGAAGTGCTGGTGCATTCGCTGACCGCGATCAACGGCCGCGAACAGCCGCATTTCAAGAGCTTCGGGCAAAGCTCGCCGCGCGTCACCGCCACCCAGGAAGGCCTGGCCACCTTCGCCGAACAGATCACCGGCTGCATCGACATCCGGCGCATGAAGCGCATCTCGCTGCGCATTCTCGCCATCGATCGCGCCATCAAGGGCGCCGACTTCATCGAGGTCTACCGCTTCTTCCGCGACGCCGGGCAAAGCAAGGTCGACAGCTTCGCCTCAAGCATGCGCGTGTTCCGCGGCGTGCCGGTCACCGGCGGCGGCGCCTTCTGCAAGGACACCGTCTACCTGCACGGCCTGCTGTCCGTGCACACTTTCTTCCGCTGGGCGCTCAAGCACCGGCGCCTGAACCTGCTGCGCTGGATCTTCGCCGGCAAGCTCGCCCTGCACGACGTGCTGGCGCTGGAGCCGTTCTTCGAAGCCGGCTGGCTGGCACCGCCCACCTATCTGCCGCACTGGGCCGAACGCAGCGGCAATCTCGCCGGCCTGCTCGCCTTCTCGCTGTTCGCCAACCGCATCCGCCTCGACACCCTGCAGGCCGAGGACATCGTCCTCGGCGTGTGAGCCGGCCGCGAGGGGAGTGCCTGGCGGCGGCTCGAGAGTCGCGCCGGAGTCGGCCCGGCCAATTCCGGTCGCAGATTCCGGACCGGCCGGGCGCTGCTGCAGATGAGCACTGGAACTTGCCTGGCTGCCCGCATCCGGCCCGAACCTTTCCCTGCCCCGGGCGACCCGCGCCGAAAGGAAATCCTGAACATCAGGATGACTGGATGCTGCGTGGTCGGAACACGGGCCGGCAGCTGCGACCGGACGTTCACGTCCCGATTCACCGCCGCCCGTTTCGCCCCGGGGGCTTGGTTGGGGTCAGTCGATGGACCGCACCGGCGACCACCTTCTCTTTCCTCGGCATTCGCCGGGGGCGACACAGGAATCTCCGGCTGCCGCTGCCCCTCTACGCATGTCGGCACTGGTTTTCCGGGACCGCCGCTGACGAATGTCGGCGCGAGTCCCGAACCTGGCTGGAGACCGACGATCCCTGGCCGTATCCCCTGGATACGATCATGCGCATGGTTCTTGCGCACGCTGAGGTGTTCGTTCGTACCATTGACGAGTGCGGTTGACTATTCCCACCACGGACAGCATCACCGGCACCTCGATCAGCACGCCCACGACCGTGGCCAGTGCTGCGCCTGATTGCACACCGAACAGAGCGACCGCCGTGGCAACCGCCAGCTCGAAGAAGTTGCTTGCACCGATCAGGGCGGAGGGTCCGGCCACACAATGCGCAACACCCAGTCTTCGGTTGAGCAGGTAGGCCAGGCCGGAATTGAAATAAACCTGGATGAGAATCGGCACTGCGAGGATCAGGATAATCAGGGGCTGGCTGACAATCTGCCTTCCCTGGAAACCGAAAAGCAGTACCAACGTCGCGAGCAGGGCTGCCATCGAGACGGGTCCCAGGCGTGCCAGCACCCGATCCAGCCTGCCCTGGCCGCCACGGGCAAGCAGCCGGCGACGCAGAACGACCGCTATGGCAACCGGGACAATGATGTACAGCCCGACCGACAACGCCAGCGTGTCCCAAGGGACTGCGATCGACGAGAGTCCCAACAACAGCCCGACCAGCGGTGCGAAACCCACCACCATGATGGCGTCGTTGAGCGCGACCTGGCTGAGCGTGAAATTCGGATCACCGCGACACAGGTTGCTCCATACGAAAACCATCGCCGTGCAAGGCGCGGCCGCGAGCAGGATCAGGCCTGCCATGTACGAGTCGATCTCCTCGGGGGGGAGGTAGTCGGCGAAGGCATGCCGCAGGAACACGTAGCCCAGCAGCGCCATGGAAAACGGCTTTACAGCCCAGTTGACGAACAGGGTGACACCCATGCCGCGCCAATGGCGGCCGACTTGACCCATGGCGCTGAAATCCACTTTCAACAGCATCGGGATGATCATCATCCAGATCAAAAGCGCGACCGGGAGATTGACCTTCGCCACTTCCGTGCGGCCGAGGACGTCGAAAGCATCCGGTATGGCGTAACCCAGGACAGTACCTGCGACGATGCACAGGCCCACCCAGATGGTGAGGTAGCGTTCGAACAGCCCCATGCCCGGCGCAGCCTCAGACATCGCCGGTCGTGCTCTCGCCGGGATGGGCGCGACCAATGCGGTCGAGCTGCGCTTTCAGCGTTGGCCGGTCGTCCCAGGCCGCAGCGGGCACGTTGAGGAGGGCCTGCAGCCGCGCTTTGACCATGTGATGGACCTGACGAAACGCCTCCCGTTGTGCCCCGGCATCGCCATCCACCGCGGCGGGATCGGGAAGCCCCCAATGCGTACGCACGAAATCGCCCAGGACGATGGGGCAGGTCTCGTTTGCCGCGGAATCGCACACGGTCACCACCACGTCCATCCGGGGTGCATCCACCGTCGTGAATTCGTCCCAGGACTTGCTTCGCAGGCCTTCCGTGTCGAAGCCCTCTGCCTCCAGCTGGGCGAGAGCGTGGGGATTGACCACGCCGGCCGGGCGGCTGCCGGCACTGAACACCTCGAGACGATCTCCGCCCCAGGCCCGGAGCGTTGCCTCTGCCAATACGCTACGTGCGGAGTTGGCGGTGCACAAAAATAGAATACGACGTTTCATGGAACGACTTCCGGAAAATTGGGTGCATGGGGAAATCAGCACCCACATGTCGTCGCTGAAGCCGGGGGACAACTGTCGTCCATGGCGCCGGCGCAGCAATTGTGGGTGAGGTAGGACACCAGTTCGCTCATCGCGTTGAAATCGGCGCGGTAACAGATGTTGCGGCCCCGGCTTTCGCCTGTGATCAAGCCGGCGTGGACCAGCTCCTTCAGGTGGAAAGAAAGGGTGGCGCCTGGAACCGCCAACGACTGGGCAATGGCCCCAGCCATGCGGCCGCCGGGTCCCGCCTCGACCAGCAACCGGAAGATGGCCAGCCGAGTGCTGTGGCCCAGGGCGGTCAGGGCGGCGATTGCCTCATTCGTTTCCATTAAACTAGAATAGTCAAATGAAATGTGAAGATCAAGCCACCTCGCTCGCGGGGCTCCCCCATATTTCCGCTGACCTGCTGCCCGGTCCCCACCATGAAATGCTTGGCGCGGACCCAGTCGCGCCACCTCCGCGCATCCTGCTGTTGTACGGCTCCTTGAGACCGCAGTCCTACAGCCGCAAGTTGGCCCTGGAGGCGGAGCGCATCCTGCGCCACCTCGGTGCCGAGACGCGGGTCTTTGATCCACACGGCCTTCCGCTGCTTGACAGCGTCGGCAAAGACCACCCGAAGGTGCAGCAGCTGCGCAACTGGTCGCAGTGGTCGGAAGGTCAGGTCTGGGTGTCCCCAGAACGGCACGGCGCGATTACGGGTGTCTTCAAGAACCAGATCGACTGGCTTCCCCTTGAAGAGGGTGGCGTGCGTCCCACCCAGGGACGGACGCTCGCGGTCGTGCAGGTGTGCGGCGGGTCGCAATCATTCAACGTGGTCAACACCTTGCGATTGCTGGGACGGTGGATGCGAATGGTGACGATCCCCAACCAGTCGTCGGTCCCCAAGGCGTGGCAGGAGTTTGACGAAACCGGACGCATGCGGGCCTCGCCGTTCTACAACCGCGTCGTGGATGTCATGGAAGAGCTGGTCAAGTTCACGCTGCTGATACGCGGGCGCAGCGACTATCTGGTCGAGCGCTACAGCGAGAGGAAGGGTGCCTTCGACGCCATGAAGCTTGCCGAGGCGTCGGGGGTCACGGAAACGTAGCCCGGTCAACGATGGCGATGGATCTTCGACGGCAAGCCCGCCGCGCCCGACGTGCTGGCACTGGCGTCGGCGGTATCCCAATAATCCCCACCTGCGGCATCTGAAAGTTCCCGACCTACCTACCCACCTACCTGCCACACTGGGCCGAACGCAGCGGCACCCTCGCCGGCCTGCTCGCCTTCCCGCTGTTCGCCAACCGCATCCGCCTCGACACCCTGCAGGCCGAAGACATCGTGCTCGGCGTCTGGGCCTGCAGCGACTTTCGCCCCACACTTTGCTTTCGCAACCGCACCTGCACGGCTAAGGAAAGAAGCGCGATCAGTCTTACCCTGCGCAGGACCAGGCAACCCACAAGGAAAGCCTTCGAGGCTGCGTGTCGACGACCGGTACGCAACTGCAACCCTTGCCGGGACACGTACGACGTGTCTGACACGACCCGCACAACGGATCGGCACCCGCCTCGGCCTCCCGCCCTTGATCCTCGCGCGATGGGCCACACCGATGCATGAGCGTTGCCTCCGGGCGTGGTTCTTGCCCTGATCCGGATCGGTTGCAACAAGCCGATCCAGCACGACCGATAGTGGATGTGCAGTCGGGTTCGCACCCATGCCGAAACACGCTGAGGCTTATCGACCCGGAGCACGCGTCAAACGAAAGCCATCATCCGATCACACGCCATGACGCCATCGGCGCTCGGCAAACGGCCCTTGGTGGAATGAGAGGCAGCGCCCTTCGGCTCGTCGGTGTACCGGATGTCTATGCTACTGAAAGTGATCCTCTCCCAGCCCATCGAGGAGGTGACGGTTGTGGCGTAGGCACTGGCGTTGAAGCCTGCCGAAGTGCGTTGACCATAAGAAGAGCCTACCGTATTGCCGAACGTCACTTGCCCATAACGCTTGGTCCCCTTTCCGGTCAGGACGATGGCGTTGGCGCCAATCCTGGCCGCCTCTTCGCTCATCGCCGCGATGGCCGCAGTCTCGGTTCTCGCTTTTGTGAAGTAGCCGTCGGTTGCGGCGACACCCTCAACCAAAGCAATGATCGTGTGCTTTCGCTGGGATGGCTCGATAAGCCGCGCAATTGCGTCCGGATCAGTGGGTGGCTGTGCGCCGCCTTCACCGACCAGAATCGATGTGCCGCTGGTCGAGCACGCGGCCAGACCTACGCCGGCCAGAAGCAGAAGTGCGAACGTGCTCTTGAACATGACAGTTCCCCTACTGTGTCCAGTCCTGCCTAACGTTGGAATTCAGCGGCTGCCGACGGCAGTCCGCCACGTGCGAACGGGATGGCGGCGGCCCTTTTTTACGGGCCGCGGCGGGCCGCGACAATCAGAAAATCCCCAAGAAGTTCAATTTCACGTACCGATTCTTCCGTCGTCGACTTGAGCCGTGCTGACGGCGTTGTCAGGCACGCTTGCAGTGTCATGCGCTCTCACGGTGGCGACGCAGCCATCACCGGCCCGGAAAGTTCGGAAACACACGAAACAGCTGGAGAATGCTCGCCGACATTTGCGCCGGAACACGGCAATTTGCGGTGGTAGGTCGATCAGCCTTGCATTCGGCGCGCGAATGCCCCGTTGCTTCGCCCTGGGTAACAGAGGCAAGATTCCCGGCTAATGTCCCCGCGGCACCCTTTCCCGCGGCACCCTTTCCCCGCGAAAAGGACATCACCCGCGAAGGAGCGCCAGCACTGTGAGCGATACCGAAAATCCGCACGCCGACGCCTTCATCGCCAAATGGCGGGGCGTCACGGCAAGCGAGCTGTCCACTTCGCAAAGCTTCCTGATCGACCTGTGCGAGCTGCTCGATGTGCCGCGCCCGCACCCC